>CAYZTP010000015.1:0-24764 GCA_964481555.1 uncultured Clostridia bacterium | reverse complement strand
CGGCAGCCGTCAAGCGTTTTGACAATATCAATCGTCTCGTTTCCGAAATACGTTTCAACGCGCGGCGTTGCTTAATACCAATCTTATTTTTCTTAGATTAGATTGAGTATAAAAAGAAAATGCATGACGGCGAAAGCAATGATGCCGAAAAAGTAAAAGCCGATCAATACGCCCACGCCGAACTGAGCACGGGTTCGAACAGAAATTGTTCGAAGATTGTTTGTGTCTTTAAAAATATCATTTCGTTTTGCAGTGTTCAAAAAATACCGTCCCAAGAAAATCCTCCGAATCTCGTGCCGAGACACCAAATCAACACCGGAATAAACAGCAAAAACCCCGGATTTTCGATTTCCCGCGGAAACGAGCCAAACAGGATAGAAATAACGCCGGACGCAAAACAAAGTATAACGGTTAAACTAATTCTTCCTTCCAACAAGGAAAATCTATTTTCGAGGTACCGCTCCACCGATTTCCCTTTTTTATTTTTCGTGAAATCGATTTTTCCGACCCAAACGGGAAAGCGTATCAATTCCACGACAAAAAGAGGAACGGAGACAAAAAAAGTGATATACAGCAATACGTCAAAGAATTTATTCATGTGAGGCGCATCAGATATTTTTTATAGAAAAAGAATTATAAAATATCGTCGGCATAAATGGGAAATTTTGCGCAGAGAGCGGTAACTTCTTGCGCAACGCGCTCCACGGCGGCTTCTTTTTCTCGAATCACTTTCGTAACAAGATCGGCTATTTCACGCGCTTCCCCTTCTTTCATGCCGCGGGAAGTGACGGCGGGAGTCCCGATACGAATTCCGCTTGTAATAAAGGGAGACGTCGTTTCGAACGGAATCGTGTTTTTATTCGCCGTAATATGCGCCCTGTCTAACAGTGATTCCAGCTCTTTTCCCGTCAAGCTCTCTTTTCTGAGGTCGACCAACATCAAATGGTTATCCGTTCCGCCCGAAACGAGCCTTACGCCCTTCTTTGTAAATTCGTCCGCCATTGCCTGCGCGTTTTTGATTATCTGCGCTTGATAGATTTTGAATTCGGGAGACAGCGCCTCTTTCAGCGCCACCGCTTTCGCCGCGATCACGTGCATCAGAGGACCGCCCTGCGTGCCGGGGAATACCGCTTTATCAACGGCTTTTGCGTATTTTTCTTTGCACATAATCACGCCGCCGCGCGGTCCGCGCAACGTCTTGTGCGTGGTCGTCGTTACGAAATCGGCATAGGGTACGGGAGAAGGATGAAGTCCCGCCGCCACAAGCCCCGCGATATGGGCGATATCCACCATCATGTACGCGCCCGTTTTATCGCAGATTTCGCGGATACGCGCAAAATCGATCGTCCGCGGGTATGCGCTCGCACCCGAAACGATCATCTTCGGTTTACATTCGAGCGCGATTTTCTCCATTTCGTCATAATCGATCGTTTCCGTCTCTTTGGAAACGCCGTAAGGGACAATCTTAAAATAAGTTCCCGAAATATTGGCGGGAGAACCGTGCGTTAAATGACCGCCGTGGGAAAGATTCATCCCCATGATCGTATCGCCCGGCTTTAACATGGCGAAATACACGGCAAAATTCGCCTGCGCGCCGCTGTGCGGCTGTACATTGCAATATTCGCAGCCGAATAACTCTTTCAAGCGGCTGCGCGCCAAATCCTCCACGACGTCGACGTATTGGCAACCTCCGTAATAGCGTTTCGAAGGCAACCCTTCGGCGTATTTATTCGTAAGATGGCTCCCCATCGCGGCCATGACGGCAGGCGAAACGATATTTTCGCTTGCGATCAATTCGAGGTTCCCCCGCTGACGGTCAAGTTCGTCTTTCATTGCCGCGTAAACTTCGGGATCGGCGTTTTGGATACAGGTTAAATCGATCATATGATCCTCCCGTTTTTATTTGATTATATCAGCATATGCAAAAAAACGCAAGCATACGACGAAATTTTGCCGAAACGAACAATATGCGCCTAAGGACAGATGTCCGCGGGCGCATATTCTTATTCGTAATCTCTGGAATCGACCGCTTTTTTTACCAACGAAACGAATTCCGATTTATACACATCCGCTTGAACGTATTCTGCAAGATCGTTTAAACGGGACAGCGCCGCGGCAAGACTTGCCGCGCCTTTATATTGCGATCGTCTTAAAACCAATCCGAATTCGATAACACAAGCCGCAAACGCTTGATCGTCCCCTCCCGTATGCGCGTTTAACGCAACGACGGAAACGCTCTTTTCCGCTTCGTTTTCCGCCGCCGATTTATACTTGATTTCGACGGTTGCAAGCGCCGCGCCTTCTGCGGCGGATTTCGTCGGCACGATTTCGTAAAGCACGCTCACGCACAGATTGCTCCCGATTTCACCCGCGTCCGTTTTGGAACTTTCATACTCCGATTTCGACATCTGTTTCATGTCGTACCCTAAAATACGGTACGCTTCCACATTGTCCGCATTGAACGTAACGCCCGCTTTCGCGTCTTTACAGACGACGGTAAGCATTCCGTTCAGTTCCTCGCACATGACTTTTTCCGCTTCTTGCAGCGTATCGATATAAGCGTAGTTGCCGTTGCCGGAAAGCGCGAGCGATTGCATGATATCGTCCCTTAAATTCCCCATGCCCACTCCGATTACGGAGAGATACACGCCGCTTTCCGCTTTTTCGGAGATATATTTTTTGAGCTGCGTTTTATCGGATATTCCGATATTAAAATCGCCGTCCGTCATTAAAATAACGCGGTTGTTTCCTTGGTCGCTCATGTATTTTTCCGCGTTTTGATAGGCGAGCTGCAACCCGCCCGAACCGTTCGTACCGCCGTAGGCGGTCAGCCCCTTGATTGCCGCTATCATGTCGGTCTTCCCCTCCGCCGTGGCAAGCGTCGGTTCCAAAACCGTCTCTACGCCGTTCGCATACGTGACGACGCAAACCGAATCGTTTTCGCCAAGCGTTTCCGTCATCTTCTCGGCGCCGTATTTTACAAGATCGAGACAAGTGATTCCGTCCAATCCCGTCACCCGCGCCGACATCGATCCCGAAACGTCAATGAGCAGCACATAATTGTTGCGCTCCGCGTCGAGAACGCGCTTCTGCGTTCGAATTCCCACCGTCAGCAATTCGTGATCCGTATTCCAAGGACATTCGGAAAGGTAAGCCGCCAAGCTCAGCTCCTCGCCCTCTGCGGGCGCGGGATAATCGTAAGTAAAATAGTTGACAAGCTCTTCCGTCCGCACGGAATCGTAAGCGATTTGATTTCCCGCGTTGAGCTGCGCCCTGACGAGCGAGTAGCTCGACGTGTTGCGGTCGAGCGAAAAATAGTTCTCCGGAGTTTGCGAAGTCAAACAAAAATCCTGTTCGACGATCGCATCGTAAACGTAATTCGGCGCGCCGCCGTTTTCGGAAAGCAGAACAAAGCCTTCGCGCTCTACCCCTTCCGCTCCGCAACCGCCCGCCGCAAACGCGATACAGACCGCGGCAGCAGCCGCTATGATTGTTTTTGATTTTCTCTTCATGCCGTATTCCTCCCGTTATTTATTATTACAACGATCGGAACCACCCGTTTGTCCCGTTTATTTAAAAATTTTTTGATCTTTTTCCAAACCGACAGACAGTCTGCCGTTACCCCCGCAAGACTTCCATCATAAAGGCAAGCGCTCTATCGTTGGGCGACGTGACGTCTACATAATACCGTACCCCTTCGCTCTTATAGAATGCGCGGGAAACATATTCCCCGTTCAAATATTCCGTCTCATAGACGTAACCGCTCTTTTCGTTTGAAAGCGAAGTATATTCTTCCAACTCCGTTGCGCGATACTTACCCGCCGAAAGATCTAGCCAAACGGTTCCCGTCAGCTTGTTCGTTCCGCTAAGCACCGCCACGTCGGCGCGCAGCAGCACCTCTTTCCCGTCCGTCGAATACAGCGTGTATTCCGCCGTGGCGTTATCCGAAAGCGAGAAGGCAGACAGCCCGCCGAGCTTATCGCCGTACGTTTCCTTTAAATCGCTGTAAGTCGCGCTCTGCGCGAACGCCTCTTCGTAAGAATACTGAACGGGCATGAAGACCACTACCAACGCGACGATAAGCGCCAGGCACACGGCAAGCGCGGAAAACGCCGCGCCGAAAATCGCCCGCCTCTTTGCCCGCGTCTTTTTGCTGCGGCGTTGATTGGAAGCGCAAGATTCTTCAAGGGCGCGCTTCGCCGCCGTCAGATCGATCTGCGGCATTTCAACTCCCGCAAAGTAACTGCGGAAACTATTCTCGATGATTGCGTCTTTTTTCATGTCTGTCATCTTTATAACGTCCCGACGGCTTAATTTGTCCCGATTCCCATTAATTTTTTTAATTTCTTTTCCGTCGCCGCAAGCGCGCGCTGCACGGCCGATTTGCTCAAACCCGTTTCCGCGGCGATTTCCCGAATGGTAAAGTCAAGATAATACCGATAATAAATCAATCTTTTTTCCATAGGCTCGAGGCGGTTGACCGCTTCTTCCAAAAGAAACGCCTCTTCCCTGCGTTCGGGCGAATACCGTTCGTCCGTCAAGTGAAAAAATTCGTCCAAATTTTCAGAGGCGATTCTTTTGTTGCGGCGCAAAAAGTCAAGCGCGGTATTGCGGACGATCCGCATGATCCAACCGTAGGCATTCGTGCCGTCCCGATAGCCGTGAATTCCGCGGGCGATTTTTAGAAAGCTCTCTTGCAATACGTCCTCCGCGTCCGCCGCGTTCCCTACAATCCCGCGGGAAAGCGCAAGCATTCTCCTGCCGACGAGAGCAAGAATCCCGTCGAGCGCGCACGGATCGCCCGTTTTCAGACGGCGGAGCAATTGATTGAGTTGTTCCAAATCCAAAGGCGGCACGCGCTTTCCTCCGAAGTATTTTATTTCATTTTAACGGAAATCGGGTCGCTTGTCAATCTAAGGCGCATAAAAAAATTTTTTTGTAAAATTTTGCTGAAATCTCTTGACTTTATGTAATATATATATTGCAATTTTCATATAAATCTTAGTAATATTTTCGTAGAAAAGCGCGTTCTTCTATGGTAAGATGTGTATAGTTCATATATTTCTCCTGTGTTTTTGTTTTGTGGTAAAATCATTATAACACATTGATTTATATGAACTCTTTTTTTTATTCTTTACTGTTGCACTTGAAAGTATAATTCATCATATCAAATGCGCCTGCGGACAGCTGTCCGCAGGCGTATTTCGCGTTTATAAGTTGTTATTGAAAAATTCCCGCATGAGCGGTTCCGGTTCATAACCGAGATTGTGCGTTTTTACCTCTCCGTTCTCGAAGATATAAATGCGCCTGCGGACAGCTGTCCGCAGGCGTATTTCGCGTTTATAAGTTGTTATTGAAAAATTCCCGCATGAGCGGTTCCGGTTCATAACCGAGATTGTGCGTTTTTACCTCTCCGTTCTCGAAGATATATACGTCCGGAATGGACATGATTCCCAGCTCGATCGCAGTTTCCGCGCTTTCGTCGATGTTCACTTTCACGAACTCGGCTTTCTCCGCGAACTCTTCCGCAAGCTTATCGATGACGGGTCCCAGCATTCGGCAGGGTCCGCACCACGCCGCCCAAAAATCGCAGACGACCGTCTTTTTTTCCGCAATCAGCTTTTTCAGTTCTTCTCCGCTGATTTCTTTCACGTTATTCGACATTGTTTTTCTCCTTCTCTTTTAAGTATTGCGCAAGTTCTGCAAATTTCACGCGCTCGGACGAGGAATTTTTCATATCCTTTACTTCGGCAGCCCCTTGCGAAAGTTCGCTCTCGCCGATGACGGCGACAAAACGCGCTTTCGTTTTATCGGCGTATTTAAATTGCGCCTTTACGGAACGTTCCATCAAATCGACCTCGCACGAAACGCCCGCTTTCCGCAATTCTCCCGCAAGCAAAAAAGCTTTTTCGCGGGCGGGCTTGTCCATGCCGGCGAAATAACAAGTTACGCCGCCGTCCTTAGGTACGGGCGCATTTTCCGCCGCGATCACCATAAGGAGCCGCTCCATTCCCGCGGCAAAACCTACGGCGGGAACAGGCTTTTCCCCCATCTGTTCGAGCAGCGTATCGTATCTTCCGCCGCCTAAAACCGTCCCTTGCGCGCCCGCCGCGTCCGACGTAAATTCGAACACCGTACGGCTGTAATAATCAAGTCCGCGTACGATCGACGGATTGACGGTAAACGAAATTCCCGCGCCGTTCAAAAGCGACTTCACCTCTTCGAAATGCGACTTGCAATCCTCGCACAGGTAATCGATCATACGAGGCGCGTTTTCCGTGTATTTTTTACAACGTTCCTCTTTGCAATCGATGATGCGCATGGGATTTTTATGATAGCGCGAACGGCAATCGTCGCACATATCGATAAGATAGGGCGCGAAATATTCTTTCAACGCCTTATGATATTCCCCGCGGCACGTTTTGCAGCCGATGGAATTGATTTGAAGCGCCGTTTTTTTCAATCCTAAATTTTTCAAGAAGTCGTCGGCAAGAGAGATGATCTCCGCGTCCGCCTGCGCTCCCGCGGCGCCGTAAAGCTCCGCGCCGAATTGATGAAATTCGCGCAACCGCCCCGCCTGCGGGCGTTCGTAACGAAACGCCGAAATAAGATAATACGCTTTAAAAGGCAGCACGCCGCCTGCAAGTCCGTTTTCAAGGAACGCGCGCGCCACCCCCGCCGTCCCTTCGGGACGAAGCGTAACGGAACGGTTTCCCTTGTCGAGAAAGGTGTACATTTCCTTATTGACGATATCGGTCGTATCGCCTACGCCGCGCGCAAAAAGCTCGGTATGCTCGAATACGGGCGTTCTGATCTCTTTAAACGCGTACCGTTCTGCCGTCTCCCTCGCCGTGTTTTCGAGGTGATGCCACAGATACACTTCGCTCGGCAGCACGTCTTTTGTCCCTTTGGGTATTTGAATCATGTTTTTCTCCTCTCTTTCATGCGTTTCTGTTTCACGGTCCCCTTTCCTCTCCGACGGGCGCGGAAAAACCGCGTTCTTTATCCGTTTAATCTATTAAGCGCGTCAAAAGCGCATTCGCTTCCGTTGTCGGCGGCTTGAAGAAGTTGTTCCGCCGCTTCTTCCGTCAGTTCTTCGCGCTCTTCTGCTCTTGTAATGTCGAACTTCTTTTCTTCTATGCCGAATGGAATCCCTATCATCGCCAAACTCCTTTCCCGCATCATCGGACGTTCATACCGTTTGCTTTATGCAAGCCCATAATTTACAGAACGTATTTCTTTAAATCCCTGTCCTTGGTCATCTTGCTCAAATGCTCCTCCACATAAGCGCGATTGATTTCCACGGGAATGAGCGGATAATCTCCGCCCCCTGCGTTGAACGAGATGTCTTCCAAAAGATATTCCATAACCGTATGCAGCCGTCTCGCGCCGATATCCTCGCTCGTGAGATTGATTTCTTCGGAAATTTCCGCAATCGCTTCAATGGCGTCGGGCGTAAATTTCAAATCGATATTATCCACCGCCAAAAGCACCGCATACTGCTGCGTTAACGAATGCTCGGTATTGGTGAGAATATTGACGAAATCCTCTTTCGTCAGGGGCGACAGTTCGACCGAGACGGGGAAACGTCCCTGCAATTCGGGGATCAAATCCTCTACGCGCGCAACGTGGAACGCGCCCGCCGCAATAAACAACATATAGTCGGTTTTTACCGCGCCGTACTTTGTTTGCACCGTACAGCCTTCTACGATCGGTAAGATATCCCGCTGCACGCCCTCGCGCGACACATCCGCTCCGGAAGTGTTCCCCTTACCCGCTATTTTATCGATTTCGTCGATAAAGATAATTCCGTCGTTTTCCGCACGGCGCAACGCTTCTTCCTGCACCGCGTCGTTGTCGATGAGTTTTTCCGATTCTTCGGCAATAAACAGTTTCATCGCCTCTTTTACGGTAATTTTGCGTTTCTTTTTCTTTTGGGGAAGCATTTCGCCGAAAATGGAACCCAAATTGATTGCCGCGCCTCCCGGCACAAGCTCCATGGTCTTCGGTTCGTCCCGCACTTCTGTTTCGATCACGAGTTGATCAAACGTTCCTTTGCGCAAAGATTCGAGCAAATTCGCCTCGAATACTTCGTGCGCCGTTTCGCCGCGGTCGGCTTTCTTCCGTTCGGCAAGAATTTTAACCATTTTCTTTTCGGCGATGTCTGTGGCTTTCACGGAAACCTCCGCCGTCTTTTCGTCCTTTACCAATCGGAACGCGCATTCCACCAAATCGCGCACCATGCCCTCTACGTCCTTTCCGACGTAACCGACTTCGGTGTACTTTGTCGCCTCTACCTTAATGAAAGGCGCATGGACAAGCTTTGCAAGACGGCGCGCGATTTCCGTCTTTCCCACGCCCGTAGGACCTTTCATGATGATGTTTTTTGGCGTAATTTCTTCGCGCAGTTCCAAAGAGAGCTGCGCGCGGCGGTAGCGGTTTCTCAATGCGATGGCAACCGCTTTTTTCGCCGACTCCTGTCCGATAATGTGTTTGTTTAATTCGCAGACTATCTGTTTGGGTGATAACTGATTGGTTTGATTGTTTTCCATATCATTCTCCTTCATTTTATGCCTTAACCCGCTCCGAGCCGTTTCAAATGGTTTCGCAGATGATGCGATCGTTGGTATATACGCATATTTCGCTGGCGATTTTCAGCGATTTACGGGCGATTTCCTCTGCGGAAAAATCCGTATTCTGCGCCAGCGCGCGCGCCGCCGCCAACGCATAATTGCCGCCGCTGCCGATCGCGCAGATCCCCTCGTCCGGTTCGATGACCTCGCCCGTACCCGATAAGATCAAAAGCGTATTCTTATCCGCCGTAATCATCATTGCGTCTAACTTCCTGCCGATTTTATCCGAACGCCATAAATCGGCAAGCTCCACCGCCGAGCGCATTAAATTGCCCGCAAACTTATTGAGCATTCCCTCGAACCGTTCGCTAAGGGAAAACGCGTCCGTTACCGAACCCGCAAAACCCAATATCACCTTGCCGCCGTAAATGCGACGCACTTTCACCGCCGTGTTTTTGAACACAACCGATTCGCCCATCGTCACCTGTCCGTCGCCGGCGATCGCCGTAACGCCGTCCTTTTTGACGGCGCAAATCGTCGTACCCCGAAATTCCATGATATTTCTCCTTTATCCCTCCGCGATGTTTTGTTTGAACCGCCCGATTTCTTCGAGCGCCCGCTCGCCGAGGAGTCTTTTTTTCTGTTTTTTATCACGCACATAGGGAAATCCCGCGCCCAATATTCCGTAATTGGCGTTCATGGGCTGAAAATCCTTATTCTCCCGCGCGATATAAGCGGAAAGCGCGCCGCATACGCAGGTATCCGCGGGAACGCGGCTCTCCTTTCCGTTTCGTTTGTTCCAAAGATGAATCGCCGCCAAAAGCCCGCTCATGGCGCTCTCCACATACCCCTCCACGCCTGTAATCTGTCCCGCAAAGTACAGATCGGGATTGGTTTTTACCGAAAAATCGGCGTTTAATACCTCGGGCGATTGCAGATAGGTGTTGCGGTGCATCACGCCGTACCGTTCGAACTCCGCGCGTTTTAAGGCGGGAACGATCGAAAACACGCGTTTTTGCTCGCCGAACTTCAAATTCGTCTGACAGCCGACAAGCCCTAACGACGTTCCCTCCGCGTTCTCCTTGCGCAGCTGCAACACGGCATAGGGACGCACGCCGTCCTTCTCCAAACCCACGGGTTTGAGCGTTCCGAACCGCAACGTGTCTTTTCCGCGCGAAGCCATCACCTCGACGGGCATGCAGCCTTCGAAAATCTCCCCCTTTTCAAAGTCGTGCAAAGTAACTTTTTCCGCGGCAAGCAGTTCGCGCACAAACGTTTCGTACTCCTCTTGATTCAGCGGACAATTTACATAATCCCCCGTGCCCTTGCCGTACCGATCGCCCGTAAACGTATGCGCGTAATCGATACTCTCCGCCGAAACGACGGGCGCGGAAGCGTCGTAAAAATGCAGCGCGCCGCCGAACGTTTTTCGGATATCTTCATACAGCCCGCCCGCCGTAAGCGGTCCCGTCGCAACGATTCCGCTCTCGGGCAGCATATGCGCTTCTTCGCAACGGACATGAATGCACGGACAAGAGAAAATGCGCTCCGTCACATATGCGCTGAATTTCTCCCGATCGACTGCGAGCGCGCCGCCCGCGGGGACGCGGCTGAAACGCGCCGCTTCCATCGTAACGGAACCCAGAACGCGTAATTCTTCTTTTAAAAGTCCGCAGGCGTTACCCCATACGTCGTCGCTTTTGAAAGAGTTGGAGCATACAAGCTCCGCGAAATTTTTGCTCGAATGCGCCGGCGTAAAACGTTTCGGCTTCATATCGACAAGTTCGACTTCCGCGCCGCGGCTTCCCAAAAAGTAAGCCGCTTCGCAGCCCGCAAGCCCCGCTCCTATCACTTTAATCATCTTTTTTCGGCTGAGCAGCCTTGTATTTGCACGCTTTATCCGAACATTTTATCCCGCCCCGCGCCGTTTTTACGAGATATTTCCCGCAAACGGGACATTTTTCACCCGTGGGAATATCCCAGCTCATAAATTTACAGTCGGGATATCCGCTGCAACCGTAATAAATTTTTCCGGACTTGCTGCGCAGTTTTTTGGCGGGTTTGCCGCATTCGGGACATACTCCCTCGTAAACCTCTTCGTTCTTTTCCCCAAAAGGAAGGGTGGATTTACACGACGGATAGTTGGGACAGGCAAGAAATTTCCCGTATTTGCCCGTTTTTACCAGCATCGCCGCTCCGCATTTGGGACAAAGCGTATCGCTCGTTTCCGGCTCTCCTTCTCCGATGATATTCGAGCAGGCGGGATAGTTGGAGCAGGCGAGATATTTCCCGTATCTGCCCGTTTTTCGCACCATGGGATGCCCGCATTTTTCGCAGAGAATTTCCGTTTCCTCGTCGCCGTCGGAATTGGCGAATTTGAGCTTTTCGTTAAACGGAGGATAAAACTCCGCCAATATGGTATGCCAATCCTTGCCGCCGTCCTCGATATCGTCTAATTTTTCCTCCATATTCGCCGTAAATCCGACGTCCATAATATCGGTAAAATATTTCACGAGCAAATCGGTAATCCGATAGGCGACTTCCGTGGGAACCATATATTTCCCCTCTTTTATCACATATTTGCGCTTGTTTAAAACGGAGATGATCGAAGCGTAGGTGGAAGGTCTGCCGATCCCCTTATCTTCCATCGCTTTTACGAGCGAAGCGTCCGTGTAACGTACGGGCGGTTTGGTAAACTTCTGTTCCGGTTTCAATCCGAGAGCGGAAAGGCGCTCTCCTTCGCCGAGCGGCGGCAGCCGTTTTGCCGATTCTTCTTCATCCTCTTTTTTTGTCTCTTGATAGACGGCGGTATAACCTGCAAAGCGCAAGGCTTTTCCGCTCGCTTTCAACGTATAACCGCCGTTCGCGATTTCAATCTGCATAGAGTCGTACTGCGCTTCCGTCATTTGCGAAGCGAGAAAACGCTCGTAAATGAGCTTGTAAACGTTGTAATGCTTTTTATCGAGCATACTCTTCGCGCGTTCCGGCGTGAGAGAAATATCGATGGGACGGATCGCCTCGTGCGCGTCCTGCGCTCCCTTTTTCGAAGCGTAAATATTCGGCTTGGAAG
The DNA here is from genome assembly GCA_964481555.1 of uncultured Clostridia bacterium. Taxonomy (GTDB): domain Bacteria; phylum Bacillota; class Clostridia; order Christensenellales; family Borkfalkiaceae; genus Gallimonas. The sequence continues at coordinate 13,121 of CAYZTP010000015.1, read as the reverse complement.
GTCGGTATTCCGCGCCGTATTTTTGCGCGATATAATCGAGCGCGGCTTGCTGCGCGTCGTCGGAAACGCGGGTGGAATCCGTTCTGATATAGGTGACGAACGCGATATGACCTTCGTCCGCAACGTCTAGTCCTTCGTACAAATGCTGCGCCAGAAGCATTGTTTCGGGAGCGGTATAGCCGAGCTTATTCGAAGCGTCCTGTTGCAGCGTACTCGTCGTAAAAGGCGCGGGGGCGTGCGATTTCGTCACCGATTTTTTTACCGAACTTACGGCGTATTCCCCGTTTTTCAAAGCGTCGAGCACGGCGTCCGCCTGCGCTTTGTTTCCGATTTTACATTTCTTGCCGTTGTATTTTTCGAGAACCGCCTTAAACGGCGAATATTTTTTATGTTCGTCGGTAAGTTCCGCCGTGATCGTCCAATATTCTTCGGGGACGAACGCCTTAATTTCCCGTTCCCGATCCACGACAAGACGCAGCGCGACAGATTGCACTCTCCCCGCGGAAAGCCCGTTTTGGATTTTATTATTGAGTAACGGCGATAATTTATAACCGACCAAACGGTCGAGAACGCGGCGCGCCTGCTGCGCGTCTACAAGGTTATAATTGATCGCGCGCGGGTGTTCGATGGCGCGCGTCACCGCTTTGGGAGAAATTTCGTTGAATTCGATTCTGTTTTGCTTGTTCGCATCCAACCCCAAAACCGTCTGCAAATGCCAGGATATCGCCTCTCCCTCGCGGTCGGGGTCGGTGGCGAGCAGAACTCTGTCCGCTTTTTTCGCCTCTTCCGAAAGCCGTTTTACGACCGTCTCTTTCCCCGGCGAAATCACATATTTCGGTTCGTAATTTTTATCGACCGCTACGCCGAGCGTTTTTTGCGGCAAATCGCGGATATGCCCGCCCGAAGCGTCCACGCGGTATTTTCCTTTCAAATATTTCGAAATCGTTTTCGCCTTGGACGGCGATTCTACAATGATCAGCTCCATGCGATCTCCTTTTTGAATCGTTATAAGATAGTATAGCGGTTGCCGCCCGCTTTTGCGACAAGTCCTTTAATTTCCAAAGAGGAAAGCGTTGCCGCCGCCTCGTAAGCCTTGATCTCCGCGCGCTCGGCAATCACGGCGGTGTGAAGCTCCCCGCTCTCGCGCAAGACGTTCAACACGCGCTCTTCTTCCCGCGAGAGGGACGCCTCATTTTTTTCTTCGACGGTAAAACCGTAATATTCCAAAATATCCGCGCTCCGCGTACAGAGACACGCGCCCTTTTTGATGAGTTCGTTACAGCCCGCTCCCTGCGCGACGCCGATGTTATAGGGAAAGGCGAACACGTCCTTTCCGTAATCGGCAGCGCGGTTCGCCGTAATCAGCGCGCCGCTTCTCATTCCCGCCGAGAGGACGAGAACTCCTTCCGAAAGCCCCGCAAGAATACGGTTGCGTTCGTGAAAGCTATACTTTTTTACCTTTTCTTCGGGCGGATATTCGGAGAGCAAAAGTCCCTTTCCTCTTACTTCCTCTTTTAAAGAGGCGTGAGCGGCGGGATAACACTCGTCCAGTCCGGTCGGCAGCACGCAAATTAAGTTTCCGCTCTCTAAGGCGCCGGCAATCGCGGCGCTGTCTCCGCCTTCGGCAAGCCCCGTAACGACGACAAACTTCCGTGCGATATCCGCCGCAAAATTTTTACCCTGCTTTTCCGCATACGGCGGCGTGATCCGCGAGCCGACGATACAAAACTTTCTCTTTTGCAAAAGTTCCCGTCTGCCTGCGCCGAAAAGTACGAGAGGCGGATCGGGAACGGTTTTTAAAGATTCGGGATAATCGTCGCTCAATATCGTAACGGCAAATTGTCCGCGTTCTTCCATACGGGAAATAAAGGCTTCCGCTTCCCGTTCCCGACGGGAAAGCGTACTGTCCGAAAAACCGTTCTCCTCTTTTATCAACAAAGAACGGAAGGTTTCAAACGCAGTAAAGAGATTTTTCGGGCTTTTCGCCGCGCGAAGGAGAGCGACGCGCGCCCGATTGTCCAAACCGGCGCACGCGCTGAGCCATATCAAGCACTTCTCTTCTTCGTCGATCATCGGCATTACCCCAGTTTATCGTAAATACGATAGGAAACCGCTTCGGAAACGTGTTTTTCCAAAATGTATTCGCTCGCATCCAAATCGGCAATCGTACGGGCGACTTTCATGATCCGCGCACGGGCGCGTGCGGAAAGTTTCATGCTTTCGAACGCGTTTCTTAAAATCTCGTTCGATTCTTTCGTCAGCGCGCAATATAAAAGAAGTTCCCGTTCTCCCATTTCGGCGTTGGTGTGCAATTCCGTGCCGTCGAACCGATATTTCTGAATGCGCCGCGCCTCGTTTACGCGCTCTTTCACCGCCTCGGAATTCTCTTCGCACGCGGACGAAGACAATTCGTCGTACGACATATTATCCACTTCCACCTGCAAATCAATTCTATCGAGCAAGGGACCAGAAACCTTGCGACGGTACCGCCTGATTTCGGCGGGAGAACAGCTGCAAACAAGGTTCTGCGATCCGTAATTCCCGCAAGGGCAGGGATTCATGCTGGCGCACAGAATAAAACGCGAGGGATATGTATAGGAACCGCCCGCACGGGAGACGGTGATCTTTCCGTCTTCAAGGGGCTGGCGCAACGCCTCGAGCGTCGATCGTTTGTATTCAGGCAGCTCGTCTAAAAAGAGAACGCCGCCGTGCGCAAGCGAAATTTCCCCGGGATGCACGACGCGGTTGCCGCCGCCGCACATCGAAACCGTTGTCGCCGTATGATGAGGCGTGCGGAACGGCCGTTCGCTGACGATTCCCCTTTCGCCCAGCGCATTCGCAACCGAATGAATTTTCGTTATTTCGAGCGCTTCCTCAAAGGAGAGATCGGGCATAATCGTAGGCATACAGCGGGCGAGCATGGTTTTGCCCGTCCCGGGAGGACCTACCATTAGAATGTTGTGTCCGCCCGCAACGGCGATTTCGATTGCACGGCGCGCCATCGGCTGTCCCTTGACGAACGCAAGATCGACCGATTGTTCGGCGTGAACGTTCGGGATATAAGCTTTCGTAACGAGCGGCGCGATAGGCGCGATTCCCAAGATATGCCGCACCACTTCCGACAGCGTGCGCGCGGGATAAATTTCCGCGCCCTCTAAAAAGCTCGCTTCGTTTGCGTTGCCGCAGGGTATGATAAATCGGGTAAACCCCTGCCCCTTTGCCGAAATCAAAAGAGGCAACAACCCGCGCACGGGGCGCAAATCGCCGTTGAGCGCAAGTTCGCCTACAAATACATAGTTTACGTCTGCGCCTACAAGCTGTTCGCTTGCTTTCAACAGACTGATCGCCACCGCCAAATCGAATGATGCGCCTTCTTTTTTCAAATCGGCGGGAGCAAAATTAACGGTGATTTTATTGACGGGAAAAAGCAGCCCGCTGTTTTTAATCGCGGAACGCACGCGCTCTTTCGCTTCTTTTACGGCGGCGTCTGGCAACCCCACCATTTCGTACGAGGGGATCCCTTTGTTGACGTCCGTCTCCACTTCAACGGCAATACCGTCCAATCCGTTCAATGCAAAGCAAACGATTTTCGCTACCATATGAATTCTTCTCCCGTATTATATTAACGCAGTGAAAACGATCAGCCGAAAATCGCCGTCATGAATCCTGAAGGCAGCGGAATCGAGAATGTAAACGGCGCGAACAGGAGAAAACACACCGCAAGCGCAACGCCGCAAACCGCCGTAACGATTTTTCCCTTTTTGCATTCTCCGTCGCAAACGCCATACGAAACGAAAGCCGCGCACAAGAAAGAAAGCAAACATCCGCCGAACAGGAACGCAAGCGCGCATTTCGCAAGCAAAGCCATAATCAAGCAAATCGCGATTCCCGCCGACAGGGTAACCGCCGCGCCGACAAATTCCCACTTTTTCGCTTTTATGCTCCTCACCAATAAAACGACCATAAACACGATTCCGCACAAACCGATCAGCACGGCTGCAATCGCGGGCAGAATTCCCGTCGCCGTAACCGCGTACTGCGCGCCGGAGCCTTGATAAAGCGTGTACCATAAACTATAAGCGGATTGCGTTGCGGAAGTCGCGTTCACACCCGTAAAGCCGCCGATAAACGCCTTCCATATCAAACTCAACACGTTCGCCGTCGCCGTAGGATCTGCATATAGCTTCAAATAAGTAAAGTACATGGGGAGCACGCCGAGCATGGAAATCAATATCGTACCCAATACGAGGAACGCCGTAAACATGGATATGGCGATTTTGTTTTTATACGAATATTCGTTTAAAACGTCGGCGACCTTTTGTTTGGAAGAAACAATTTGTTCCGCTTCGGCTGTTTCCGCATCGGATTGCGCAATTTCCGCTTCTTCGACGGCGGCGTCAAGCGCGACGCGCGCCCTTCTCTTTTGACGGATAACCCCGGCAATAAACAGCGCGACAATCCCGAGAACGGGAATGAGAAACGCGCCGTTCACGCAAATCGCCGCCGCCGACAGAATCGCCGATCCAACCACGGGCAGCGCGCCCGATAATTTCGCTTTTTCGATCCCTTTTTCAAAGAACCCGTAACACAGATAGAGAGAAGCGAACAGGAAGAATATGCCGACCGTCAGCGGAGAACCCAGATGCCCGAGGCTAAGCGACAACCCGCTCAATGCGTATATCACGGCAAAAATCAACCCCGCCTTTTCGCTCTTCGTCAATTTTTTTACGAAGAAGAATCCGAGGAGCAAAATTCCGAACGAAGCGAGCATAGGGAAAAAGCGCAAGCCGAACGGACTCATTCCGAAGATAAGCGTACCGAACGCCAAAATAATCGTGCCGAGCGAATTGTAAACGCGGTCTCCGCTGTAAACGTCGGCGGAATAATAATCGCTCCCCATGTTCATTTCCGAAACGGAGCGGAGCGTAAACGCCTCTTCCTCGCCGAAGCGGAAGAAAGAGGATTGCGCAAGCGACGGGATATGCTGCGCGTCGATGGTTTTATGCGCCTGTTCGATCGCCGCGGCGTTCGAGAACGAATCCGTTTCCTTATCGTAAACTACCGAATTGGCGTTTACCTCAGCGGGAATGAGAAGGGGCTTCTGCTCCGCCTCGTCGAGATTTTTATCGACGCCGACGAATACGATCTCGTTGATCAAAACGTTGCACGTCCTTGAAACGAGCTTATAATTGTAATAGGAAGAGAGCGAATATCCCGCATCGGGAACGGGAAACGCCGCCCAATTATAATTCCCGTTTTCAACCGCCGTCGCGCTCGCCCCTTCGGCAACCGACTCGTACCCGTTTGCCAAAACCAAATCGATATACGAGCTGAACGCCGTACTCGACGAGGAACGGTAAAGGCGGAGCGTCGCCGTCGAACCGATCTCCGTATAGATTGCGCCGACGTTGATATAAACGGCCGTAAGCTTCAAATCGGAACGGCTGTAATCATCGGGCGCGGACAGTGTGTAAATAATGCAGGGATCTTTCGCGTCGCTCGACTGCGGCGCGGGAAGTTCGTAACCCTTGCCGACAGACTGCGCCGAGCCGAGCGTTCCCATGCCGAGAATGAGAAACGCAGCGGCAATTATAAGAAAAGCCTTTGCGTAAACGGAAAGTTTTTTCCAAAAATTCGTTTTTCTCTTTTTTTGTGTGCGTTGCTTTTTCATGATCTGTCTGTTCCTTATTATATTGCTGATTTCTATTCTAACCGATCAAGAATAAATTGTAAATAAATTTTTAACCGTTTTATGAAATTTTTTTTAAGCGCGCGATCGGGCCGCATGAAAACAAGAACGCCGCCCGAAGAAAAACGACTTGCCGCATAAAGGCAAGCCGTTCCCTTTTCTTACTTTAATTCTTTGATTTTCGCCGCTTTGCCGGTACGCCCTCTCAGATAGTACAGCTTCGCCCTTCTAACCTTGCCCGCTCTTACGACGGTAACGTACGCCACCTTGGGGGAATGCAGGGGGAAGCAACGCTCGACGCCGACGCCGAAAGAAAGCCGTCTAACCGTGAAACTTTCGCGGATGCCGCCGTGCTTTTTGGAAATCACAACGCCTTCGAAGTTCTGAATTCTTTCCTTGCCGCCTTCGATGATACGGTACCCGACTTTTACGGTGTCGCCCACATTGAACTCGGGGACTTCTTTTTTCATGCCCTCTTGTTCAATCGCTTCAATTAATCCGTTCATGAGACTTTACCTCCGTTTTTTAGGCGTTCATTCCCGTTTTCTTTATGTACGGCAGAGGAACACCCGAAGTCACTTGATGATTATAACGGATATTTTTTAAAAAATCAACTGTTTTTGAACGGATAACGCAATTTTTTTTATTTCCGCTACGATTCCAACCCGACAAGAGGATCGAGCGATATTTTAAAATAATCGGCTAAGGCGACGATATCGCCGAACGCTTTCGTTTTTCCGCCGATCATGTTCGGCTTACGATATGCTCGCATCCTCTGCGGACGGAGCGGGCGGTTTTTGCAAAATTCCCTGTACGGCGGCGTATGCGTCCCGTCGTATCCGTTTGCGGGATACCAGCGTTTCTCCGTCGAACACAAGCAGATAACTTTCGCTGGCGATCCCCTCTTTTTCCGCGCGTATCACAGTCTCCCCGTCTCCTTCCACGATTTTAGGAGCGGGCGGCGCAACGCGCAGTATCACGACGCTTTCTGTTTCGTAACGCTTTCCGTCGGGCAACCCGAAAAAACGGACGGTCAAGTTCCCCTTTTTCGCCTCGGCCGAAATATATACGGGCGTATCGTAAGGATTCGTAAATTTCAAATCGGAGTTTTCCGACACCATCGCGTCGAGGGAAGGGGCAACGTAGCTCACCGAAAGCGAATGCGCGCGGCTTTCGGTAATTTCCATCCCCGCGCGCAGGGCGGCGTTAAACAGCGTGGTGCTCGCCTGACACACTCCCCCGCCGACTCCCGGGATAAATTCTCCGTTTTTGATGACGGAAGCGATTCGAAAGCCGCTTTCCTCCGTCCGCGCCCCTACCGTTTCGTTAAACGAAAATTCTCCGCGTGGCGCAATAACGGTTCCCGATATGCGATCGCACGCCAAAGCGATATTGTGCGACCGCGGTCGGTTGGATTCATCGTAATAAGTCGAAAAACACGAGAGCTGCTGCGTCGTTTTTTTTAAATCCGCTACCGTCACGCGGGGCGCGACGGCGCGGCAGTGCAGCGTTATTTCTTCGTTTGCGTTTTTCAACGCGGAAACCGCGTCTCGAACGAGGTTCGCATAATCGCACGCAATTCCCGCTTCTTCCGCAGTATAAGTAAAGCCGTTCTGCGTAAATTCGACCGTCGCGTCTATTTCCCCGCGCGCGTTTTTTGCGCATACGTCCGATAAAAAAAGCTCCATATCCGCCCATTCCCGCGCGTAGGAAACAGAAAGCGATTGACCGCGCTTCGCACTCCGCACCAAATCAAACAGATTGTCGCGCACGGTAATTTCCGCCTTGAAATCGCCCTGCGGCGTTTTTACGTTGAGATACGTCTCCCTGTGTTTTCTCGCGGTTTGTTCCGCTTTCGCATAGGGCATTCCTCCGACGTCCACGCCGTCGATCGTCACCCCGCGCGCCACTCTGCCTCCCGTACCGCCGCAAAAAAACAAGCTCCCCGCCAAGAGGAGCAATCCGAAATATCCCGCAATGTTTGAATTTGTCAACGTCCGCCCCCGTAAGACGCAAGCTTTGCGAGTAATTGCATTCCCGCAAAAAAACGCGGCCGACCGATTTCATGCGCGTTGTCGTCCTTATGGAAATCCGAACCGCCCGTTTGAAGCAAGTTCCGCGCGCGTGCGTAGCGCAAAAAGCTTTCCGTCTCGCTTGCAGTATGCGTTGTATAAACGCATTCTATACCGTCCAATCCGTGCGCGACAAGGCGGTCGAACAGCTTCTCCCGCTCTTTTTCTTCCAAATGAATGCGTCCCGGGTGCGCCAATACGGCGAATCCGCCCGTAGCATGAATCACGTCGATCGCCTGTTCGGGCGTAGGGCGGCACAACCCGGAATCAGCGGGTTTCCCGACATTGAAATATAGCCGATAAGTTTCTCCGTCCGAAAGATTGAGCCGACGCGCATATGCGCGCACGACGTGCATGGTATGCAGCGGCGTATCCGCTTGCGCCCGCTCTTTTTCCGCGTCCGCAATCGTTAGCGAGAGTCCGAAATAGGCGTTCGCCTTTTTGATCCTGTCCTGCGCGCGCAGCCGCGCTCCCCGCCGCCGCTCTTCCAAAAATTCGAAATAGGCGGCGTTCTCGCCGCAACCGTAACCGAGCACATGGATTTTGTATGCGTCGTAAGAGGAGATTTCCCAACCGCGCACATAGCTAAGGCCGTATTCTTCCGCCGCGGCTCGCTTTTCTTCGCCGCCCGCCAGCGTATCGTGATCGGTAAAAGAGATTAATTCCACTCCCGCCGCTTTCGCGCGACGCGCCAACTCTGCGGGACGAAGCAACCCGTCGGAATATACTGTGTGCATATGCATATCCGCTCTCATGTGACGATCTTTCCTCCTTGTATGCGTATTTTGCGCATTGGCTTTCCGGAAAGCGCCCGTTCCGCATGGGTACAAGTCAAAATACACTGCATTTGGGCGGCTTTCATCAGCAATTTTTTGCGGCGGGTAAGGTCAAGCTCGCTGAGAACGTCGTCCAAAATCAACACGGGCGGTTCGTTCGCAAACGCGCAGAACATCTCGGCTTCGGCAAGTTTCAGCGAAAGCGCCGCCGTTCTCGCCTGCCCCTGCGAGGCATAACCGCGCGCGTCCGCGCCGTCGATGCAAATTTTGATATCGTCGCGATGCGGTCCAACGGTCGTAAAGCCCAAGCGGATATCCCGCTCGTAGGAAGAGGACAGTCTTTCAAGCAGTTTCTCTGCGATTTTTTTCTCTTCGTTCGGATAATCCTCGTCGAAAGAGAGAGAGAGTTCCTCTTCCCCGTCCGTTAAAAACAAATGCTCTTTGCAAGCGAGCGGGGAAAGACGGGCGAGATATTCTTTCCGTCTGAGAATGATTACGGCGGCAACCCGCGCGAGCTGCTCGTCCCACACGGGAAGCGTCTCCATGATTAAGGAAATATCCCGTTCTTTCAACAGATTATTCCGCTGATCTAAGATTTTATTATACCGCAAAAGCGCGGACGCATACTCTCTGTGCATCTGCGAAATGGAAAGATTTAAAAACCGCCGCCGCTCGTCCGGCCCGTCTTGAATGAGCCGCAGTTCTCCCGGCGAAAAAAACACGCTGTTCAGATTGCCCAAAAAATCCACCGCTTTCATGACTCTCGCGCCGTTTAAACGAAGCTCCCGCTTATTCTCGTAGATGTCCGCTTCCAGCGTTACGCTGCCGTACCGCGTCACCGCTTCGGCGCGCAGCGACGCGCACGTCTCCCCGAAGCGCAGAAGCTGACGGTCGTGACGGATCCGCAACGAAGAACCCGTGCAAAGGTAATACACCGCTTCCGCACAATTAGTCTTTCCCTGTGCGTTTTTCCCAATGAGGACATTCAGCCCTTCGTCGAACGTAAAAGTTTCGTCTTGATAGTTTCTGTAATTGTGCAACGTCAAATTTTTAATGATCATGCGTGAATTTTTCGAAAAACACTTTCTTTTTGCGCGATTTTGTAATATAATTAAAATACAACGTTTTCCGAGCAAACTTATTATACCAAATTTTGCAAAAAATAGAAAGCGTTTAAAGAGCGGAAAAATGGCGGAAATGACCCAACTCGAATTTTTATGGAGCAAAATTGCGGAACGCGTGAAACAAACGGTTTCAAGCGTTTCTTACAGCGCTTTTTTCGAAAATTTGAAGCCCGTCGATATGATGAATAAAAAAATCGTGTTGCAGGCAGAAACGGAAATGTCGGCGGGCGTTATCGTAAAACGCCATGCGGACAAATTGCGCGAAGCCATCCTCGACGCCGACGTAGGTCTAACCGATTTTGTCATCGTCGTGGAAGGAAGCGAAGAATTTACGCTCAACGAAACGCCCGACGCCGTTGAAGAAACGGTGGTCACCCTCGATAAGCGTTTTACCTTCGAATCCTTTGTCGTAGGATCTTCCAATAAATTCGTGTTCGCCGCAGCGCAATCAGTGGCGAATTCCCCGGGCGAGAATTTTAATCCCCTCTATATTTACGGGGGCACCGGATTGGGCAAAACCCACTTAATGCAGGCGATCGCCAATCACATCGCCGAACGTAAACCCTCTTTAAAAGTAATCTATACGACGAGCGAAACGTTTTTGAACGAATATGTAGACAGCATCGCGCGCAAAGGTTCGGGACGGGACAACGAGCTGCGTTTCCGCAACCGTTACCGCAACGTCGACGTATTGCTTATCGACGACGTGCAATTTTGGGCGGGGAAGCGCGGCGTGCAAGAGGTTTTCTTCCACACCTTCAACGAACTGTTCGCCCAAAACAAACAGATCGTTATTTCGTCCGACTGCCCCGCAAAAGAACTAACCACGCTCGAAGAGCGGCTGAGAACGCGCTTCGAAGGCGGGCTGATCGCCGATATCCAGCCGCCCGATCTCGAAACGAAGATCGCTATTTTAAAACGGAAAGCGTTGGAAAAGAAATACGTCCTCTCCGAAGACGTACTCTCTTTCCTCGTTAAAAATTCCGACAATAACGTACGCACGCTCGAAGGCAGACTGAACACCGTAATCTTTGCCAGCAAACTGCACGAAGAACCGATTACGGTGAAACTCGCCGCCACCGCCTTGCGCGAAAGCATCAACTCCGCCGATATGCAGGAGGAAGTCACGCCCGCGCTGATTATCGACACGACTTGCGCCCACTTTAAGGTGACGAAAAACGAACTCCTCGGCAAGAGCAAACGGCAGGAAATCGTCCGCGCGCGGCAAGTATGCATCTATTTAATGTGCGATATGCTTGCGCTGCCGCTCGTATCGATCGGAAAAGAAATGGGCGGGAGAGATCATTCCACCATCATCTACGCACGGGACAAGGTCGCCGAACAGCTCCGCGTAAACGACGCGCTCGCAAAATCGGTAAACGACGTGAAGAGCGCGATATTAAAACAATAAACAAACCCCGCAAGGGGTTTTTTCGTAAGAGGCAACATGAAAGAGTTTTCGGAAGGGAGCTATGACGCCGTCGTGATCGGCGCGGGACATGCGGGCTGCGAAGCCGCGCTTGCGCTCGCGCGCACGGGACTTTCCACCGTCATGCTCACGCTCAATTTAGACAGTATCGGCTTTATGCCGTGCAATCCCTCCGTCGGCGGAACGGCAAAGGGACATTTGGTGCGCGAAATCGACGCTTTGGGCGGAGAAATGGGGATTAACGCGGACAAATGCGCCCTGCAAATGCGTATGCTCAACTCGGGCAAAGGCGCGGCGGTGCAATCCCTCCGCGCGCAAACGGATAAAAATAAATATCACACCGAAATGAAGCGCACGCTCGAACACACGCAGAATTTGAAAATCGCCCAAGGGGAAGCGGCGGAAATTCTCACCCGAAACGGCTGCGTGATCGGCGTTAAAACGACTTACGGCGGCGTTTTTTATTGCCGCGCGGCAATTATCGCAACGGGCGTTTATCTCAATTCCGAAACGATTACGGGAGAGTCCGTTCAAAAAAGCGGACCAAACGGATTTGCATACGCCGCTTATCTCACAAACAATTTAATCGAACTCGGCTACCGCGTGCGCCGTTTTAAAACGGGAACCCCCGCGCGGTTAGACGGACGGACGGTAGATTACGCCCGTCTGCAAATACAAGACGGCGAACAGGTTTACCCGTTTTCTTTTTTAAGCGACGGCGTACCCCAAACGCAAACGCCGTGCTATCTCGCTTACACGAACGAAAAGACGCACGCGCTGATTTTAGATAATCTTGACCGCGCGCCCCTCTATAACGGGCAAATATCTTCCGCCGGACCGCGATATTGTCCCTCGATCGAAACGAAAGTCGTCCGCTTTCGGGACAAGGAACGCCACCAGCTTTTTTTGGAACCGGAAGGCGCGGATACGACGGAAGTGTATGTGCAAGGGCTTTCGACCTCTCTCCCCCACGATTTGCAAAAGCAGCTGTACCGCACCGTCAAGGGACTGGAACACTGCGAAATCATGCGCTACGCCTATGCGATCGAATACGATTGCATCGACACGCTCGACGTGCTGCCCACGCTCGAAAGCAAGCGCGTCAAGGGGCTTTATACGGCGGGACAGATCAACGGAACAAGCGGCTACGAAGAAGCCGCCGCGCAGGGGCTGATGGCGGGACTGAACGCTTCGCTTGCGCTGCGGGGACTTCCCCCGCTCGTGCTCAGACGCGATCAAGCGTATATCGGCGTGCTGATCGACGATTTGGTTACGAAAGGGACGGACGAACCCTACCGCATGATGACTTCCCGCGCGGAATTCCGCCTCTCGCTGAGACAAGATAACGCCGATATGCGGCTGACGGAAATCGGACGCGACTGCGGACTCGTAAGCGACGAACGGTATGAAAAATTTTTCGCGCGGAAAAAAATCCGCGAAGAAACGATTGAAAAATTGAACGAGCGCGCCGACCAAAAAGCGGCGGACGCCTTGGTGCAAAAATATGCTTTTCCTCCGCTGACGAGCGGCGTAAGCTACGCCGACTTGCTGCGCCGCGGCATTTCGATGACCGAAATTTGCAAAACGTTCGGCATTTTTGAGAACGTTCCGACGGATATTCTGCTTTCTGCGGAAACGGAAATCAAGTATGAGGGATATTTGAAAAACAGCGAAAAGGAGATTGAAAAAGCGCGGAAGATGGAAGAAAAACCGCTTCCGAACGATATCGATTACGAAAAAATAGAAGGGCTGAGACTGGAAGCGCGCGAAAAGCTCAACCGAATCCGTCCCCTTAATTTGGGACAAGCGGAACGTATTTCGGGCGTAAATCCCGCCGATATCGCCGTTCTGATGATTTATTTAAGTTTAGGGCGCAAGTAGCGTTAGGATTTCCTTGCTCACCCCACGTGGGACAGCGAAAAACAAGGGAAGGATTTCTCCTTCCCTTGTTGTTGTCTTTTGGGGATTTTGGATTTCCCCCCTTTCGTCGCCTTTCGGCGACACCTTTACGTCTGGATTGCTTCGCTACGC
>CAYZTP010000014.1:0-25555 GCA_964481555.1 uncultured Clostridia bacterium | reverse complement strand
AATGAGAGGCTGGTTTACAATCGACAAAATCGACGATGACACTTATTGCATAAGCGAATATCGCCATCCGGAGGAAACGCATTGCTACCTTTTAATGGGAGAGAAAAGTTGCCTTTTGATAGATACCGGATTGGGGATAAGCAATATTTGTGAGCAGGTGCGCAACCTGACGAATAAGCCCGTTACGGTAATAGCAACGCATATTCATTGGGATCATATCGGCGGGCATAAATATTTTTCGGATTTCTATGTTCATAAAGCGGAGCTGACATGGCTGAACGGTAAGTTTCCGTTGCCGCTTCAAGTCGTGAGAAAAATGGTTATAGACGGATGCGATTTGCCCGAAGGCTTTGATATTAGCCGTTACGAGATATTTCAGGGTATACCGACGAAAATCCTTTGCGGCGGCGAGACGATAGATTTGGGAAAAAGACAAATACAGGTCGTCCATACGGCGGGGCATTCTCCGGGACATCTCTGTTTTTGGGAGCGGGAACGGGGCTATGCTTTTTCGGGCGATTTAATTTATAAGGGAACTTTGTTTGCGAACTACCCGTCGACAGATCCTGCGGCATATCTCGATTCACTGGAAAAAATCACCGCCTTGCCTATAAAGAGATTATTTCCGGCGCATCACTCGTTAGATATTCGACCGGAGATAGCTCTGCGCATGAGAGATGCTTTCCGCGCAATAAAAGCCGACGGGAAACTGCATCACGGCGCAGGGACTTTTGACTATGACGATTGGGCGGTAAAATTGTAAGCAACAAATTTCTTTGTTACTCAAAAATCTCTATGGGACGTATCCGAGACGGCTTTTAATATCAGCCATGCTTGTCAAAAATTAACGCCCGAACTCGACCGGCAACAGTTAGAAAGAAAATCCCCGAAAAAAATCGGGGATTTTCTTGTGGTTGGTGCCGGTGGTGGGACTCGAACCCACACGCCCTCACGGACAATAGATTTTGAGTCTATCTCGTCTGCCAGTTCCAACACACCGGCAAAATAAAGTTTCGATTAATACGAAAAAACCGATACCGCGTTAACGCTGCGCCGCATTTCGCCCGTCGATTTCCACAACGTCGATTATATAATAATCCTTCGGAAAAAGCAAGCGATTTCTTCTAAGTTCTTGCAAAAATTTATTCGTCGTGGTAAAATATTATTATGGATAAATTGATCTTAATCGACGGAAACAGTCTGCTGAACCGCGCGTTCTATGCAATGAGATTGTTTACAACCAAAGACGGACTTCCCACAAATGGTATTTTCGGATTCATGAAACTCATTTTAAAAATCATCGATGACGAAAAACCCAGTCATTTCGCAGTCGCGTTCGATTTGCATACGCCCACTTTCCGCCATAAAATGTATGACGGTTATAAAGCGGGCAGAAAGCCCATGCCGGAGGAGTTGGTTGTGCAAGTTCCCATTCTGAAGGATTTATTGCGCGCCATGAACGTTGAAATCGTGGAAAAAGAGGGGTATGAGGCAGACGATATCATCGGAACGCTTTCCCGCGCTTTTCCCAACGTTCCCTGCCTTATTTATACGGGGGACAGAGACGCCTATCAGTTGGTGAATGAAAACGTAAGCGTTTGTTTTACCAAACGCGGAGTGACCGAATTGGATCGGCTTACGTTAGAAAATTTTACGGAGAAAACGGGCTTGACGCCTGCGCAGATCGTTGAAGAAAAAGCCTTGATGGGCGACAATTCGGACAATATCCCGGGCGTACGCGGTATCGGTCCCAAATCCGCCCTCGAATTGTTGCAGACCTATCGGACTTTGGATGAAATATATGCAAATATAGATCAATTACCGCCGAAGAAACGCGCCGTTTTGCTTGAAAATAAGGAAACGGCTTATCTTTCGCGCACGTTGGCTACTATTGATACGAACGTTCCGCTTAACGTTACGTTACAAAATTGCCGCTTGCAGCTTCCGTTTCCGCAAGAAGCGAGCGATCTTTGCGCACGGCTCGAATTCAGGACGTTGTTGGAAACCGATTTTTTCTTGAAAACGCAGAGGCAAGAGATAGAAGTCGTAGAATGTTCCGATCCGGATCAGGTTATACGCGCGCTGAAAGACGTGAAATCGCTTGCTTGTTATTGCGCTAAGGACGGCTGGCATCTGTATTTTGACGACACGGAATATATTTTTCCGGTAAAAGTCAGTCTTTTGGACGGAGGTTTTTTCCCCGAAGAACTCAAACCGCTCTTGCAAGAAGCGTTCACGGGAGATAAAACCGTATGCGTTGCCGACGTGAAAATGCTTTGTCATAAACTCGACGCATTCGGTATTACCGCTTCCTGCCGTTTGGAGGACGTGGCGCTGCTGCGATATCTTAGCGATTCCAACCGCCGCGCGGCAGACGGCGCGGATCTTGTGCGTGAATTTTCGCTGCCCGATAAAGCGTTTGCCGCCGCACTGACGTACTGCCGCCGCGACGCGGAAAAGCAAACGGCGGGAACGCCCGAAGAAACGTTATACCGCACGCTGGAACTTCCGCTTGCGTATGTATTATTGGAGATGGAACGCGTAGGCGTTCGTATGGATGAAAGCCGTTTTCCGGAATTTTCCGAAAAATACAAACGGGAACTCGACGACCTGTCTAAACGCATCTTCGCTCTTGCGGGCGTAGAGAGCTTTAATCTCAATTCGCCGTTTCAGCTTTCGGAAATTTTGTTCGGGAAACTCGGTCTTGACGCGCGCGGCGTGAAAAAAAATATACACGGCGGATATTCGACGAGCGCGGAAGTTTTGGAAAAGCTTGCCGAAAAGCACGAGATCGCCAAGCTGGTACTCCGTTATCGGGAAATTCAAAAATTGCTTTCTA
Source organism: uncultured Clostridia bacterium (assembly GCA_964481555.1). Classification (GTDB taxonomy): domain Bacteria; phylum Bacillota; class Clostridia; order Christensenellales; family Borkfalkiaceae; genus Gallimonas. Next base: position 22,716 of record CAYZTP010000014.1, on the reverse strand, counting down.
CCTATATCGACGGGATAAGACCGCTGATAGAGAACGGCGTAGTGCATACGACTTACAATCAAATGGCGACGACCACGGGGCGGCTTTCGAGCGCCAATCCCAATTTGCAAAATATACCGATCCGCCGCGACGAAGGAAGAGAATTGCGGAAACTCTTTATCCCGCGCGAGGGAAATATTTTTATCGACGCCGATTATTCGCAAATCGAGCTAAGACTATTGGCGCATTTTTCAGGTTGCAAGCCGTTGCAGCAGGCGTATAACGAGGGAAAGGACATTCACGCGGAGACGGCTTCGCAAGTGTTCGGCGTTCCGCCCGAGCTTGTAACGCCGTTGATGCGCAGGAAAGCAAAAGCCGTAAACTTCGGTATCATTTACGGGATAAGCGCTTTCGGCCTTGCCAAGGATCTTGGAATTACGAATGCGGAGGCGCAGGAATATATCGAAAAATATTTTAAGACTTATACCGCCGTCAAAGAATACATGGATGAAAACGTACGGCGCGCCAAAGCGGACGGATATGTAACCACGATTCTCGGAAGAAAACGTTATATCCCCGAACTGAAATCCTCTAGCTACAATCTTCGCTCTTTCGGAGAACGCGCCGCCATGAATATGCCCTTGCAAGGAAGTTCGGCGGATATCGTAAAAGTTGCCATGCTCGGCGTTTACAATCGTTTAAAGGCAGAAAATCTGCACGCCCAAATGGTATTGCAGGTGCATGACGAACTTGTCCTCGACTGTCCTAAGGAAGAAGCGGATCGGGCGGCGGCCGTATTAAAGGAAGAGATGGAAAAAGCGGTCGAATTGAACGTGCCGCTCGTTGCGGAAGTTTCGATGGGAGAGAGCTGGTATGACACAAAATAAAAAATTTGCGGTCACGGGCGGAATCGGAAGCGGAAAAAGCACGTTTTGCTCGATTTTGGAAGAGATGGGCTATCCCGTTTTTTCCTGTGACGGGATTTACGCCGATCTTTGGCATGAGAAAGAGTATATCGCTTTATTAAAGGAACAATTTCCCGATTGCTTTTGCGGAGAATTGCCCGTAAAATCCTATCTCGCCCAAAAGGTATTTTCGGATGAAAATCAATTAAAAAAGCTCAATCGGCTTGCTCACCCGCTGATTATGGAACGTCTGTTCGCGCAAATGCGGGAATACCCTGTTTCGTTTGCCGAAGTTCCGCTGTTATTCGAAGGCGGTTACGAACGGATGTTCGACGGCGTAATCGCCATAAAAAGAGCTAAAAAAGAACGTATTCGTTCCGTCATGGCGCGCGACGGAATTACGGAAAAAGAGACGCTTGCCCGTATGGCAAATCAAGCGGACGCGGGGGTATTTTCCGAAAAAAAATGTATTGTCGTTGTAAACGACGGCTCTGTCGATTCTCTGCGGCGGAAAGCAAAAGACGCAATCAATCGCCTCGGTATTCAAATATGACGAAAGATAGGAGATATGAAAGGGAAAGACAGCGTTCTCGTTTTCATTATTTGCATTTGAATCCGAAAGACCTCTTGAACGTCTCAAGAGGTCTTTATTATTCCCTATGGGGAGCGCGCCTTAGCCCGACTTTTTGATTGCGATGAAAAAACGCTTGACAGGAAGAACAGTTTATTTTACAATAACAACTGTTATTTTTAATGCGTTGTTGGAGAAAAGATGCCGAAACAGAAAATTTCAAGAGAATATATTTTAAAAGGGGCGGCGGCGTTCGTCGCCGAAAACGGAGCGGAAGCGTTAAACGCCCGCTCGCTGGCTCATGCGCTCGGTTGTTCGACCCAGCCGATTTATTCGGCGTTCGAAAACATGAACGGTTTAAAGCGCGCGCTTTTGGAAGAGGCGAAAAAGGCTTATCGTGGTTTTATCGACGCATATCTCGACGATGCGCCGAGCCGTTACGAAGCGTTCGGCTTGGGTTATGTGCGCTTTGCCCGCGAAGAAAAGGGATTATTCCGTTTTCTATATTTGCGCGCACGGGAAGAGAGCGGTTCGCGTAATGTGGACGATCCGTTTATAGAAGATATTATCGCAGAGATGAAATCGTTATACGGCATGGACGAAGCGCGTGCCAGAGCTTTCCACGGCGATATGGCGGTATTTTCTTACGGGTTGGCGACGCTTGTCTGCACCGATTATACCGCATATTCGGACGAGGATATCGACAAAATGCTGAAACGGGAATTTTACGCGCTGTACGCATATTATTTCCCCGAAAGACCGCCGCTCGGATACTTTCAAGCATAGAGGAAATAATTGATGAAAGGGAGAAAATATGAAAGCGATTGAAATTGAACATTTGACGAAAACATACGAAGAGGTAAAAGCCGTAGACGATATTTCCTTTTCGGTGGAAGAGGGAGAGTTTTTTGCCTTTCTCGGCGTGAACGGCGCGGGTAAAAGCACGACGATTTCCATTCTTTGCGGCGACTTGCCGCGCGACGGCGGTACGGTAAAAATCGGGGGAATGGATATCGATGGCAATCTTGCAAAAATCAAGCAAAAAATAGGAGTTGTGTTTCAAAACTGCGTACTCGATCAACCGCTCTCCGTATATGACAATCTGCGTTACCGTGCTTCTTTATATGGAATTACGGGCAGGGCGTTTCAAAAAAGGGCGGAAGAATTGGCGGAACTGTTCGATTTGCGCCCCATTTTGAAGCGACCCGTTTCCAAACTGTCGGGCGGGCAGCGGCGGCGCGTGGATATCGCCCGCGCGCTCGTACACAATCCTACCATTCTCATTTTAGACGAACCGACTACGGGGCTGGATCCCCAAACGAGAAAGAACGTTTGGGAAATCGTCCATTCGCTCAGGAAAGAGCGCGGCATGACCGTTCTGTTGACCACGCATTACATGGAGGAAGCGGCGGATGCGGATAACGTCGTGATTATCGACGGCGGAAAGATTTTGGCGAATGCAACGCCGCTCGGGCTGAAAAATGCGTATACGGGCGATTTTATCACGTTTTACGGAGCGGACGAGGAAAGCGTAAAAGCGTTGGGAATCCCTTACGAAAAGACGGGGGATATCTTTCGTGCGAAAGTGGAAAATACGCGGGAAGCCACCCAATTAATTTTGAAATATCCTCGGGCGTTTACCGATTACGAGATCGTGAAAGGGAAAATGGACGACGTGTTTCTTGCCGTGACCGGAAAGAGAGGGGAGAACAAATGACAAAATTACGCTATATGATTGCACGGAACTGCAAATTGTTTTTCAAAGACAAGGGAGTTTGCTGTACGGCGTTGATCGCGCCCTTGATTCTGCTCTTTTTGTTCGTTGCCTTTTTGGGCGACGTTTACCGCGACAGTCTGGTTTCCGTTTTAGACGGAATCGTGCTTGCGGACGAACTGGTAGAGGGGTTTGCGGGCGGCTGGCTGCTTTCCTCCCTCATTTCCGTCTGCGCGGTAACGATCGCCTTTACCGCCAATCTCATTATGGTGCAGGATAGGGCGACGGGGCGGATCTCCGATTTAAAAGCGACGCCCGTTTCCCAATCGACGCTCGCGCTTTCCTACTACATTTCCACTGTAATCGTTACGCTGGGGATTTGTTGCGTCGCGCTTGCCGCAGGGCTTTGTTATATCGCGGCGGTCGGATGGTATTTAAGCGCGGCGGACGTATTGCTTGCCTTTGCCGATACCTTTCTGCTCGTGCTGTTCGGAACGGCGTTATCCTCCGTAGTGTGTTATTTTTTAAAATCTCAGGGCGGCATAACGGCGGTGGAAGCGACCGTCTCGGCGGCTTACGGTTTTTTGTGCGGCGCGTATATGCCGATTTCTTCGCTTGCGGAAGGACTTGCAAAAGTTCTTTCCTTTCTGCCCGGCACCTACGGTACGGGGCTTTTGCACGAACATTTGATGGGCGGCGTAATCGACGAAATCGGCGCGGCTACCTCTATGGAATACGCCTCGGCGATACGCGACGGGTTCGATTGCACCCTCTATTTCTTTTCCGACGCCGTACCCGCGTGGACGAGTTATCTCGTGCTGGCAATCACAATCGCGGCTCTCGTGGCGCTTTACGTTCTTTTATGCTCCTTGCGAAAAAAAGTGAAAACGAATTTCGGCAAAGGGGTTGCGAAATCAAACGAAGTGTGATACAATAACGGTATCATTTTGATAGGAATAAGGGGGAACTTTATGAGACGTATCCTTTCGGGGGCGATTGCCGTGCTGTTTTCGTGTTCGTTCGCGGTCAGTATGGCGGGTTGTTCTTCGGGCGACGCATTCGGCAATCCCGACGTGACGTACGCCGTGGACGCTTCTAATGTGACGGCGGAGATATCCGATACGCTGTTCGGCGTATTTTTGGAGGACATCAACTACGCGTCCTACGCGATGGACGATAACTTGATCATGAACGGCTCGTTCGAGTACAAATCGAGTACGAACGGCTGGACGGAGAGCGGCGCGACTTGGGAGACGATAAGCGAAGGGGGAATTATCTCCACGAATCCGACTTATCAGCGCATCTATGTGACAACCGCGGGCGCAACGCTTACGAACAGCGGTTACGACGCCGTTAAAATCGCGGTTACGGAAGCAACCGAATATAATTTTTCCGCGTTTATCAAAGCGGAGGATTACGACGGAGAGATCGTTGTGCGCGTGACGGACGGTTCTACCGTCTATGCGGAAAGCTCCTTTTCCGTTTCGAAGAGCGACGAATGGGTAAAATATAAGACGACGCTCACCGCTTCGGGAACGAAATCTTCCTCTTTAAAATTCGTCATGGAATTTAAGACGGAAGGAACGATCTGTATCGATTCGGTGGCGCTTGAAACGACAGATTCCACGATCGGCATTAAAAATTATATCTACGAAGCGATTGCAGATCTTTCGCCGAAATTTATTCGTTTCCCCGGCGGCTGCGTAATCGAAGGAAGGACGATGGACGACGCGTACGATTGGAAAAATTCCATCGGCGTGAACGAAAACGACAAGGTTCCCGAATTTACTTACACGGTCGTCGAAGACGGCGTTTCTTCCACCGTTACGACGCGCGGCGAGGCGGCAACCCGTAAACCAAACACCGATATTTGGCAGGGGACGAACTATTATCTGATGGAATATGCGTTGGGATTTTACGAATATTTCCTTCTTTGCGACAGCTTGGGCGCCAGCGCGATTCCGATCGTGAACTGCGGGTTGAGCTGCATGATTCAGACGAACGGCACGGGCAGATTTAATACGTTGGATGGTCGTTACGGCAATAAAGTACAGGATTATATTCAAGACGCGCTCGATCTCGTTGCGTTTGCGAAGGGCGACGTGAATTCGTCGGATGAGAACGAGGCTTACTGGGCGAACGTACGCAAGGCGATGGGACACGAAGAGCCTTTCGAAATGACCTATCTCGGCGTCGGAAACGAACAGTGGGGCGAAGTCTATTATAATAATTATTACGAGCAGTTTTTGGTAGCGTTTAAAGAGGCGGCGAAAGAGAACGCTTCTCTCTACGGCGATATCGAACTCATCGTGGGCAACGGCGTCGCTTTCGGAGATTGCGAAAAGAACGGGAGCGGCGGAACGGCAAAATATTTCGCCGATTTGTACAAAGAGAACGGTAAGATCGCCAATCTCGCCGAATACGGCGTGCAGGATCATCACTACTACATGAACTATGTGGATTTCTTGTCCAACACGACTCTCTACGACAGCTACACGCGCGGCGGCGAGAAAGAATATCATGTGTTTGTCGGCGAATATTCCGCCAATTCGGCAACGACTTTGAACGGCGCCGCTTACGAATACGAAAATAATAACTGGATGACCGCTCTTTCCGAAGCCGCCTATATGACGGGCTTGGAACGCAACGGGGATATCGTAAAGCTTGCGGCGTATGCGCCTATGTTCGGCAGCAACACCTCGTCTTATAACCAGTGGGCGGCGGATATGATGTTCTATACGAATACGCAGCTTGTGCTTACGCCGAACTATTACGTGCAACAGTTGTTCGCCCGCAATCAAGGAACGGGCGTGCTTTCCACCGAAACGACTTATTCCGATTCGTATGAAAAGAATTATAAGCTGAATTCCACATCTTCCTCTTCCGCCAATATCGCGAAGCTCTATCAGATCGTAAGCGTAGACGAAGCGACGGGGGATATTATCATTAAGTTGGTAAACGCAAGCGGCGACGCGGTCAAAGTCAATTTCCAAATCACCGGAGCTTCTGTCAAAAACGAAGCGGATGTGACCGTATTGCAGAATGAAAATACGAAAGCGAAGAACACGTTAGGCGAAGAAGAGATCGTTCCCGTATATTCTACGAAGAGCGTTGCGAAAAAGTTCGGATACAGCGCCGATGCATACAGCGTTTCCGTGATCCGTCTTCATGTAAAATAAAATTGCTATTACTATCTTTATAAGACTGTCTCCGGACAGTCTTTTTTTTGAAATTTGATAAAAAGTATTGCAGAGATAAAAAAAACATGATATAATGCAAAAGAAAAGGGGGAAAACAACATGAAAAAGACAATGCTGCTTACCGTTTCTCTTGTGATGGCGGGAGCGATTGCGTGCGGGGCGACGTCCTGTACGAAAATCGAGTACGATGCGGTTGCGTTCGACAGTCCCGACGCAACCATTACCGCAGATTTGAACGGGGATTCGGTGGATATTTCCGATACGCTGTTCGGCGTATTTTTGGAAGACATTAACTACGCGTCCTATGCGTTGGACGACAACATGGTCGTGAACAGTTCGTTCGAAGCCACGCAGGGCGTAAGCTCCACTTACGGTTGGAGCGCAACGGGCGCGTCGCTTGTCGTGGAGGATACCGACGGCGTTCTTGCGAATGTAGACGGGTACAAGGATTCCGGCGTAAATACCCACTATGCAAAACTTACCGTAAATTCCGCGGGCGGCACGCTTACCAACAGCGGTTACGACGCCGTTAAAATGACGGCGGAAAAAGGAACGAAATATGTATTCAGCGCGTTTATCAAAACGTCGGAAAGCTTAAAGATGACTGTTTCGCTCGAGGGAAAATACGAAACTTGCCTGAGCGAAACGATTCAGCTGGACGGCAGCGGCGAATGGATCAAATACACGCGCACGATCAAAGCGACGGGTACGGATTCTTCTACGCTCTCTTTGGTTCTTACGTTTTCGCAGGCCGCAACCGTCTATCTCGACGCGATTACGCTTGAAACGACAGATTCGACTTGCGGCATTACGCAATATATGTATGACGCGATCGCGGATCTCGCGCCCAAATTTATTCGGTTTCCCGGCGGTTGCATCGTAGAAGGAAACGGCTATTTCAACCAAAACGGCGAAAACAGTCTCACCGATACGGCTTACGATTGGAAGAATTCCATCGGCGCGGCGGTTACGGACGACGGAGACGACGTCGTTCCCGCATTCAGCTATAAGGTGAATACGAAGAACGGTACGACGAAGAACAGCGGCGATACCTACGGCGAGACTTCGACTCGTATGCCCAACCGCGACCTTTGGGGCGGAACGGATACGAAAAAATATTACGATATGGAATACGGAGTCGGTTTCTACGAATATTTCTTGCTGTGCGACAGCTTAGGCGCCAGCGCGGTGCCCGTTCTGAATTGCGGTTACAGCTGTCAGGGCGGCGGCGCGAGCAATCCCCGCGCGCTGAAAGGACGGCACGGAAACGGCGTGCAGGACTATATTCAAGACGCGCTCGATCTCGTTGCGTTTGCAAAGGGCGACGTGAATTCTTCCGACGAAAACGAAGCCTATTGGGCGGGGATCCGCGCCAAAATGGGACATGAAGAGCCTTTCGAAATGACCTATCTCGGCATCGGCAACGAACAATGGGACGTGTATTATAAGTATTATCAGAAATTCGTAGAAGCGTTCAAAGAGGCGGCGGTCGACAATTACGCTCTTTACGGCGATATCCAACTGATCGTAGGCAACGGGACGCAGCTTTCCGATTGCGAGGGGTATAATGGTCAAAAAACGGGAAAGGCGAAAGCTGCGGCGGAGGCGTATCAGAAAGCGGGCAAGATTACAAACCTTACCGAATACGGCGTGCACGACCAGCATTATTACAGAAATTATACGGAATTTTTGGAACTCTCCACGCTGTACGACAACTACTCCCGCGAAGAGGAGAGTATGTACTATGTGTTTGTCGGCGAATATTCCGCGAACGAGAACAACCGTCTCGACGGCAATTCGGCTCCCCAAACGAACAACAGCTGGCTGACGGCGCTTTCCGAGGCGGCTTATATGACGGGGTTGGAGCGCAACGGCGATATCGTAAAGCTTGCGGCGTACGCGCCTATGTTCGCTTCGAACACATACACCAATCATTGGGATGCGGATATGATGTTTTATACGAATACCGCTATCGCGTTTACGCCCAACTATTACGTGCAGCAACTCTATATGAAAAATCAAGGCGGCAAATGGTTGGAGAGCAGTTTAGAGGCGGCGGACGGCTTTACGACGACGTTTACGACGGGCGGTTGTAAGGTAGATAAGCTGTATTACAGCGTATGCTACGACGAAGAGACAAAAGATATTATCGTGAAAATCATCAACGCCTGCGACGAAGCGATTAACGTAAACGTAGCGCTTACGCTTGGTTCGAAGAACGTAAAAGGAACCGCGGATGTTACCGTATTGCAAAACGACGTATTGAGCGCGACAAGCGGAGTGGATAATCCTGCGGTCTATCCCGAAACGTTTAAAATCGGAGTGGACGGCAAATTGGGTTATACGGCGGAAAAATACAGCGTTACCTGCATTCGCATTCCCATTAAGTAATCGAACTTGCTATTGGTTGAAAAGGCTGCCTTTCGGCAGCCTTTTCCGGCGCTATGGCAGAACGATATCGAATTCGGCTCTTGCGGCCCTTTCGTATTCGCGGGAGAAAGAGAAGTTATGAAATTAGAATTTGAATTAGTGCCCGACGGCTGCTGGTATTCCAATCTGCGCTCGGTTTTGTCAAAAGAGCAATGGGATTTCGTGCGCAAGGACGCATACGGGCGCGCAAAGGGGAAGTGCATGATTTGCGGCGCGCCCTGTTCCCGTTTGGAGGCGCACGAAAAGTGGAGTTACGACGAAGAGAGGGCGATTCAAAAGCTAACCGACGTGATCGCCGTGTGCGCGCAGTGTCACGCCGTGATTCATATCGGTAGAACGCAGTTGAAGGGGGATGAAAAAGCCGCGTGCGAACATTTCATGCGCGTAAACGGCGTTTCGTACGCCGAGTACCGCAAAGCGCTGGGAGAGGCGAACGCCGTCCATGCGCGCAGGAATAAAGTTTCCGAATGGGCGCTCGATCTCACTTGGCTGAGGCGGTATCTTTAAAGAAAATTTTATTTTTTAACGGATTTTTTTTGCAAAAGCGTTTAACTTTTTTCAAAAACGGTATAACAATAGTGAACGGAATCCGAATCGGATTGAAATCTGTTTGAAAGGAGAAAAAATTATGAAAGCTTATGTGCAGAAAAAATCAACGGGAGACATTTTCGACGCAGTCAACGACTTTTTCCGTCCCATGTTTTACGACGAAAAACTCGACAGCATGAAAACGGACATTAAGGAAACGGACGCAAGTTACGAGCTTGCCATCGAAATGCCGGGGTACAAAAAAGAGGAGATCACGGTTTCGCTGGAAGACGGTTACTTGACCGTCGGCGCGGAAAAGGTCAAACAGGAAGAAAACGAGCAAAACGGCGTGCGTTACATTCGCAAGGAATGCGGCGTTTCGTGCAGACGCAGCTATTACGTCGGCGAGGACGTAGAACAGGAGAACGTGCGGGCAAAGTACGAAAACGGTATGCTTACGCTCGTCGTTCCCAAAGTTCAGCCCAAAAAGCCGGAAGCAAGAACGATCGCGATCGATTAAACGCGCAAAACACCCCGATAAGGGGTGTTTTTTTACGGCGTTCCGTCTTAATTTAGTTCGTATCCCGTTTGGCAAGTGTTTTTTAATGAAACGACGGCATAAACGGTGATTCCCTTTCCCTCGCCGATATAGCCGAGCTTCTCGTTTGTTCCCGCCGCGATCCCGATGGCGGAAGCGGACAGGGAGAGGGCGGCGGCAAGATTTTCTTTCATCTTTTCGATATAGGGGGAAAGACGGGGCGTTTCCGCCAAAACGGAAACGCTTGCGTTCCGCGGCTCGAATCCTTCGTTTTTGACGAGGCGCAGCGTTTCTCGCAACAGAACCATACTGTCTGCGCCGCGGAATTTTTCGTCCGTATCCGGAAAATAAAAGCCGATATCCCGTAATCCTGCGGCCGAGAGGAGCGCGTCCATCAGCGCGTGAACGAGCACGTCGCCGTCGCTGTGGGCGATCAGGGGGCTGCGGGATGGGATTTTTACTCCCGCAAGGGTGATGAACGCGGCGTCCGTTTTTCCGCTTCGTTCCTCTGCGGGACGATTCGCGAAAGCGAACGCGTGCGTATCGATGCCGAATCCGACGCGTTCGAAGAGGGGAAAGTCCTCCGCGTATGTGAGCTTTTTATTGACGCGGTCTCCCGTGAAAAGACGGGGCGGCGCAACGTAACGCGCATAGATTCCGCCGTCGTCGGTAAAGGCGGATAGAGCGCCCTCTTCGGCAGCGCGTTTGTATGCGCCGCGCAGTTTGTCCGTATAAAATCCCTGCGGAGTTTGCACGGTAAACACGTTGCCGCGTGCGGGAACGGACTCGATTTTATTGTCTTTTGCAATGACAACCGTGTCCGTCGCGGCAAGCGCGCACACGCCGCTTCCGTATTTTTTGACGCTTTCGATGCAGTCGGTAATGATTTTTTCCGTAACGTACGGGCGAGCCGCGTCGTGTACAAGCACGATATCGCCCTTCGCTTCGTTAAGCGCGGAATAAACGCTTTCCGCGCGCAGTTCGCCGCCCAAAACGATGCGAGCGTTCGGAAAGGGGGAAAGAAGGGGTTTGATTTTTACTTCGTCTTCCTTCCGGCAGACGACGAGTATCTCGCCGATATCTTCCCGCGAAAACGCGGAAAGCGAATAGCATAAAACGGGTAAAGAGTTGAGTTCCCGCAAAATTTTATTTTCGGCGAATCCCGCGCGCGCGCCTTTTCCTGCGGCGCAGATGATCGCCGTGATCATGCGATGACCTCGTAAAGGCTGCTCGCCTCGTCTTTCTTTACGGTTTCCTTGAGTTCGAGCACGCGAAATTTCACCGTGCCCGTCGTATAATTAAGTTCCACGATATCGCCTTTTTTCAAGCGGTACGCGGGTTTCACCTGTTTCCCGTTGACGCTGATTTTACCTGCGTCGGCGGCTTCCTGCGCTACCGTGCGGCGTTTTAAAATCCTTGAAACCTTTAAAAATTTATCGATTCTCATATTTTTTCTCCCAACGGTTGCAAAAATTTTGTCGGATATTGTTTTTTTACCGAAAACGTAAAAAAAATCTTTTTTTCGGGATCAAAACAGATTGACATCTTTCTCTTCGCGAGGTATAATAACATACTGTATTATTATGCTCGGGGAATAGGCGTTGCTTTTTCATTTAGACGAAAGCCGGACGGAAACGCTTTTCTCCTACCGCCTATTATACCCCTTTTTTAAGCGGTTGTAAAGGGCAGAGCGCGATTTTTTAAAAAACGTTTCGATTTTTATCGATGAAAAGATATACTCGGTAGATCGTGGGTGATAACGACAAAACAAGGAGTTTAAGGATGAATTTACCCATTCAAAAGTACGGTAAAACCGAGCGGAGAAAATTCGGGAAGATCAACGAGGTCATCGACATTCCCGATCTCGTAGAGATCCAAAAGGAAAGTTACGCTTCGTTTATCGGCGAAGGCATTACGGAAATACTCGAAGATTTCTCTCCGATTACCGATTTCAGCGATCACTTTGAGTTATATTTTCTCGACCATGAATTCGGGAAAAAACCCAAGTACGACGAAAAGGAATGCCGTAACCGCGACGCAACGTATGCGCTTCCTTTGCGTGTGAAAGTGCGTCTTGTAAACAAAGTCAAGGACGAAATTTTGGAGCAAGACGTGTTTATGGGGGATTTCCCTTTGATGACGGAGAACGGTTCTTTCATCATCAACGGCGCGGAACGCGTTATCGTCTCCCAGCTCGTGCGCTCTCCCGGCGTAAACAACGTTGCGGAAACGGATAAGACGGGCAAAAAAATGTACGAAACGACGGTCATTCCCAATCGCGGCGCATGGCTCGAATTCAAACAGGATGCGGCGGGCGTTCTTTGGGTGAACGTCGACAGAAAGCGTAAGCTTCCCGCAACCGTTTTGCTGCGCGCTTTGGGCTACGGCTCCAACCGCGCGCTCGAAGAGCTGTTCGAAGGCGATAAAATTATCGCGGCGACGATTGAGAAGGATACTACCCGTTCGGAATCGGACGGTTTGATTGAATTGTATCGCCGTCTGCGGCCGGGCGAAGTGCCCACCGAAGAATCGGTGCGTCAGCATTTGTTCAATTTGTTTTTCGATCCCCGCCGTTACGACGTCGTAAAGGTCGGGCGGTACAAGTTTAATAAAAAACTCAATCTTGCCTACCGTTTGCCCGGCTGCCGCGTAGCGGACGATATCGTCAATCCCGAAACGGGAGAGATTATGGCGCTGAAAGGGGAAATCATCTCCGAAGAAAAGGCACGCGAAATCCAGAACGCGGGAATTAACGAAATATACGTCCTTGTCAACGACCGCGAGGACGGCGAAATCCGGCACAAGATCATTGCCAACAACACGGTTGATTTTGCCGCGCTTTCCGATATGGATCCCAAAGCGTTCGGACTTTTAAAAACGGTTTATTACCCTAACTTTGTCTTTTCGAAAAAACTTGCGGAGGAATGCAAGACGCTTTCCGTCGAAGAAGTCGCCGAAAAATATTTGAACGAGATCAACGCCGTATATTACGCGCGGGAATCCGAACCCGAAGCGGACGAGAAGCAGGAAGAAAAGAAAAACAGACTGAAACGCCGCGACAACCGCATTAAATTCGTCGAGGCAAGTAAACTTTTCCACGAGATTCTGTCCCGCAAAGACAAAGAGACCGATCCCGCCGCTCCCGTAGACTTGGACGCGGGCGAACGCGTTCTCGGCGTCACTCCCGCCGAAAAGAAAGCGTTGAAACCGCTGATTGAAAAGCTCAATTATAAATGCATCACCGTAGACGATATTGTGGCGGCAGTTTCCACAAACCTCGATTTGTGCTACGGAATCGGTACGCTTGACGAAATCGACCACTTGGGCAACCGTCGCGTGCGTTCTGTAGGCGAGCTGTTGCAAAATCAGTTGCGTATCGGGATGGCGAGACTCGAACGTCTCATCAAAGAGCGTATGGCGACGCAGGATCCCATGGAAGTAACGCCTTCGGGACTCATTAACGTGCGTCCTATTTCCGCCGTCATCAGAGAATTTTTCGGCTCGTCCCAACTTTCTCAGTTCATGGATCAGACCAACCCGATTGCGGAGCTCACGCACAAACGTAAGCTCTCGGCTCTCGGCCCCGGCGGTTTAAACCGCGACCGCGCAACGTTCGAAGTCCGCGACGTGCACCACTCGCACTACGGCCGTATGTGCCCTATCGAGACGCCGGAAGGTCAAAACATCGGTTTGATCTCTTCGCTGGCAACGTTCAGTAAAGTCAATGAATTCGGTTTTATCATGTCTCCCTACCGCAAGGTAGATAAGACTACGGGCGTCGTGACCGATCATGTCGATTATCTGACGGCGGACGAAGAGGATCGTTACGTCGTTGCGCAGGCGAACGAACCTTTGGACGAAGAAAATAAATTTGTCAACGAGCGCATCGGCTGCCGCTATAAGGAATTGATTACCGAGATGCCGCGCGACAGAATCGACTATATGGACGTAAGTCCTAAGCAGCTCGTTTCGGTTGCGACCGCGCTGATTCCTTTCCTTGAAAACGACGATACCAACCGCGCGCTTATGGGTTCAAATATGCAGCGGCAGGCGGTTCCTCTTTTGAAAACGGAAAGCTCGATCGTCGCTACGGGCATCGAAGCGGCGATTGCGCGCGATTCGGGCGTTATCGTAAGGGCGAAAGAGGCGGGCGTCGCCGTGGGCGTCGCTTCGGATATGATTAAAATTAAAGAGGACAGCGGTTTTATCGCCGAATATCCTTTGAAGAAGTTCGAACGCAGCAACCAAGGCACCTGTCTTACGCAACGTCCCATAATTTCTACGGGCGACAGAGTGGAAAAGGGAGAAATCATAGCGGACGGTCCTTCTACGAATAACGGCGAGCTTGCTCTCGGGAAAAATATTCTCGTCGGTTTTATGGAATGGGAAGGGTATAATTACGAGGATGCGATTCTCATTTCCGAAAAATTAGTGCAAGACGACGTGTTTACTTCCATTCATATCGAAGAACACGAGACGGAAGCGCGCGATACAAAGTTGGGAGAAGAAGAAATCACGCGCGATATTCCGAACGTCGGCGACGACGCGTTGAAAGATCTGGACGAGGACGGTATCGTTCGGATCGGCGCGGAAGTATCCAGCGGCGATATTCTCGTCGGAAAAGTCACGCCCAAGGGCGAGACGGAGCTTACGCCCGAAGAACGGCTTCTCCGCGCGATCTTCGGCGAGAAATCGCGTGAAGTGAGAGATACTTCGCTCCGCGTTCCGCACGGCGAGGGCGGTATCGTCGTAGACGTTAAAATTTTCACGCGGGAGAATAAAGACGAGCTTTCCCCCGGCGTAAACAAACTCGTACGCGTGTATATCGCGCAGAAACGTAAAATACAAGTCGGCGACAAGATGGCGGGTCGTCACGGCAACAAGGGCGTCATTTCCCGCGTACTTCCGCAGAGCGATATGCCGTTCCTTCCCGACGGCACTCCGTTGCAGATTCTTCTCAACCCGTTGGGCGTGCCTTCGCGTATGAATATCGGACAAGTTCTCGAAGTTCATCTCGGCTATGTCTGCCGCCAGCTCGGATGGAAGATCGCAACGCCCGTATTCGACGGCGCAACCGAAAAGGATATCGAAAAATTGTTCGAAGAAAACAATCTATTCAATCCCGACGGCAAGGTGGACGGCAAATTCCAGGTATTCGACGGCAGAACCGGCGAACCGTTTGAAAACCGCGTGACAATCGGTATCATGTACATGATCAAGCTCATTCACTTGGTAGACGATAAGATCCATGCGCGTTCTATCGGTCCTTACTCTCTTGTAACGCAGCAGCCTTTGGGCGGCAAGGCGCAGTTCGGCGGTCAAAGATTCGGCGAAATGGAAGTTTGGGCGCTCGAAGCTTACGGTGCGGCGCATATTTTGCAGGAAATCATTACCGTAAAATCCGATGATATCGTCGGTCGTGTTAAGACTTACGAAAGCATTGTAAAAGGAAATAATATATCCGAACCCGGTATTCCCGAAGCGTTCAAAGTGCTTTTAAAAGAGCTTCAATCTTTAGCGCTCGACGTAAAAGTGCTGACGGAGAATAACGACGAACTGATTATCCGCGAGTTTGACGACGACGATCGGGACGCCGAACCCGCAAAAAACGAACAGCCCGAAGAAGAATTCGATTTCGGCACAGACGACGAGGAAGAGGACGACGAAGGAATCGGATCTCTGTTCGACGATTTGGGCGAAGACGAGGATTTCGTTTCCAAAGAGCTGTTCGGAGACAAAGACCTTGACGACGATATGTCGGACGTGGACGAGAATATCTCGTTCGACGACCTCTTCGGCGACGACGGGGACGAGAAATAAGGAGAGAGGCATAGATAATGTACGAATTAAACGATTTCAATTCTATTCAGATCAGCGTGGCGTCTCCCGAAAAAATAAGAGAATGGTCTTACGGCGAAGTAACTAAACCCGAAACGATCAATTACCGCACGCAAAAGCCCGAACGGGACGGCTTATTCTGCGAAAAGATTTTCGGACCGACGAAAGACTGGGAATGCCATTGCGGAAAATATAAACGTATCCGTTACAAAGGGATTATCTGCGAAAAATGCGGCGTGGAAGTTACGCGCGCGAAAGTGCGCCGCGAGCGCATGGGGCATATCGAACTCGCCGCTCCCGTTTCCCATATTTGGTATTTCCGCGGCGTACCCAGCAAAATCGGTCTTTTGCTCGACATGAGTCCCAAAGCGCTCGAACAGGTCATTTATTTCGCGGCTTACGTCGTGCTCGATCCCGGTACCTCCGGTTGGGAATATAAACAAGTCGTCAACGATAAGCAGCTCCGCGAATTGGAAGAGACTATGGGCGACAGCAGCAAAACGGGGTTGAAAGTCGGAATGGGCGCGGAGGCGATCCGCGAGCTTTTGATGGCGATCGACCTTGATAAAGAAAGCGAAGAGACGAAGGCGATTATAGCGAACAACGCATCGGGTCCTAAGCGCGTAAAAGCAATCAAGCGGATTGAAATTATCGAAGCGTTCCGCAAGAGCGGAAACCGTCCGGAATGGATGGTTCTCACGGTGCTTCCCGTCATTCCGCCCGATCTTCGTCCTATGGTTCAGCTCGACGGCGGCAGATTCGCTTCGTCCGATTTAAACGATTTATACCGCCGCGTCATTAACCGGAACAACCGTTTGAAGAGAATGATCGAACTCGGCGCACCCGAAATGATCGTAAAGAACGAAAAGCGTATGCTGCAAGAGGCGGTGGACGCGCTGATTGACAACGGCAGAAGAGGGAAGCCTTTGAGCGGACCGAGCAACCGCGAATTAAAATCGCTTTCCGGTTTGCTTCGCGGGAAACAGGGACGTTTCCGTCAAAACTTATTGGGCAAGCGCGTAGACTATTCGGGGCGTTCGGTTATCGTCGTCGGACCCGAACTGAAAATTTATCAATGCGGACTTCCCAAGGAAATGGCGCTCGAGCTGTTTAAACCTTTCGTTATGAAGCGCCTTGTGGAAACCAATCAATGCCATAACATTAAAAGCGCGAAACGTACGGTGGAGCGTGCGAAGGATTTTGTTTGGGACGTTTTGGAAGAGGTGATTAAAGACCATCCCGTGCTTCTCAACCGTGCGCCTACGCTGCACCGTCTCTCCATTCAAGCGTTCGAGCCGATTTTGATCGAGGGCAGAGCGATAAAGATTTCGCCCCTCGTCTGCGGACCGTTCAACGCCGATTTCGACGGCGACCAAATGGCGGTTCATCTTCCTTTGTCTGTCGAGGCGCAGGCGGAAGCGCGCTTCTTGATGCTTTCCGCGAATAATATCTTGAAGCTTGCAGACGGCAAGTCGGTAATGAGTCCTACGCAGGATATGATTATCGGCGCATATTATCTTACGATTATCCGCAGGGAAGAGGGAAAGACGTACGACGAATACGGCCGTCCTTCGCAAAACGGAGAGGTTTACGATCCGCCCGTTTACGCTTCCTTCGACGAAGCGCTGATGAGTTACCAGCTTAAAGACGTGCATTGTCAAGACGAAATTTACGTTCGCCGTACGGTGGAGCTGCCCGAAGGGCTGTTCGACGATGTGGCTCTTCCTTACGAAAAAACGTTCTCGCGCGACGAAAACGTTGCCAATAACGGTTTGCGCGGACACGTTGTCATGTGGAAGAATGATACGACGGGTAAATTATTCGTAACCGGCGTGATTAAAACGACCGTCGGAAGAATTATTTACAACGACGGAATGCCGCAAGATCTCGGCTTTGTCAAACGTACGATGCCGGAAGATTACTTGAAGCTCGAATTATCCACCGAATTTATCGGCGGGTCGCGCGCAATCGGCAAAAAGCATCTTTCGAAGATCGTCGAAGCTTGCTTCAAGACGGGGTATGCGCCCAAAGCTTCCGCCGTGCTCGATGCGATTAAAGAACGCGGTTACAAATATTCTACGCTTGCCGCGCTTACGACGTCGGTATTCGATATGAAAATTCCCGACGAAAAAGAGGAAATCGTGAAGGATGCGGAAGGACAGGTTGCAAAAATCTCCAAAAAGTTTGCGCGCGGACTTTTAAAAGAAGAAGAACGTTACCGTGCGGTAATCGATATTTGGGACGACGCGACGGATAAAGTTGCGGGTATCTTAAAAGATCAAGGGGCGAAAGACAAGTTCAATCCCATTTGGATGATGGCGGATTCGGGCGCCCGCGGTTCCATCGACCAGATCAAACAGCTTTCGGGTATGCGCGGACTCATGGTGAACCCGCAAGGGAAAAAGATCGAGGTTCCCGTGAAATCGTGCTTCCGTGAGGGACTTTCCGTACTCGAATACTTTATCTCTTCGCACGGCGGCAGAAAGGGACTTGCCGATACCGCTTTGAAAACGGCGGACTCGGGTTATCTTACGCGCCGTCTTGTAGACGTTTCGCAAGACGTCATCGTGCGCGAAGAAGATTGTTCGGCAGGAAAACGCCCGCGCGGAACGGTTGTGAACGCGATCGTCGGTCCGAACGGCGAGATGATCGAATCGCTGGAAGATCGTCTTACGGGCAGATTTGCCGCGGAAGATTTGACGGATGAAAACGGCGAAATCATCGTTTCTTGTAACGAAATGATTACCGAGGAAAACGCAAAGAAGCTTGCCTCTTTGGAAAAATACGCCGCGAAAGGCGTGAATATCCGCTCTATCTTTAATTGCAATACTCGTTTCGGCGTATGCGCAAAATGCTACGGTAAGGATATGGCGACAACGAAAGCCATCAAAGTGGGGGAGGCGGTCGGCGTCATCGCGGCGCAGTCCATCGGTGAACCCGGTACGCAGCTTACGATGAGAACGTTCCATACGGGCGGTATTGCGGCAACGGGCGATATTACGCAAGGTCTTCCCCGCGTCGAAGAACTTTTCGAAGCAAGAAAACCCAAGGGCGTTGCCACCATCTGCGAATTTCAGGGGGTCGTTTCGCTTGATAACAGCGACAACCTCAACCATATCTCCGTATTGGAAGAGGGAACGAACACTCTGCTCAAAGAATACGTGCTGCCTTTCAATGCGGAACTCAAAGTCCGCAACGGCGATCATGTAAAACCGGGCGATCTTTTGAACGCGGGTTCTGTCAACCCTCAGGATATCATTCGCGTGCAGGGTGTGAAAGGCGTACAAGATTATATTCTCGAGCAAGTGCAGTCGGTTTACCGTTCGCAAGGCGTTGATATCAACGATAAACACGTTGAAATCATCGTTCGTCAAATGCTCAGAAAAGTCCGTATTGAAAATGCGGGCACCACGGAAATGCTCCCCGGTCAATTAGTGGATATGTTTACGTTCGAAGAGCAGAATGAAAAGACGATTATGGCCGGCGGCGTGCCTGCAACGGCAAAACGCGTGTTGCTCGGAATTACCAAAGCCGCGCTTGCAACCGATTCCTTCCTTTCGGCGGCTTCTTTCCAAGAGACGAGCCGTGTGTTAACGGAGGCTGCGATCTGCACCAAACGAGATCCGTTAATCGGCTTGAAAGAGAACGTGATTATCGGCAAACTGATTCCTGCCGGAACGGGTATGAAGGAATACAAAAACATATCCGTACAGGCATCCGGAAGATATACCGATATGGTTGAAGAAACTGCGGTTACAACCGAAGAATAAATGCTTATAGGACTATAATAAAGAGCGTATCTGTTTGAGATACGCTCTTTGTTTTCATGAAGAAACCTTAGGAACTTTCCGCGATTATTTTTATCCAACCGATCCGATTACCGTGAAGACAATAACCAAAATACTATAGATTACGGAGATTACGGAAATCACCAACAAGACGATACTGATTACGATTCCCGCCGTAGCCAGTCCTTTTCCGTTCCCGTTCAATTCGTCTGCTTTCTTTTTTCCTAAAATCGAACATACCAATCCCGCAATCGCAACAAAGAAAGATAGGATAAAACCTACGATGGCGAGCACGTTCGTCTGACGCTTGTGGGCTAATTCTTGATTCGTTGCAACGCCGCAATAAATGCAGACGACGGCTTTGTCGTCGATCTCTTTTCCGCAATTTTTACAAAACATAATTTCCTCCATAAGTGTTAATAAGCATATTATATTCCCATTATTATGGGAAGTCAAGTATTTTTCCCGGTTTTATGGGAAAATATTTGTATGAATCATACGTTTGCGGAGCGTTTGCGCGAGCTGAGGCGTGAAAAGGGGATCGGTCAAATTCAGCTTGCCAAAGAATTAGACGTGGGAAAATCGATCGTTAGTTTATGGGAATTGGGAAAATGCGAACCGACGCTTTCCAAATTGGTTGCGATGTCAACTTATTTTGGCGTTAGTATCGATTATTTGGCGGGATTAGAGGATTAATCTAAACGACTGTCATTCTAAAATACGACTTTCTTTATCGATTTTAAATCTCTTAACACACGCAAGCTTCGATTTCAAGCCTTTCTCCGCAATTTCACGGATCAGCAATTCTTCTATATTCTTTCGCAAAAATCTGTAATATTGACGAAAGTTTTTGTATTGCAACTTTCGTCAAAACGGATAGAATAAAAGTAAAAACAGCAAATAAGAGAGGGTGCGTATGATTCGAATCGGGAAAGATCATAAGATATTTTATTTGAGCGGCGAGCGTTACAGTTATGTATTGTATGTGAACAAGGCGGGATTTTTACAGTCGTTGCATTACGGCGCCAAGATCGGTTCGGACGACGTATTCCTGAAATCGTACGGGGAATCGGTTGCGCCCGACGCATCCGATTGGAATTACGATATGACGTTTGATGCGATGCCCTCGGAATATGCGTTTTTCGGGCACGGGGATTTCCGCGAACCAACCGTCTTAATCGAGCGGACAGACGGAGGACTTGTCAGTCGATTTCGCTATCTCTCTCATCGCGTTTATGACGGCGTTCCGGCAGTGGAAGGGATGCCGCATGCGCGCAGAGGAGGCAAAACGCTTGAAATTACCTTGGGCGATGATTTTTCGTCCGCCCGAATCGTGTTGCATTACACGGTATTTCCGGAAGTATTGGTGCGTAATGCCGAAATCGTCAACGCGGGAGAGGAGACGTTCAAGCTCAAACGTGCGTTTTCTTTTTGTACCGAGCTGCCGGATAACAACTTTTCGCTCATGCGTCTTCATGGAACGTGGGGTGCGGAACGTACGCCCGAAACGGTTCCTTTGGGACACGGACTCGTGCGTTTGCAATCACTGCGCGGTACTTCTTCCCATCAGATGAATCCGTTTATGGGATTGCTGCGGAGTAATTGCACGGAGGAGGAGGGAGAATGCTACGGTTTTCAGCTCATATACAGCGGATCGTATGCGCTGACCGCCGAAGTCGGCGGCATGGAGACCGTCCGTTTGCAGGGCGGGGTCAACGATCTTTCTTTCGGCTGGACGTTGGCGGGCGGCGAAAAATTTGTCACGCCGCAAGCGGTTTTATGCTATTCCGATTGCGGAATGGGAGCGCTTTCCCGTTCCTATGCGGATTTTTTAAGGGAATATGTGATAAATCCCGATTACGTATATCGCCGCCGTCCCGTTGTCGTTAATAACTGGGAAGCGACTTATATGGATTTTAATCTCGAAAAGCTTACGGCAATCATAGACGAGGCGGCAAAGATCGGCGCGGATACTTTTGTGCTTGACGACGGCTGGTTCGGGAAACGCGACGACGACAGAACGGGTTTGGGCGATTGGTTTGTCAATGAAAAAAAATTACAGGGCGGATTAGACGCCGTGATAAGCTGCTGTAAGCGCAACGGTTTAAAATTCGGACTTTGGTTCGAACCCGAAATGGTTTCGGAGGACAGCGACCTTTACCGCGCGCACCCCGATTGGGCGATCCACAAAGACGGCGTGGAATTATGCCGCAGCCGCAACCAGCTTGTGCTTGATTTTACCCGTCCCGAAGTGGTGGATTATATCTTCGATACGATGAGCGGAATACTTTCGCGGCATGAAATCGATTATGTGAAATGGGACATGAATCGTAATATTACCGAAAATTTTTCCGCTTCTCTTCCCGCCAATCGGCAAGGGGAACTATGGCATCGCTACATTTTAGGAGTATACTCTCTTGCGGAACGTTTGACGGGCGCATTTCCTGAGGTGTTTTTCGAAGGCTGTGCGAGCGGCGGCGCAAGATACGATAGCGGAATGCTCTACTATTTCCCTCAGATATGGACGAGCGACGATACGGACGCTTACGAACGCGCAAAGATTCAATGGGGGACTTCCATATGCTATCCGCTCTCCTCCATGAGCTGCCATGTTTCCGTCTGCCCCAATCACCAGACGCATCGTTCAACGCCGTTTACCACGCGCGGAGCGGTTGCTTCTTTGGGCGCGATGGGGTACGAGCTTGATCCTTCGAAAATGAGCGAAGAGGAAAAAGCATGCGCTAAATTGCAGATCGAAGCGTACCATTCCATAGACGAGCTCATTCTGAAAGGGGATCTCTATCGGTTGAAGAGTCCGTTTGGCGAGGGATTGTTTTGCATGATGGTTGTTTCCAAAGATAAAACGAAGGCTTACGTCGTAGCGGAACGGCTGCGCGCTTATCCGGTACACAAAAACCGTTTACTCCGTCTTTACGGATTGGACGAGAACAAGCGCTATCGGATCCGCGAGCTGTCTCTCTCTGCGGGCGGCGATACGCTTACCCGTCTCGGCGTGGCGGTTCCTTATTTGGAGGAATACGGCTCTTTCGTTTGGAATATAGAAGAAGAATAAAACGAAAAAAAGGGTTATCCCGTATTGGGCGTAACCCTTTTAAGTTGTGGAAATTTTTTTTGACGATGAAAAATTTTTTTAGCCGTTTTGAAGCGAGTTTCACGGAGAAACGGAGGTTGAAAATTTTGCCGAGGATACCACTTTGCAACGCG
>CAYZTP010000013.1:0-28442 GCA_964481555.1 uncultured Clostridia bacterium | reverse complement strand
CCCCGCAACCATCGAATGGGAATAAAAGGAACTTTATGATAAAATATTTACATTGGTAGGCAATCAATGTGATAATGTTAAGGGATACGGTCAAACAAGTGGAGCGGCATTTTGGATTTTCATAGACGCCGAAAGCGAGATCAAGCCGTATAAAGAATTGAAATCATGAGAGTAAGAAAACCGTAAACTTTCAGACTTTTCTCTGAAAATTTACGGTTTTTGCTTAGAAATGATTATAAACGAAGGCGCGAAAATATATCGTTTAAAAATTTTACGCGAAATTTTAAAATAACGGGACAAACGGATTGCCGGATTCGTTGTAATAGTAGAAATACAAAAAAGATATTACGAATTCGGTTGGTCCATGAAATTTAAACGAACGAAGAGAAGAAAAGGAGGAAAAATTTTATGAAAAAGAAAACGAAAATACTTGCCTGCGTGCTAGCGGTCGTAATGCTTTTCGTAGCGGCGTTGTGCGTGTGGTGTTGGAGCCGTACGTCGAGCTTTTATTCGGAGAAGCAGCATATGAAACGGGTAACGCGCCGCGCCGAAGAGCGATTTTTGGGCGAAGGGAGCGAGTACACGGGCTTGGAGGTATATCCGCTCTATAACGAGGACGAAAAGCTCGAATATATGCTGATTGAATTGCAGCCGCAAGGATTTATGTATGTAAGAATCAATGATAGCGCTTTTTTGGAGTGGTTTGGGGGAGTGAGTATGTACACGATGTCGGGAGATACGCCGACCGCTTGGACTCCCTATCGTATGAATGAGGGAAAAAAAGAGCCTTTTACGAATGATGATGGAGAGCCGATCAAATATTTTGAAAGCCACTTCAAGGTTGCGGGAATCAAGGATGAACGCCGCTACCTTTTACGTACGCCTACGTATGAAAATGCTAAATTAAAGTCGTCGAGTTACTTAATCGCTGCCGTGAAACGCGGAGAGCAATACTTGAATCTTGTGGACGGGGAATTGATCGATTACGAACCGGGGATATATTCGGCGGCATACATATCGGCAGGAATTAGCTTTATTGCTAAGGAGTATTTTAATTTATAAGGGGGACTAAAAGATAATGTATCAACAGAAAATAAAAAAGTGGGCTATTGCTATCATACTTGCCTTGATTATTGTTGTCTATCCTGCAATTACGGCTACGAATGGAAACATTTGCGCAAGGACCGCGAAGTTCCTTGCCCCTTGATCGATTTTTTTATCAATTTTCTTGATCGGAGCGTCAAAAGACACATTATTTCTTGACTTTCCATCGAATAAATGATACAGTTGAATCAATCGTTTTACTTATGCTATGTCGATTCATGTTCGACAAGGAAACATATGATCATTTCTTACGGTTCTCCCGCCTATTGCCTGTATCTGTTTGTTTCGGCGGCGGTTGTCATCTTATTATATAGGCTCTTCCGCAATCGTTCGGAGCGGGCAAAAAGCGTCGTTTTGTTCACACTAGCGGGGCTTAATCTCTTCCAGCACCTATTTAAGTTTATCGTATGGCCTCATCTGTACGGCAAAGGCTTCAACTTGACCAATACCGCTTATAACGTATGCGCATTCATGATCATGATTACGCCCTTTGTTCTTGCTTCGAAAAATATGTTATGGCGGCAATATACCGCTTATATCGGCACGGCGGGCGGCGCGCTTGCCCTAATCGTACCGCAGTGGTTTATAGGTAAGACAATCTTTCAATGGGAATTTCTCCGCTTCTGGGTCTGTCACACGCTTCTTTTTGCCACTTCTATTCTTCCGCCGCTATGGAACCAAACTCGCTTTTATGCCCGCGACGGGTGGAAAGTAGCGGCGCTCTTTTTTCTTATGTTGTTCGTCATTCTTGCCGACAACGTCGTGTTTATCTGCGGAGGCTTCTATGCGGGTGGGAATAAAGATACTTTGTACGAAAGTCTGTATAATCTCAATCCTCTTTGGATGATGCACCCTCCCGCGCTCTTCCCTTGGCTGAAACGGTTGATCGAATTGTTTTCGTTTCCGATTTTCCTTGGGAACGGCGAACGTCCCTACACGCCCATTCTATGGTATTTCATGCCAATGTTCCTGCTGATCTCTGCGGGCGGAACCGCCGTCGGAGCGGTATATCAATCCGTCTCGAATAAAAAACGATCAAAAAAATGTACTTTTTGCCGTCGTACAAATTGATAGCGGAATAAAAGCGTTGATTCGGAACTGAGCGCGGAGAAAACGGGGAAGCTGTTTGTAAATTTTCTTGATCGGACGCGTCGTTTTTACGAAAATCGGTTGACAAGCGTAAAAATCGGGGGTATAATAACGTTATAGGCAATGAACGGAAGAGACGCGTTTAAAATCCGTTGGCAGAGAGAAAGTTCCGCAGGCTGAAAGAACTTTTATCGGAAAGGCGCGGTATTCCCCCGCGAGCCGCTTTGCCGAAAAGAACTTTAAGCAGAGCCGTACCCCGCGTTAAGGGCAACGAAGGCGCGTATATTGCGCGCGAAATCAGGTGGTACCGCGTAATTTTTACGCCCTGTGAGCGATGCTCGCAGGGCGATTTTAAATATTTGTGAAAGGAGAACGCGAATGGAACGGGAAACGGAAAAAATTCAAGAGCTTGCGCTTCAAGAAGCGGAAAAGGCTGAAAACAGCCGCGCGCTCTACGAAGTGAAGATGAAATTTTTGGGGCGAGCGGGCGTCGTGATTAATCTTATGAAAAAGATGAAAGAGATTGCGCCCGAGGAACGTCCCGCGTTCGGAAAAAAAGTGAACGCCGTGCGCGAAAAATTGGAAAACGATTTTGCGCGGATTGAAGCGAAGCTCAAACAGAGAGAGATGGAGCAGCGGCTTTCGAAAGAGAAGATAGACGTCACTATGCCGGGGAAACGGGTTCAAAAGGGAACGCTGCATCCCGTAACGAGAGTGAAAAACGAGCTGGTGGATATCTTTGCGGGCATGGGATTTGAAATCTTCGAAGGCCCTGAAATCGAGACGGAATATTATAATTTTACCGCGTTGAACACGCCTTCGGATCATCCCGCGCGCGATATGCAGGATACCTTTTATGTGACCGACGAATTTCTGTTGCGCACGCAGACGAGCGCGGGACAGATCAGATTGATGGAAAAAAAGAAACCGCCCATCAAAATGCTGTGTCCCGGAAGAGTTTTCCGTTCGGACGACGACGCGACGCATTCGCCCATGTTCCACCAAATGGAGGGGCTTGTCGTTGATAAACATATCACGTTGTGCGATTTACAGGGTATGCTCGACGAGTTCGCCCGCACGATGTTTTCCGCGTCAAGCAAAACGCGGCTGCGTCCTTCGTATTTTCCGTTTACCGAACCCTCCGTCGAAGTAGACGTAAGCTGCGCTTCCTGCGGAGGGAAGGGCTGTTCGCTTTGTAAGGGTACGGGCTGGATCGAAGTGTTGGGCGCGGGCATGGTGAACCGCCGCGTGCTTGAAAATTGCGGCGTCGATCCCGACGAATATTCGGGGTTTGCGTTCGGTATGGGAATCGAGCGGATCGCTATGCTCAAATACGGAATCAACAATATTAAGCTGCTCACCGAAAACGACGTGCGTTTTTTGGGACAGTTCAAGGATTAAGGAGGGTTGGATATGATTGCGCCGCTTAGCTGGTTAAAAGATTATGTGGATATCGATATTACAGCCGAGGAATTGCAGAAAAAATTATTTTCCTGCGGCTTCGAGGTAGAGGAACTCACCTATCTTGGCAAGGACGTGACGGGGGTCGTCGTCGGGCTGATTACGAAAACGGAAAAACATCCCGACGCGGACAGACTTACCGTATGCACGGTAGATTGCGGGACGCACGGGACGAAGCAGATTTGCACCGCCGCGACAAACGTGTTCGAGGGAGCGAGAATTCCCTGCGCTTTGGACGGGGCGACCGTTTTGCATGATGGAGGCATCCAAAAAATAAAAAACGGAAAGCTGCGCGGCGTGCTTTCCGAGGGCATGATGTGTTCGGGCGAAGAGCTTGGAATCAATAACGATTTTTACGACGGCGCGGAAGTAAACGGCATTTTGATCTTGGACGGAGATACGCCCGTCGGGGAGGATATCCGCAAGATCGTGGGGCTTGACGATTGGCTGTTCGATATCGCAGTCACGGCAAACCGACCCGATTGCCAGTGCATATTGGGAATCGCGCGCGAAGTTGCCGCCGTTCTTCAAAAACCGCTGAAAATGCCCGATTTGTCGTACGCCGCCGTAAAAACGGACGTCAAAATCCCCGTGGAAGTGAAGGAACCCTCGCTTTGCCCGCGTTATATCGGGCACTATGTGACGGACGTGAAAATCGGAACGTCTCCCCGTTGGATGCGCCGCCGCCTTGCCTTATGCGGTTTGCGTTCTGTTTCGGATATCGTGGATATCACCAACTTTGTCCTGCTTGAAATGGGACATCCCATGCACGCGTTCGACCGCGACTTCTTGCAGGGGGGAAAGATCGTCGTGCGCCGCGCCGAAAACGGAGAAAAGATTACAACGCTCGACGGGAAAGAGTTTACGCTCACGCAGGAAAACCTGCTGATTTGCGACGAGAACAGAGGCGTCGCGCTTGCGGGCGTGATGGGGGGCTTGAACAGCGAAATCAAGCCGGAGACAAAGGCGGTGTTCTTCGAAGCGGCAAAATTCGCGCGCGACAGCGTGAGAAAGACTTCCCGCGCCTTAGGGCAGAGGAGCGATTCTTCCGCCCGATTCGAAAAAGGGATCGACGCCTACACGGGCGAGATCGCAATGAACCGCGCGCTGCATTTAACGCAGCGGCTCGGCTGCGGCACGCCTACGACGTATCGCGCAGACGTGTGTTCCGCAAGCCTTACTCCCAAGACGATTACGACGACGTTTGCGAAAATCAACGGGCTTCTCGGAATCGACGTGCCCGAAAAAGTTGTTTGCGATATTCTAAACCGTTTGGAATTTTCCGTGATAACAGGCGACGGCGATCTCTCCGTAACCGTGCCCCTTTATCGCGAGGACGTGGATGGTTGGCCCGATCTTGCCGAAGAAGTCATTCGTATGTACGGCTACGAACATATTACTCCTACTTTTTTAAGCAGAGCGACGGTAACGCACGGCGGCTGGACGCAGGCGCAGAAGCAGGAATTGAAATTCAAACGCACGCTGCAAAGCGAAGGGTATATGGAAGCGTGCAATTATTCGTTTTATTCTCCTAAGGATTTCGATCTCTTGCGTTTACCCGAAAACGCGCCCGAAAGGAACGCCGTAAAAATTAAAAATCCCATCGGAGAAGATCTTTCCGTCATGAGAACGATCCTCGCGCCTTCTATGATCGCAAACATTGTGCGCAACGTGCGCCGCGGGAACGACGAGGGGAAATTGTTCGAACTTGCGAATTTGTTCTTTGCAAAGGAACTTCCTCTGACGGAGCCGCCCGAAGAGCGCAAATCCGCTGTTTTGGGACTTTGGGGCGGGGGCGATTTCTTCGATCTGAAAGGCGCTTTCGAGGCGATCGCCGAAGCGTTCGATCTGAAATTAAGCTTTGCGCGCGGCGAAAAACCCTTCCTGCATCCCGGAGTGACGGCGATTGTGAAGCTCGGCGAAAAGGAAGTCGGCTATTTGGGAGAATTGCATCCCGAAATCGCCGAAGAACTCGCGCTCGAAAAAAAGGCGTATTTGGGGGAGCTGGATTATACCGCGATTTCCAAGAAATTCGCCAAAGAGATTTCCTATCGGAATCTTCCCAAATTCGAAAGCGTACGGCGCGATTTGGCCGTGGTCGTCGACGAAGAAACGACTTGCGCCGAAGCGGAAGCGTGCATTTTGCAAAGCTGCAAAGCGGCGCAAAAAGCGGAATTGTTCGACGTGTACCGTTCCTCGCAGCTTGGAAAAGATAAAAAGAGCATGGCGTTTCGTATTACGTTCGAATGTGAAGAAAACGCGGAAAAACCGCTTTCGCCCGAAACGGTAGATAAATATTTCCATAAGATATTGGAGTCCCTCAACCGCAATCTTCATGCGGAGTTAAGATGATCACCCGAATTTCCATCATAGCAGCCGCCCGAATCGTTTCGATCGGGCGGTTGTCATTTTTCGTTATTTGACGGAAATCGTATTCACGGCGCCGTCCGGATATTTTACGATAATTTCTCCGTTCGCGACTTCTACCGTTCTCTCCCTCAGCAGATGGAATATAGCGATAGCGCGTTTTCCGTATTCCGTAGTCCTTTCATCCAAACTTCTGACGATAAACGCTTTCTTGTTTAAAAAATACCGGGGATAAAGACGGCGAGCGCCATTCCGGCGGCGAAAGACGCCGCGTTGGCTACCAGCGCATACACGATGCATTTCCACACGGGAGTCTTTTGCTCGCTCCGCCGAAGAAGAAAACAATAAACGACCGCCTCGACTGCAAAAACAATCAATTCAAACAGAATATAAAAGAAGATAAAGGCGAAATATCCTTGATTGAAGTTAATGACGTTCAAGAGAACGTTAAGCAATATTTGCGTTACGGCGTTTACGGCGAGAACGGTACATATTTGTTTCTTTCTGCGCAAACCGAACGGCAGCGCGACGGCAAGTTCGATCGCAACGGTAACGACGATGCGGCATATAAGCGAGATGATTTCCCAAGTGTAATCGTAACTCTTTTCGACGTCCGAAAGCTCCGCCGTGACGGCGCCGATCTCCACGCCCTCCATATCGACGGTATAATAGCTGTCGAACGCATACTGCTTGTAAATACCGCTTACGGCGAAGGAACGGCTTTCGGGATAGTAGAGTAAAATCTTGAAAGTAGAGGGCGGATAATACGTCCAATTAAGCTGTTTCGTTTGGTTGCATTGCCGAATTTCCTGTAAAAAGTAATATCCGTCGGAGTCCTCGTAATCGACGAACGCTTTCCAAACGTCGTAATCGAAGCCGCCATAATACGCGTTTTCGGGATTGCCGTCCCATACGGTATTCGGTCCCGTGGACGGGTCGTCAGAGAGCAAGGTGCCGTAGCACACCTCGTCGCCCATATTGATAAAGGCGATTCGTACGGATGGTTTCGGACCCGTATCCGCGCTTGCAGAGCGTGAATCTTGCGAAAGAGGAATCAAAAACGCGAACAGACAAAAGAGCGCCAAAAAAGCGGCGAAAAATTTTTTTACGGTTGTATTGTTCATAACGACGTCTCCTTTTTTTTGTTTCTGTAATTACAACGAATCGGGCGCCGCGTTTGTCCCGCTTTTTTAAAAATTCGCGGAAATTATTTTGGAAACAGTGTTTTTATCATCTGCGAAACGTAGTTCACGGGAATTAATTTGATTTTATCCCGATACTTTTCGCACGCTTTCATATTTTTTGCGGGAAGAATGACTTGTTGGAATCCCATTTTCAGACATTCGTTCACCCGTTTCTCGGCAAAATTAACGCCGCGCACCTCTCCCGTCAGCCCGACTTCGCCGAACAGGGCGGTGTAACGGTTAATCGGAGTCATTTTTTCCGCGCTCGCAAGCGCCGCGCAAATCGCAAGATCCGCGCTCGGCTCGTTCAGCTTGATTCCGCCCATCGCGTTCAAATAAATATCCTGCGTGCCGAGGGGAAGCCCGCACCGTTTTTCGAGGACGGCGATGAGTACGACGAGACGGTTGGAATCCACGCCCAAAGACATTCTACGCGGCAATCCGAACGCCGTTTTTGCCATCAGAGTTTGAATTTCCACCATCATGCAGCGGTTTCCCGTTTCGCTCGGCGTGACCGCCGCTCCGGCCGCTTCTCCGCGCGAATCGGAGAGAAAGAGCGAGGAATAATCGCTGATTCCGAAGATTCCTTCGCCCGTCATTTCAAAGACGCCCACCTCCTGTACGGAACCGAATCTGTTTTTTACCGCGCGCAGAATTTTAAAGTTTTCCGTCCGTTCTCCTTCGAAATAAAGCACGGTATCCATAATATGTTCCAAAACCTTGGGCCCCGCCAGCGTGCCTTCTTTCGTTACGTGACCGACGATGAAAAACGTAATTCCGCGTGATTTGGCGATGCGCATGAGTTTTGCGGCGCATTCGCGCACCTGTCCTACGCTGCCCGCCGAGGAGGAGAGCGATTCGGTGTACACCGCCTGAATGGAGTCGATTACGACGTATTCCGCTTCCGCGAACGCTTCTTCGGCGTTGTCGATATTCGTCTCGTTCAACAGGAGCAGATTGTCCG
The DNA here is from genome assembly GCA_964481555.1 of uncultured Clostridia bacterium. GTDB lineage: Bacteria > Bacillota > Clostridia > Christensenellales > Borkfalkiaceae > Gallimonas. Next base: position 20,273 of record CAYZTP010000013.1, on the reverse strand, counting down.
AATGAAGTCCCAGCCGTTCGGCGCGGAGTTTTACCTGCGAGCAGCTCTCCTCCGCCGAAAGATAGAGAACTTTATGCTCTTCCGCAAGATGCGCCGCGACTTGGGTTAGCAGCGTGGATTTTCCCACGCCCGGATCGCCCCCTACGAGGACGAGAGAGCCGCGCACAATGCCGCCGCCCAAAACGACGTCAAGTTCCGAAATACCGGAGGAGACGCGCTCGTATTTTTCGTATTTTACTTGCGAAAGGGGAAGAGGACGGGAAGCGAGCGCGCGGAAAGCGTTTTTTTGTTTTGCCGCAGGGGGCGGCGCGACCGCCTCTTCGATCAATGTGTTGAATTTCCCGCAGTCGGGACATCTTCCCAGCCATTTCGGGGAAGAATATCCGCATTCGTTGCATACAAATTGCGTTGTCGGTTTTGCCATACGTGATACCTTAACTTTTTTATTTTTTTAAATCCAAACGGCTAAGAGAAGCGCCGTTCGGCATGAACGGGATCGGGGAATCGTTTCGCGCATTGTCGGAGATATTCGCCGTTGATATTGACGGCGATACTTTTGAGAAGAATACTTTTCGAGCGCGTTCGAGATTTTCCAAGGGTTTTTCATGAATAAATTTTTTTACGATTCGCCGCGTTCCGCGGCGGTTTTTTGCTTACGGTTGAGCTTCTGCTGTTTTAGGAATACGCTCATCACGAACTTATGCGGTAACAGTTTTGTGAGCGCGTGCGTGCATTTCGCGACCGTTCCCGGAACGACGTAATCTTTCCGTTTTTTCATCGCGCGAAAAACGCGATCGACGATGAACGCCGTCTCGTACATACAATCGAAACGCGTAATGACGGAATTTTTGTTGGAACGTTCGAAAAAGGACGTTTTCGTCCAATAGGGGCATACGGCAAGCACGCGTATGCCGAGCGGTTTCAGCTCTCGGTTGAGCGCGCGCGAAAAAGATAGAACGTAAGCCTTTGTCGCCGCATAGACGCTGATAAAAGGCACCGGTTGGAACGCCGCTTCGCTTGCAATATTCACCACGACGCTTCCTTCCGTGAGATAGGGCAGACACAGATAGGTCAGCTGCGTTAAGGCGCGGCAATTCAAATCGATCATGCCGAGATTGTCCTCTTCGGTAATTTTGTCGAAACGGTTGAAAATCCCGAAGCCGCTTGCATTGCACAAAATAGCGACGATAGGTTTTTCTTCTTTAAGTAGGTTTTTTATCGTATTTCCGCTCTCTGCGTCGGTTAAATCGAGCGGAATCGCGCGAACGGGTACGGGAATATCCTTTTGCAATTCTTCGAGTTTGTTTTTTCCTCTGGCAATCGCCCATACTTCGTCGATTTCGTATTCTTTTGCAACGCGCAAAGCAAATTCTTTCCCCATTCCCGAAGAGGCGCCTGTTACGATCGCTGTTCTTTTGTTCATCTTTTCTCCTCTATATTAACGTCTCGTATTCGTTGTAGAGCTTTTCCGAAAGCGTTTGGATTTCGTTCAGTCTCGCGGTGATTTCCCGTACTTTTTTATAGTCGGCGGCGAACCGAACGAGAGCGTCGTTTAGTTCCTCCTCTTCCCGTTCGATTGTTTCAAGCTGCGTTTCAATCTCTTTCACGCGCGTTTTTTTGCGCGCATCCTGCGCCCGTTCTTCCTTGCTGCGGTATCCGCCGCCCGTCTGTTTTTCCGTTTTCTCTTTCTTTTCGGGCGGTTTTTGCGCCTTTCGTTGTTCGAGAAAGCAATCGTAATTTCCTTGGAATCGCGTAAGCTGCCGATCTTCCAACAGAATCATTTGATCGGCGACCGCTTGGATAAAACGACGGTCGTGCGAGACGAATAAAATCGTCCCGTCAAAGGCTTTCAACGCCTCTTCCAGCGCTTCCCGCGCGGGGAGATCGAGGTGGTTTGTCGGCTCGTCTAAAAACAAAACGTTCCCGCGGCGCGCCTCCAAAAGGCTCAGTTCGAGTTTTGCGCGCAGTCCTCCCGATAATTCCTTTACCTTTTTATCGATATCTTCGGCGTTCAAACCGCTTTGGGCGAGGATCTTGCGCGCCTCCGTCTGCGAGAGCAGAGAATATTTTCCCCAAAAGGCGTCAAGAACTCGTTCCTCGGGATCGAGATCGGCGTTTTCCTGGTCATAATAGGCGATTCTTACAAACTTACCGAGCTGCACGCGGTTGTCTTTGGAAAGCAGAAATTTTAACAGGGTGGTCTTGCCCGTGCCGTTATCTCCCGTAAGCGCGCATTTTTCTCCGCGCATCAAGGTAAAGTCCGCGTTTTTTAACAGCAATTTATCCTCGGCGTATAAGTCAAAGCCGCAGGCGGATACGACCTTTTCATACGGCCGTTCCTCATACGAGAATTGAAACCGCGGCGGAGAGGGGGGTAAAACGGGTTTTTCGAGTACGTCCATGCGTTCCAGTTTGTTTACGCGGGAAAGCGCGCTCTTTGCCGTAGTTGCGCGGACGATGTTTTTATCCGCATAATCCTGCAATTTGGCGATTTCTTCCTGCTGTTTTTCGTATTCGCGCGTTTTTCGTAAAATTTCTTCCGCTTTCAGCGTTTTATATTTGCTGTAATTGCCTTTATAGGAGGTAAGAGTCCCCCGTTCCAATTCTAACGTGCGCGACGTCAATCTGTCTAAAAAATAACGGTCGTGCGAGACGACGAGAATAGCCCCTTTGTAGGAAGAGAGATAATCTTCCAGCCAAAACATCGTTTTTATGTCGAGGTGATTGGTCGGTTCGTCTAAAATGAGCAGTTCCGGCGCTTCGAGTAACAGACGACAGAGTTTGAGCCGCGTCTTTTCTCCTCCCGACATTGTGGAAACGCATTGGGAATACATATCTGCAAAGCCCATGCCGCCGAGAACCGTTTTAATGCGGACGTCGAAGTAATAACTATCCCTTGCGGCGATTCGCTTGTTTAAATTTTCGATTTCCGCGGCAAGCGTTTTGATACCGGAATCATCCGCGCAGGAGAGCGCTTTTTCCGCTTCCCGCAGTCGGGCGATAAGCCGTTTGTCCTCTTCGAACACCTCTTCCATCGCGGCGTAAACGCTTTGCTGCGATTCCAAACCGCCGCTTTGCGCGAGATAACCTATTTTCAATCCGTTTTTGCGGAATACGTCGCCGCGATCGGGAATCAGTTCCCCCAAGATGAGTTTGAGAAGCGTGGTTTTCCCTTCGCCGTTACCGCCGATAAAGCCCACGCGTTCGTTTTCATGAAGCGAAAAAGAGGCGTTTTCGATTACGGGAACCCCGTTGTAGCCGAATGTAACGTTGTCGAGCGATATCAGCATAAACTTTTCTCCTGCGGCAAAAACTGAAGGCATGAATCAATGTAAACGACTTTTGGTCATTCGGCTGCTAGAAGAGAGGCTGAAAGGAGCGTCTCCCTCCGAGTGCGGCAAGCTTACCAAACGGCTCGTCAAATTGAAAGACGAATGGCTGGGCTAAAAATCCCATTGCGGAACGAACGTTGTATCCGCGCTCTCTTTGTCCTGCGTATATATGGAGCCGAAACCGAGTTCCGTCGCATAATCGACGACGCGGCGATACTCCCGCGCGGTGATTTTTCGTTGAAGTTCGGGAAAATCCGCCGTTTCGCCCAAAGGCGTGTATTGCCGCATGAGAGAAATCGACGCGTTTTCGGGCAGCGCCGTTTTTAAAAAATCGAGAACGCGGAGCGAATCGGAAGCGCACATGGGCAAAACGAGATGACGGACGAGAATTCCCGTAAGCAATTTCCCGTCTCTCCACGTAACGGGTTTTTTCGCCATGAAAGCGATCGCTTCCTTGGCGCGGGACGGATAATCTTCCCGCCCCGTATATCGTTTTGCGATTTCAGGGGAGAAAAATTTAAAATCGGGCAGATATACGTCGATATAGGGATCGATTTCTTGCAGGGCGGACGTAAGGCAGTATCCCGAAGAGTTATAAACGACGGGAATTTTCGGCTTATAAACGGAGAGCGCTTCGGCGATGAGCGTAGAAACGTGGTCGGGCGTGACGAGATTAATGTTGTCCGCGCCCATATTTTCTAACGTTTTAAAAATTTCGCTTAGCTCTTTGGGAGAAACGCTTTTTCCCCGACGGGCGCGCGACAGCTCGTAATTTTGGCAAAATACGCAACGCAGAGAACACCCGCCGAAAAAAACCGCGCCGCTTCCGTTCGCGTACGAAATAGGCGGTTCTTCGAAGGGGTGCAGATAATATTTTGCAACGGTAAGTCCTTTTACGCCGCACCGTCCCGCCGTTTTCTCTCTGTCCGCTCCGCATTGTACGGGGCAAAGCCGACATTCCATATCGATATTATATCATGAAGGAACGCGAAAAGCAACCGCATTTTCGGTTGACTTTTCATTCGCTATCTTTTATAATGAGGCGGTAAACGAACAGAGGATGTCATGAGAAGATTTTTTACGAGCGAAAGCGTGACGGAAGGTCATCCCGATAAAGTATGCGACCGTATCTCCGATACCGTTTTAGACGAGCTGTTAAAACAAGACGAAAACGCCCGCGCGGCTGTAGAATGCTGCGCGGCATACAATACGCTGTTTATCACGGGAGAGGTGACGAGTACCGCTCGGGTGGATTATAAACGGATTGCGCGCGGAGTGATCCGCGAAATCGGTTACGACTTCGGCGATTTTGCCTACGATCGGTGTAATGTGATCGAACTGGTACACGGACAGTCCGTCGATATCGCGCTCGGCGTAGACAGCTCGCGCGAAAGCAAAGCGGGCGGCGAAGAGAGCGATTCAATCGGCGCGGGTGATCAGGGTATGATGTTCGGATATGCCTGCCGCGAAACGCGGGAGCTGATGCCGCTGCCCATTACGCTGGCGCATAAACTTGCGGAAAAACTTTCGCTCTTACGCAAAAGCGGCGAAGTCGGGTGGCTCCGTCCCGACGGCAAGACGCAGGTCACCGTCGAATACGAGGGAAAAACGCCCGTTCGCGTGGATACCGTGGTCGTATCCGCGCAGCACGACGGCGCAATCTCGCAGGAAGAAATTGCAAAAACAATCAAAGAGCGCGTCATCGGAGCGGTGATTCCCGCAAATTTTCTCGACGAAAACACCAAAATTTTAATTAATCCTACCGGAAGATTTGAAATCGGCGGGCCGGAAGGGGATTCCGGGCTGACGGGCAGAAAAATCGTCGTAGATACCTACGGCGGAAGATGCGCGCACGGCGGCGGAGCTTTTTCGGGAAAGGATCCCACGAAGGTGGACAGAAGCGCGGCTTATATGGCGCGTTATATTTGTAAAAACTGCGTGGCGGCGGGAATTGCCGACGAAATGGAACTTCAAGTCGCCTACGCCATCGGCGTGGCGCGTCCTGTTTCCGTATTTGTCGATACGTTCGGCACGGGAAAACTTTCCGACGATAAAATTGCCGAAATCGTGAAAAAGGAGTTCGATCTCCGTCCTGCGGCGATCATTCAAACGTTAAATCTGCGCCGTCCAGTGTATGCGAAAACTTCCGCATACGGACACTTCGGAAGAGAAGAGTTCGCTTGGGAAAGAACGGACAGAACGGACGATCTCAAAAAATATTTATGACGGCGAAAGACTGCGTGTTAGAATCGCTCGAAAGGGCGCGGGGCGAATATGTCTCGGGGGAGAGTATTGCGAGAAAGCTCGGCGTATCCCGTCAGGCGATCTCTAAGGCGGTTCACGCGCTCATTCAAGAAGGATACGAAATTTTATCGTCTACCAAAAAGGGTTATTTGTTGGCGGAAACGTGCGATTTGCTCTCTCCCGCGGTGATCGCGGCGGAAACGGGCGCGCGCGTTTTGTATTTTTCCGAGGTAACGTCTACCAATTCCGCGGCGGCAAGCGAATATTTAAAAGGCGGGGAATGCCTTGTTTTGGCGCGCTCGCAAACGGCGGGCAGGAACAAACTCGGCGGGAAGTTTCCCTCTCCCGAAAACGGCGGGATTTACTGTTCCGCGGCGTTTCCCGTACGAATCGGCATAGATAAGATCGACCGCTTCCGCAGCGCTTGCGCAAGCGCCGTAGAGCGCGTGATTCGTATGTCGTCGGGAAAGACGCCGGAACGAAGACGCGTGGACGAATTTTTTTTCGGGGAAAAGAAAGTTGCGGGAATCTTGGTTGAATTTCTGTTGAACGGCGCGGATAAGCGCACGGAATTTGCCGTAGCGGGCGTCGGAATTTATACGGGCGAGGCGTTCTCTCCCGAAATCGCAACCGTTACGGTGGAATCGCGCAACCGCATGATCGTCGCGCTCTATCGGGAGTTAAAAACGGTTTTGAAAGATTTTGAAGCAATGCAATCAAATTGACAAAAAAATTTACCTTATTGTAAAAAACATTGTATTGCAATCGGGCGACAATTCGATTATAATATGAAGAAAAGAGGAGACGGTTATGCCCAAAAAATTATTTTGGATTTTCTTAATGATCATACTGTTGCTTGTCGCGGCGGGAATCGTGCATACGGCGATCGTATATGTTAGCATATTAAATTCCGCTGAAACAGGTTTTCCCGTAGAGGCGGCGTTTCTTTTTCTCATTCCTTATGCGATAGCGATTGCGCTTGTCGGATTGATTTGGCTGATCGTTTACGCGTTTCTTCGAAAAAACGCTAAACGGCAATGGAACAAATAAGTCTTGGCGAAAAACTATATCGTTTGCGAGAGGAGCACAAGCTGTCGCAGAGCGAGCTGGCGGAAAAGTTGAACGTAACCCGTCAGACCATTTCTAATTGGGAAAACGATAAGGTAAAGCTCGATTTTGAAAAAGCAACCGAAATTTGCCGTCTGTACCATATCGGTTTAGACGAGCTGGCATTCGGCGCGTCCGCGCAAGACGGGGGCTTTGCAAAACAAAATTCGGAACCGACTTCGAACCCGAAGACGAAAAGATCCGCGAAAAGGGGCGCGCTGCTTGTCGGCGTTATCGCCGCGTTGCTGATTGCGGCGGGAATTGCGCTCTTTTTCTTCGGCAAGGGGGAAGAGTACGCCTCTTCCGTTGTGTCGTTTACGCAAAAAGGCGGCGGAATCGCGCTGTGCGTATGCGGAGCCGTCGCGTTAGGCGCTGCGTTGTATTCTGTCTTTAAAAATCGCTGAGAGAAACAGCATTATCATAAATAAAAACACAGACTGTTTTCTTCTTCATTTTTTCGTTGATTTTCGTTGAACGTCATTCGTATGTGCGCAACTCAAAAAACGAAAGCACGGTGTTTATCGCCGTTGTCAACGCCGCGCCGATGAATCCGTGGCCGCTGCCTTTGATTACCGTAAGTTCCGCCCGTTCGCCGTAGACTTCCGCGGCGCGATCGATATACGTTTGTTTTACGATGGTATCCTTGTCTCCCCATACGATACACACGTCGTTTTCGTAATTTCCGATTACTTTGTAAACGTCCAAATCGCGGATGGAGGAGATATACGCCGCGCCGATGGAGTAGCCCATGAGAGGCGTATCTTGAATCGGCGCGTTGCGCCAATCGTCCGGAATATTAAAGGCGGGAAAATAGAATGCAATCGCCGTAATTTCCTTTTTGATATCGTCGTCCGCCGCCGTAAGAGCCGTGATAAATCCGCCTTGGCTTCCGCCGAACAAAAAAATCTGCGTTTCGTCAACTTCGGGAAGACCCCGAATGTTTTTGATCACGGCGCGCAAATCTTCTTTCATGGTATACGGCGTATATTCTTTGTTCGATCTGCCCGCGCTTTTTCCGTTTTGTTGCGCGCCGCAAAAATCAAACGCGTAACAAACATATCCGCGTTCTGCAAACCGCCTGCATTCCGCGAAAAAATCGGTACAACGTCCGTTAAATCCGTGACTGAAAATAACGGCAGGAAATTTCCCTGCCGTCTGCGGTTTATAAATTTCGCCGTAAAGACGGATATTGTCATATTCGACAAGATATTTTTCCTTTGTTATGGAATACTTAAAATCTTCGGGCAATACCCGTAAGTTTCTTTTTCCCGTTTCTTCGATTCGTTCCATGATTCCGCCTCCGCATTATGCGCATACCGTTCCGTAAGCAAACCGATAGCGCAACCGATATGATAGTTTTTTATGGTTTGCCTATTTTAATTTGTTTAAAAAAGCGGTTTACAACCGCTTTTTTGTTTCGTTATTGCCAATCGCAAACGTTTACCCATTTGGAGAGGAATTCCGCTTCCTCCGGTTTTTGTTTTACCGATTGCGAAGCCGCGACGATGGGCAAAATTCTCTGCACGTATTGGATCGCCGTATCCGTTTTTTGGCAAAACAGCTTCAAATACTTTTCTGCGATTTCGTCCTTTTGACGCAGTTTGAACAAGAGATAAGTTCTTGCCGCATCCGCCGAGCCGTTGCCCTGCGTAGCGTGCGCCCAGTCGATAATATAAGGCGTGCCGTCTTTCGTGATAATAATATTGCTGGGCTGGAAATCGCCGTGGCAAAGCTTTTTGTGGCGGGGCAGCCCGTCGAGACGGACGTGTAAATCGTAACGAACGGATGCGGGAAATGAGCTGGAAGAAATTTTTGCGTGCATTTTATCGCGTAAATGTCCCAACAGAGGCACCTTTTCTTTGCTCATCTGAATTTGCAGCTCTACGAAAAAGTCGAGATATTCGTCGAGCTTTTCGGGATGTTTGTTCATGAGCGATTCCAGCGTTTCGCCCTCTATATATTCCCAAGTGAGAGACCAATCCCCTTCAATCACGGAAACGCCGAGAATTTTGGGGATATTGAGCGACGTCTCTTCGACGCGCGCTTGGTTGAGCGCTTCGTTGAGTATGCTCGCCTTCGAATAGCTTTTGTCGAACGACTTGATCAGCCGATCGCCGTCGCGGTAGACTTTTTTGCCTACCCCCGTGTAAATAAGTTCCATAATTTATCCTCCTAAAAAGCGGGTATTTTGCCCGCAAAATTTTGAATTTTATGCGCAAATACTTACGCATTTTCATTATAACGCAAATATTCGGACTTGTAAATACTCTTTTGAAAAAATTTTCGGATTTTTTTCGCCTGCGAAAAAATCGGCTTACGATTCAAGCTCTTCAAAAAAGAATATTCTTCGCTCAGACAAGAAAATTTTAAATCTTGCAAAAAATACGCTGCGATATTGTTGAAAAATCCGTGCAAAAATGATATAATGTAGGTTGAAAAATTGGCGAGCCTTGCCCTTGTGGGCGGGATTGGGGGCTATTTTTGAACGGTTACGGCCGCGGAGCGGACAATCAAAAACAATCTAATACCAAGATCATTACGAGAGAAACGTTCGGCATGACGCTTTTGCTATTCAGCGTGATCGCTTTGGTAATCGCAATCGCGGGACGGTATATATTCGGGGAGATCGGCGTGGCGATCACGGCGTTTCTTCTCGGTTTATGCGGCTTTTTCGTCTATCCGCTTTTGATTGCCGTTATTTGCTGGTCTTTCAGATTGGTTTCGGGAAAAAAGTTTTTCTCGGGCAAATGGTTTTTGCGCATAGCGGCGCTCGTCTGTTCTGTGTTTTTGATCGTGCATCTCGCTACGAGCGCGCGTTTCTTTGGCGGCGGGTACGGAGAATATCTCGGCGGCTGTTGGAACGCCGCTTCCGAAAGCGCGGCGGACGCCACCGGCGCGGGGATTATATTCGGACTAATCGTTTATCCCGTAAGTTATGCGTTTTCCGAAATCGGCGCATATGTGTTATTTTCGCTTTTTACGGCGCTTTCGGTATTTTTTATTCTATGGGCGACTCCGTTGAAAGGGAAATTGATTTCTTCCGCGAAAAAGCCGAAACCCCGGAAGCAACCTCGCCGAACCGCCGAAAAAGAGGACTTTCACACTTCGGGAATTAGAGAATATCCCGGCTCGTTTGCATTCGACGATTTGGAAACGCCGCAGTCTGTGCCGCGGGATTATGCCGCCGAGCGGAATCAACAGCCTCAATATCAACCGCAACCCGATTTGCAGTATCGGCCCCGTTACGAGCAGCCGCGGGAGACGGCGTCCGACGGCTATGAAAGATCGAACGGAAGCGCTTACGATTATGCGCCGCCTGCCGAGCCTTACCAACCGACGGGAAGAGACATTCTGTTCTCGTCCGATCCCGCCGCCGACTATAACAGCAATCTTATTTTTAACCGCGATTCGGCGTTTAATTCCCGTACGCGCAGAAGCAGTATCGAACCGGACGATTCTCCCGCAAGGAGAAACGATTATAGCATTCCGTCCGTTTACGAAAAGCCGTTGGAGACGCGCCGTAGGGAAACGGGCGATCAAAGCGGCGCGAAACCGCCGCAGAGCTACCGTTCCGCTTACGGCGAACAGGCGGAAACGGTACGTTCTTCCATGCCCCGCAAAATCGTGGAGCAAAAGCCTGACGCGCAGGACGGTTTTACGCTGCGGTCGGCGGATTTGAATTATCCGCAGCTTCCCTCTTATAAAGCTCCGGAGATTTCGGATATGCCCGCGCGTGATTTTTACGCGAACGACGTCGCACCCGAATTTAACGCCGGAAAGACGGACGGTTCGCCCTATTTGGGTTTGGACGGAGAGGAAACGTCCGAGGCGGGGACTCCGCCCGACGCGGAGCCGGCGGAATTCCCGTCGACCGCGCCAAATGACGCGGACTCTTTCGCGTTCGATCGAAACGATAACGCCGCGTCGCGCTTTCCCGAAGAGTCGGTGATGAAGTCCTCCGAGGATGCAATCCGCGCGGAAAGCAAGATTAAACGCGCGCCGCTGATTCCGAAGCCGGAACCGATTAAATCCGAACCCGACCGCAGCGCATATACGAATGCGGAGTTTCCCGCGCGCGGCGTTGAAGAGATTTCGGAAGCGCGTGCGGAACGGAATATTCTGCGCGGCGACGATTTCGGCAACGAGTTCAAAGACCGCGCGTCCGCGCGTTTGCGCGGCGAACCGAAAGACGGTTTCGGATTGGAAAGAAGCATCGGATTCGGAGAGGATTCGCTTTACGACGCCCCGCAGGATGCGTTTGACGACGGGCGCGGTCAATCCGAGAGCCGCGTCGAGCGGGGAATGCGCAAAACGCGCGTCGAATTATTCGAGGAAGACGGCGCGGACGATGCGGCGGAACCCGCCGAGCCGTTGCGTTATCAAGCGAGCAGGATAGACGGCGTTCCCGAACGCCCTGCGCACCCCATTCCCAAGGAGGCCGCTCCCGAACCCAAAAAACACGTTTATAAAAAATATAAATATCCTTCGCTGCAATTATTCCGCCAGTACGACGACGCCATTTCCGTTTCGCAGGAAGAAATCATCCGCAATTCGGATATCATTATCGAAACGCTTGCGGGATTCCGCGTGGAAGCGGAAATCGTAAAGGTAACGCCGGGTCCTTCCGTAACGCGGTATGACATCGATATCCCGCGTAATATTTCGGTGCGTTCTGTCATTAAGCACGACGAGGAAATCGCTATGAGACTTCACGCGCGCGACGGCGTTAATATTTATTCCAATTCGGAAGTCGGAGCGATTTCGATCGAAGTTCCCAACAGCGTGCGCGCCGTCGTAGGCATTCGCTCGGTTATGCAGTCGGAGGAATACCGTAATTCCAAACCCGGATCGCTGATGTTTGCGATCGGTAAGGACGTGGAGGGGCGGAACGTCTGCGGAAACATTGCCAAGATGACGCATATCCTTGTGGCCGGCTCTACCAACTCCGGTAAGAGCGTATGCCTCAATTCCATGCTCGTCAGCCTTATTTGCAAATATTCGCCGCAGGAATTGAGACTCATCCTCATCGACCCGAAAAAGGTAGAATTTACGATATACGACGGATTGCCTCATTTAATGATCAACGAGATTATCGCTGACGCGCAGAAAGCCGTTTCCGCGCTGAATTGGGCGATCAAGGAAATGGAGCGCAGATATCTTGTGTTCGAACAAAAAACGCGTTCGGGCGTGGTCGTGCGGAACTTGGACGAATACAACTCCAGCCTTGCGGACGACGAGGAAAAACTTGCGAAGATCGTCATTGTCGTAGACGAGCTTGCCGACTTGATGTCGGTTGCGAAGAAAGACATCGAAGAACGTATCCAGCGGCTGACGCAAAAGGCGCGGGCGGCGGGAATCCATCTCGTCATAGCCACGCAGAGACCGTCGGTAGACGTAATTACGGGCGTGATTAAGGGAAATCTGCCCACGCGAATGGCGTTCCGCGTCATACAGGAAGTGGATTCGCGTACCATACTCGACGAATCGGGCGCCGAAAAGCTGCTCGGAAACGGCGATATGCTGTATAAAACGGGCGGTATGTTTAATTGTATGCGGGTACAGGGAGCTTTTTTGAGTTCGGAAGAAGTGCAGGCGGTCGTCGAAGAGATCAAAGCGAACAACGAAGCGTTTTTCGATCCCGAAATCGCCGATTATATCAACAAGACGGAAGCGGGAGACTCGGGATTTTCCGACGGCGACGAAGGGGAAAGCGAGGCCGTCAACGCAGAATATATCAAAGCGCTCGCCGTTTCCGTGAAGCTTGGCACAACTTCGATTTCGTTGATTCAGCGGAAATGCTCGGTGGGGTATAACCATGCGGGTAAGATCATCGAATGGATGGAACTGATGGGCTACATCACTCCCTTCGACGGCAAGGCGAAGGCGCGTACGGTGTTGCTCACCAAGGAAGAATACGAAAGCAAATACGGGAGTTTGGATTGATACGGAAGAAATTTGGAATGATTTCGCTGGGGTGCGACAAAAACCGCGTCGACGGAGAACGCATTCTCGGGGAAATCAGAGCGCACGGGTGCGAAATTACCGACGAAATCGGTGAAGCCGAAATCCTTGTCGTGAATACTTGCGCCTTTTTAAACGCCGCACGGAAAGAAGCGATCGAAACCGTTTTGGAAGCCAACGGGTACCGCAGCGGGAAATTGGAAAAAATCGTTGTAACGGGCTGTCTGCCGCAAAAATATGCGGAAGAGCTGTTTCCCGCTCTCTCCGAGGGCGACGTGTTTTTGGGTACGGAGGACGTTTCCGCGCTGTTTCCCGCGCTTGAAAAGGCGTATGCGGGCGAACGCGTGAACGCCGTCGGTACGGGCGCTCCATGCGGCGGCTTGGGAGAACGCGTGATTACGTCTCCCGCTCATGTAAGATATTTGAAAATCTCCGAGGGTTGCTCGGGTCATTGCACTTATTGCTTGATTCCGAAAATTCGCGGGAAATACCGTTCCTATCCCATGGACGCGCTGTTAGCGGAAGCGGAATCGCTGGGAAGAACGGAAGAGCTTGTGATCGTCGCGCAGGATATTACGCGTTACGGAGAGGACGCAGGCGAAAATCAATTTGTACGGCTGTTAAAAAAACTTTCCGAACTTGACAATATTTGTCATATTCGATTATTATACTGTTATCCGGACAGGTTGACGGACGAACTGATTGCGCTCGTTCGCGATAATCGGAAAATCATCAAGTATCTCGATATCCCGTTGCAACATTCCGAGGACAGAATTCTGCGCCGAATGGGGCGCAACGGCTCGCGGGAGGAATATCTTGCGTTGATTGCGCGTTTGCGGGCGGAAATTCCGGATATCGCGCTGCGCACGACGTTCATTACGGGGTTCCCTTCGGAAACGGAAGAGGAACATAAGGGGTTGCTTTCGTTTATGCGCGAGGCAAAATTTGCGAACTGCGGCGTATTTACCTATTCGCGCGAGCCGGAAACGCCCGCTTACTCCATGAAAGAGCAGATTCCCGCAAGGGAGAAAAAACGGCGGCAAAAGGAGCTTTACGGGGCGCAGGCGGAGATCTCCCGTTCGTTTTTGGAAGGATTCGTAAATAAAACGCTTGATGTTCTTTGCGAGGGTATCGATTACGAAAGGTCGTGCTTTGTCGGAAGAGCTTACTTTCAAGCGCCGGAGATCGACGGCGTCGTGTACTTTACAAGCCCGCGCGCCGCGGAAGGAGAACGTTATCGCGTGCGCATCGACCGCGCCGAAACGTATGATTTATACGGCCGCACAGAGGATATAATATGAATTTACCCAACAAAATTACGTTAACCAGAATTTTTATGATTCCCGTCTTTGTCGTACTGTTCTATTGCGGATTGCTTACGAAATGGTGCTATCTCGCGGCGGCGATCGTGTTTGTAATCGCCGCCGGTACGGATACGCTGGACGGGTATATCGCCCGTTCGCGGGGATTAGTCACAAATTTGGGGAAGTTTCTCGATCCCATTGCAGATAAGGTGCTTGTTTCTACGGCGTTCATTATCCTGCTCACGGTTCCGTCGGAGTTTTCGGCGTTTACGTTGAAACCGTTTGGCGATTGGGGACTGTACGCGGCGGGAATCATGGTTGCGCTGATATTGGCGCGGGAGCTGATCGTAAGCGGCTTCCGTATGGTAGCGGCGGGCAGGAATGTCGTTTTGGCGGCGGACAGATTGGGCAAAATGAAAACGATGACGCAGGATATTGCAATCACGATGTTGATTGTTTCCGTTGCGTTTCCTTCTACGTTCTTTGGCAGTCTGGTCGGTTACGGGGGACTTGCGTTCTTTGCCGTATGCACGCTGCTCACCGTAATTTCCGGCGTAAACTATATCGTAAGAAATCTCGACGTCCTCAAAGAAGAAAAAGATGGAACAACGTGAGAAGAAATACGCGGCTCTTGTGTTGCGCAATATTAAAACGTCTGTCAGATCCGTAAATTACGCTTGCATTACGGACGCTTTGCTTTCCGGCGGGGTGGAACTTGACGAAATCGCGCTCGTCTCTTATACGGACGGGGAAGCGGTTATTTCCGCATTGAAAAGACTTTCGGCAAACTACGACGGCGTATTTCTCATTTGCGATAAAGTTCTCGTTTCCGTCGCGCGGGACGCCGTTTCGCGGGCGGCGGGAAAAACCGCCGCTAATTATATTCTCGAAACGGAACAGTGCCTTTTCGCCGTTCTCCCCGCGGGAGAGACGGGGGCGGAAGTCGTCCGTTCTTCGCTTGTTCCCGCCGTAGAAGCGCGTCGGGGCGAAAAATTCAGCCGCGTGGTACTCCGTACAATCTCCGCGCCCGCGGACGCCGTGTTTTCCGCAATCGCGAAAGCGCAGGAAGCCGCGGACGGAAGCGTGAATATTCATACGAATGAAGAATACGGTTGCGTGAGGATAGAAGTCGTTTACAATCAAACGACTCCGAAAATGGTGACGGATGAAATTGTGCGCATTCTCGCAAGCGAGCTGAAGGATTATATTTACGCGATGGAGGACGTTACGATCGCCGTGCGGCTTGCGGAAGTGCTTAATCTTCACCGTTACCGAATTTCCACGGCGGAATCGTTTACGGGCGGCGGCGTAGGAAGGGCGCTCGTCGGCGTCGCGGGAGCAAGTAAATTTTTTTACGAAGCGATCAACGCGTACGACAATAAAGCCAAAAAGGAGCGGTTGGGGGTATCGGAATACACGCTGAAAAACCACGGAGCCGTATCCAACGAAACGGCGTACGAAATGGCGGCGGGATTGCTGAAAGAGGGAAATTGCGATATTGCGGTTTCCACTACGGGAATTGCAGGACCGTCCTCGGACGGCACGGATAAACCCGTTGGACTTTGTTATATCGCCGTGGGGACGCCCGATCGGGTGCGCGTGTTCGAATACCGTTTGAGCGGATCGCGGGAAGAAATTACGAACACGGCGGTCAATCTTGCGCTGTTCCTTGTATTTCGGGAAATTAACAGCGTGGAATTTCCGCACAAACCGTTCATTGCAGAAAAGCGTTAAGGAGATCATATATGAACGAAGAAAAACTCAAAGCGTTAGACGCCGTTTTAGCGCAAATCGAAAAGGCTTACGGCAAGGGCGCGATCATGAAGCTGGGGCAGGAGGCGGGAAATACGGATATCGAGACGATTCCCACAGGCTGTCTTGCGCTTGATCTTGCGCTCGGTATCGGCGGACTTCCGCGCGGCAGAATGGTAGAAATATACGGGCCGGAATCCTCAGGGAAAACGACGGTCGCGCTTCATGCCGTCGCGCAGGCGCAGAAAGCGGGAGGGATCGCGGCGTTTATCGACGCCGAACACGCGCTTGATCCCGTTTATGCAAAACACCTCGGGGTAAATCTTGACGAGCTGTACGTTTCCCAGCCGGATACGGGCGAACAGGCGCTCGATATCGTAGACTCTCTTGTACGTTCCTCGGCGGTGGATATTATCGTCGTGGACTCCGTGGCGGCGCTCACGCCCAAAGCCGAGATAGAGGGCGACATGGGCGATTCCCACGTCGGATTGCAGGCGCGCCTCATGAGCCAGGCTCTCAGAAAACTGACGGCGATCGTCAACAAGAGCAAAACCTGCGTGGTCTTTATCAATCAGCTCCGCGAAAAAGTGGGCGTCATGTTCGGCAATCCCGAAGTAACGCCGGGCGGGAAAGCGTTAAAGTTTTATGCGTCCGTCCGTATCGACGTGCGCAAGACGGATATTCTGAAAGATACCGACGGCGCGACGGGAAACCGTACGCGCGCCAAAGTCGTAAAAAACAAACTTGCTCCTCCTTTCCGTCAGGCAGAATTCGATATCCTGTACGGAGAAGGAATTTCACAGGAAGGATGCCTTATCGATTTGGGCGTACAGTACGACATTATTAAAAAAAGCGGCGCGTGGTTCAGCTATAACGACAATAAAGTTGCCAACGGCAAGGAAAAAATGCGTCTGTTTTTGAAAGACAACCCCGAACTTGCGGCGGAAATCGAAGGAAAGATCCGCGCGGCGGCAAAGGGGAATAACGACGCGGCGGAAATCGCCGGCGGTGAAGAATGAGCCGTAATTACATATGAAATATTCTTATGTCAAAACGCGTGCGGCGTCTCCCGCGCTCAAAGTAGGGGACGTAAAATACAACGCCGAAATGATCGCGGGAGAGGTGGAGAAAGCGGAAAAAGCGGGGGTGGAACTCCTTGTTTTTCCCGAGCTTTGCCTCTCGGGTTATACTTGCGGCGATTTGTTTTTGCAAAAACAGCTTCTGCGCGGCGCGGAACAGGCTCTGAAAGAGCTTGCCTCGCTTTCTGTCGGGAAAGAGGTTCTCTTTTTCGTAGGACTTCCTTTCGCCGTCGGTGCGAATGTGTATAATTGCGCTGCCGCGGTGCAAAACGGGCGCATACTCGCGCTCGTTCCCAAGACTTATTTGCCCAATTATAACGAATTTTACGAAGCGAGGTATTTCACTGCGGGTCAGGGAGAAACGCAGCTTGTCACAATCTGCGGACAATCGGCGCCGTTCGGTACGAATATCATCGTGAGGAACAGCGAAAATCCCGCCTTTTCGGTCGCTTGCGAAATTTGCGAGGATTTATGGGCGCCTGCTTCTCCTTCGTGCGCGCACGCGCTTGCAGGGGCGAATATCATCGTCAATCTTTCGGCGAGCAACGAGGTGATCGGAAAGACGGAATACCGTGAACTGCTTCTGAAATCGCAGTCCGGCAAGCTTAGCTGCGGTTATGTGTACGCGGACGCGGGAAAGGACGAATCTACCTCGGACATGGTGTTCGCAGGACACAATATCATTGCCGAGAACGGCGTGATTCTGAATGAAAGTCTGCCTTTTTCGGGAGAGTATGCCGAAAGCGAAATCGACGTGGAGCTTCTGGAAAACGAACGCAGAAAACTCACGTCCTTTCAAACGTATTCGGGAGGATATACGTTCGTTGCATTTTCGGCGCAAGAAAGGGAATGCGCGCTTACGCGTAAAATCGAAGCGTTACCCTTTGTTCCGCAAGGAAAAGAACTTGACCGCCGCTGCGGGCTAATCCTGTCTATGCAGAGCACGGCGCTCGCCAAGCGGCTGAAACACACCAAGGCAAAAACGGCGGTTATCGGCGTCTCGGGCGGGCTGGATTCCGCGCTCGCGCTTCTCGTTACCGTACGCGCGTTCGATCTGTTAGGCAGAAAACGTGAAGATATTATCGCGGTAACTATGCCGGGATACGGCACTTCGCTGAAAACAAAAAACAATTCTCTTTCGTTGATGCAGGCGACGGGCGCGACGATCAGAACCGTGAATATCGGCGGCGCGGTCGCCAAACATTTTAAGGATATCGAACACGATCCCGAAAATAAAAATACGACGTATGAAAACGCGCAGGCGCGTTACCGTACCATGATTTTGATGGACGTTGCGAACGAGACGGGCGGAATCGTCGTCGGTACGGGGGATCTTTCCGAGCTTGCCCTCGGATGGTGTACCTATAACGGCGATCATATGAGTATGTATGCCGTGAATTGTTCCGTCCCCAAAACGCTGGTCAAATCGCTTGTTTCCTACGAAGGGAAGCGCGTCGGAGGCAGATTGGAAATCGTATTAAAAGCCATATTGAATACGGAAATATCACCCGAATTGCTCCCGCCCGACGAAAAAGGGAATATAACGCAAAAGACGGAAGATCTGATCGGGCCGTACGAACTGCACGATTTTTATTTGTTTCACTTTGTCCGTCACGGTTTTTCGCCGTCAAAAACGCTGTTTTTGGCTGAATCGGCGTTTGCCGAAAAATACGATCGGGCGACGCTGAAAAAATGGTTGGTAAACTTTTATAAGCGCTTTTTCGCGCAGCAATTTAAACGTAATTGCATTCCCGACGGCGTGAAAGTGGGTTCGGTTTCGCTGTCTCCCCGCGCCGATTGGCGTATGCCGTCGGATGCGTCTCCCGCTCTTTGGCTGGAAGAAGCGGAAAATTTATAAATTCCGACGTATCGCGCGTGAAGGAAGCGGATTCATTTGCAAAGGAAGGAATATTTGCAAAAAAGCCGCAAAAGCGCACGTCGGAAAGGAGCGCTTTTTAGGCTGTTTCCAAAAGCGCAGGAACGATCGATAAAAAAAGGAGAAAATAGAAATGAGTTTTTGTAAAAATTTTGCTTGGGGCGTAGCCACCGCGGCCTATCAAATCGAGGGCGGCGCGTACGAGGCGGATAAGGGCTTAAACGGCTGGGACGTCGGCTCCGCTACGGAAGGGCGCATTTTCGAAGGACACAAAGGGGACGTCGGGTGCGACCATTATCATCACATGAAAGAGGATATCGCGTTGATGAAGGAACTCGGGATCAAAGCGTATCGTTTTTCCGTCAACTGGGCGCGGCTCATGCCCGAAGGAACGGGCAGAATCAGCGAGGACGGAAAACGGTTTTATCTCGAATTACTCGAAGAGATGAAAAAAGCGGATATCCAACCTTGGATGACGCTGTTCCATTGGGATTATCCTTATGCGCTTTATTTCAAGGGCGGCTGGCTCAACCCCGAAAGTCCCAAATGGTTTGAAGAATATGCGGGCGTTTGCGCCGAGCTGTTCGGCGATTATGTGGATCATTTCATTCTCATTAACGAGCCGCAGTGCTTTATCGGACTCGGACATTGGGAGGGCGTGCACGCGCCGTTTTTAAAGCTTCCTACTTCGGAAGTCATGAAGTGCGCGCACAACGTGCTGCTCGGTTGCGGTCTTGCGGAAAAGAAGATACGTAGCATTTGCAAAAATCCCGTCAAAATCGGCACGGCGCAGGCGTATTGGCCGTCGTTGCCCGTGCGGGAAGAGGATTACGAACTCGCCAAAAAGGATACGTTCGGCTGCCATAAAAATTTCGGGGCGGTCAATTATTGGACGGATCCGCTCATTTTCGGAAAGTATCCCGAAGAATTTCTTCCTTGGATGAAGGAAAATGCGTTCGAGCCGTCCGAAGAGGATATGAAGATCATAAAAAGTCAAATCGACTTTTACGGCGTAAATACTTACACGGGGCAGTATGTTACGGAAAAGGACGGCGTTATCGTACATCCCGTTCCCACGCCCTCCGACCCCAGAACGGATACGCGTTGGACGGTTTATCCCGACGCCCTTTATTATCCGCCCAAATATATTTATGAGCGGTACGGACTTCCCATTGTTTATACGGAAAACGGAGTCGCTCTTACGGAATGGAAAGACTTGAACGGAGAGATCAACGACGACAGCAGAATCGACTTCTTAAAACGCTATCTGCGCGCGTTGCACCGTGCGGCGCAGGAAGTGCCGATCGAGGGATATTTCTATTGGTCGTTTATAGATAATTTTGAATGGGCGGAAGGGTTTTCAAAGAAGTTCGGGCTTGTGCATATCGACTATGATACGTTGGAACGCACGCCGAAAAAGAGCGCGTATTTCTACAAAAAAATCATAGAAACGAACGGAGAGGAAATTTTTAAGTAAGAGCTTCGATATTGCGGGCTTTTCGGATTTCCGATATAATTCGGTTGCCGCCTTCGAAGGCGGCAATTTTTGTTTCTGCAATCGATGTCGGGGTTTCGGTTTCGGCGTTTTTTATGTATTTCTTCTCGCTCTTCGCCTTGG
>CAYZTP010000012.1:19249-29767 GCA_964481555.1 uncultured Clostridia bacterium | reverse complement strand
CACAATATTTTCGGTGTCTTTTTGTCAGCATCCTTTTCGGGTACTAAATATGGTGACCTTGCCGGGAATCGAACCCGGGATTGCGCCGTGAGAGGGCGCCGTCTTAACCGCTTGACCACAAGGCCGTCTTCAAACGCTCAGTGATTATATCATATTCTACCGAAACTTGCAACCGTTTTTTGCAGAAATCGAAAAAAATTCTAAAAAAAAGAGACATCCGCCTGTGCCGCAAAACGAAAAAGGTTAACCCGCTTTACGCAGGTGGGTGCGCGGCGGACGAGCCTCAGACTTTCCGTATCAACAGACCTTGCCTATCCCGTCCGACTTGCGCTCCCGAATGTACTTTGTGGATTACGCATTCTTCGGATTCCGTACACCGCAGGTGTCTTATCCATTATAACAAACCGCTTTATAATTTGCAACTGTGTGAAAGCCATTTTTCTGCGGAAATTTTTGCTATTTTATAACAGACGCCGCAAATCAACAGTTTCTCTTTCGAACGTCTCCCCTTTCCCGCACGTCGTCAATATATAATTCCCCAAAACCGCGCAACATAACTTGCAATCCTGCCGAACGCCGGCGCGTAACACCCAAGGATAGTTAATTTCTATCGTACTGAACGCCGACAGTCCCTCTCCCGTCATCTTCAAATAACTTTCCTTCGCCGTCCAAAGGCAAAAAAAAGCGGCGTCACGGTCATTCTCCGCTGTATTTTCCAATCTTTTCCGTTCATCAGCCGTAAATTTTTCCGCAACACGGCGGGGATATGCTCTTACTTTTTCGACGTCGCAACCCACGGGAAAGTCGGATATCGCCACCGCAACTCCCCCATCGCTATGCGACAGATTAAAATTAAGACCGTCTATCATCGGTTTCCCGCAAACGCCGTACTCGATATCGTCCGTCGATTTTCCAACCCCCGACAAAACATAGGAAAGCAATAATTCCGCGCCAAATTTATCCCGCCTTTTCTCTTGACGCGCCAAAAGAACGTTCTCCCTCCGCCGAAACGAAACAAGTTTCATAAGAGACACGACCTGAGCGGGATCGGGCAATCCGTCCGTTTCCGCAAAAAAAACGCGATTCAAACTAACCCTCGTAAACGGGGAATCTTACGGTAAGAACGTTTCTGTTGTCTTTCGTGCGATAGAACACTTCTCCCGCGATTTGACGGATAATCGCCATTCCCATACCGCCCTGACCGTAATCGTAAAAACTGCGTTCCGTCTGCTGAACGGGCAGCGGATTAAACGGCTCGCCGTCGTCGGTAAAGCGCACGACAAGGCTGTCGCCCTCTCTTTGGCAATCGAGCAAAATACTGCTCGCGCCCGAATGATTGACGATATTGGTAAAAATTTCTTCGCAGGCAAGATATACTTTATTTCTGCGGGGATCGTTTTTCAGCCAACCGAACATGAGATCGCGCATTACTTCCAATTCCGAAGTCACGGGGCGAAACATCTTTTGCAGGCCGAGAGGATAATAAACCGCCAGAAAAGCATAATCGTCTGCCAATTTCCGTTCTCCGCAGAACGCTTGCAATTCGTTCTTTACGGTTCGAACGATATGCTCCGCGCCGAGAGAATCGTTCCACGACGAGCGAACGGCGGATATCAAACGCTCCGTGCCGAAGAAATTACCTTTTCCGTCCATCGCTTCCGTCACGCCGTTCGTGTAGAGTAAGAGCGCGCTGCCCGCCTTCAGTTCGAATAATTCTTCGACGAAGCTCGCATTCTCGAAAAATCCGAGCGGCGTCCCCGTTTTACAGGGAAGGAAGCCGTCTTTTTCCCCTATGAGTACGGGCGGACAATGCCCCGCGTTCAAATAACGCAATTCGCTTGTTTCCGGATAAAAAATACCGACGAATAACGTTGCGCCCAAGTTGTAAGGATTATTTTTGAAAAGTTCCGCGTTAATCTTTTCAACCGATTCCGTCAACGACTGCGCCGCGCAAACGTATTCCCGCACGAGTTCTTTTAATCGCGCCGAAAAAAGCGCGGCGGGAAGCCCTGTCCCCCATACGTCGCCCAACGCGAAACATACGCGGCGTTTATCCAACGGAAAATAATCGTAATAATCTCCGCCGAAACAATCGGAAAACTGAACGCAGCCGCCAAGACCGTAAGAAAGCTCGTTGTCCGAACGAAGCGTCGGTACGGTCTGCATTCCGATCATGCGGGCGATCTTCTCTTCGTTTTCCCGCAAAGCGATCTCCTCGGACTCTTTGATCCGATCGTCGAGATATCGATCGATCTCTAAGTCCGCTTTGACGAGAGCGTTCTCTATATTTTCGAGCGCGCCCGCCCCAACCTGTTCGAACGGTTTTTTCTCCCTCTTGCGGGCGATATATCCGTTAAGCTGCCCTTCGATCGTCTTGGAAGGAAACGAAACCTCTCTGCGCTGCAATACGAGCGTAATAACGAATGCGATTACCAGCGCGGCAAGCGCGGGAATGACTTCGGGCAAAAGCGAAAGCAGAACTTCTCGGTCGAAAGGTTGCACGCCCGCCTCCGCCAAATAGCGGATAACGCCGTAAATCAGAACGGCTGCAAGCAGAATTATAAATAGGAAAACGGTTTTTAAAGTAAGTCCGCGCCGTTTCGCGGTTTGTTTTGAATTTTTCATGTAATAATATGCAACCTCTCCGAAAGCCCCGTCATGCGAAGCGTTTCCATAATCTCCTCCGGTACGCGGATCAACACGCAGCTTCCTTTTCCCGCCATCTTTTTATGCGCGAGAACGATTTGTCTCAGCCCCGCGGACGAAATATAACGCAGCCCTTCCAGATCGAGCGCGAGATCGGTAACGGATCCGTCCAATCGTGCGAGTTCCTCTTCCAAGACGGGTGCGGAAAGCGCGTCCAACCATCCCGTAAGAGAGAGCATGACGGCGTTTCCGTCTACCGTTTTTTCAATTTCCATAACAGATTTCTCCTCGGGAAGCCGCATTGCGACAACCGCGCATAAACGTTATGCGCATATTTCGCAAAAAATTGCGAAATCAAATCCGACCGCCCTATATTTGGATTATAACATAATTTGACGAAAAAGAAAAGACCTTGAATGAATTTTTTCATATTATTTTCCGCATATTCTCTTTGCGCGCCCCGAAACGGCGACCGAATTGCGCGAGAGCCGCCCTTTTTCCCGCGTACGCGGCGATAACGAGACGCATCGGGCAAAAAGAAACGGACGGCCGCCGATTGTGAATGATTTTTCACATAACCGCGCCGCAATTTAGTTGCATAAACTTACAATCTATGATAAAATGATATAAGCGCGGAGTTTGAGCTTGCCAAAACATAAAAACTCCGAAAACCGCAGAATAATATATTACGAGGTTAGATGAATGAACAAATTCCGAAATCGCCTATGCGTATTCGGGCTGTTGCTGAGCGCGATCCTGTTCTGTTTGGGGATTTTTACGGCTTGCACGCCAACCGAAGAAACCAAGAATATCTCTTACGCGATTTACGTTGTCGACGACGAGGAGCATCCCGTTGAAAACGTAACGGTAACGCTTCGCTCGGACGGCAACGACGTAGCTTCCGCCCCTACCGATGCGGAAGGCAAAGCTTCTTTCGAATTGCCCGCAAAAAAATACGATATCTCCCTTTCAAACCTTCCCGCAGGGTATGTTTATACGGGAAGCACAACGACGGACACGCTCGGCAACGATATTACGCTTGAACTTACGAGCGTAGATCTTGCATACAGCGCGACGGTTACGCTGCTGGACGGTACGCCCGCAAACGGGATTGCCGTGACATGGACGGACGAAAACGGAAAAACTTACACGGCGAAAACGAACGCGGACGGCGTTGCGAGCATCGAACTGCAAAAAGGAACGTACGTCGTTTCGGCGGAAGGCACGATCGGCGACAAGGATTATTATTTACAAACAACGCTGACGGTTACCGAAAACGACCGTTCCGTTTCCTTCGCGCTTAGCGTAGACGAACGTATCATATATACGATCAGCGTAATCACCGCGGGCGGATTGGGACTTCCTTATTGCGACGTCCTCGTTTACGATTTATCCGACAAGGTGAGAACTTATACAACCCCGATCGGCGGCGTGTTGGAGATCAAGCTCTCGCCCGACGAATACGATTTCTGTTTGGATTTGGGCGGCGACGCTTTGAACGGATATTGGGTAACAGACGGAGACGCTTGGATTACGCTCGACGAAACTAACACTTCTCACACTTATAACGTTTGTTCCGCCGTTATCGATTCAGAAGCGCCGAACGGCACCTATTATTCGATCGGCAGCATCATGTACGACTTTACCGTAACGACGTACGACGATTCGAGGACGCTCACGCTTTCCGACCTTTTGGAAACCAAAAAAGCGGTGGTTCTCAACTTTTGGTATGCGGATTGTTCCAACTGCACTTTAGAATTTCCCGAACTTGCCGCCGCGTACGAACAATATAAGGAAAAGTTGGAAGTGATCGGAATCAATCCTTTCGACGAAGACGATTATATAAACCAATTCCTGTACACCTACAGTTCGAATTTTACCCTTACGTTCCCGTTGGTACAGGATTACTATTATTTGTATGAGATGTTCTCCGTAACGGGCTACCCCACCACGGTTATCATCGACCGTTACGGCGCAGTCGCGTTCTATGTAAAAGGCGCGATTACGGACGGAAACGAATGGCTCGAACTGTTTGAAACCTATACGGCGGACGACTATGTGCAAACGTTCACGCCCGGACTCAGCGATTCCACCGAAGAAGCGATCGAATATGTTAAACCGACCGAAGGACTCGCCATGTCCTCTCAAAGCGAAATCGTAAACGCAATCGTTGCGGCAGATTACAAAAACGCGTTCACGTTCTACGACGCGGCGACGGCGGGCGCTGCCGACGCGGAATATTCCTGGCCTTGGGTCGTTTCTCAATACGACGGCAAAAGCGTGATCGTTCCCACGAACGGCGGCAAAGAAAATTCGCTTAGCAGCAAAGAATATTCGTTCGCTACCCTGTATGCGGACGTGACGTTGGAGAAAGGACAAGCGGTTGCGTTCGACTTCTTCTCCTCTTCCAAGGAAAGCGACGATATCTGTTACGTCGTGGTAGACGGAACGGTCATGTGGCAGATCTCGGGCATCGCAGACGATTGGTCGACGTGCTATTCCTATATTGCGGATCGCGCGGGAACGTACACCATTTCTCTGTTGTTCTTCCGCACTTCGTCTACGGGCGCGGGAGATAATACCACTTACGTCGGGAACCTGCGTCTTTGTTCGTCGGACGAAATCGAAACGGAAACTGATATTATTTACCACGCTTCGTACAACTTGAACGCCGAAGGTACGGGTTACACTGGATATATAAACGCCGTTTATAACGAAACGGACGGTTATTACCATGTAGACGCGAAAGACGGTCCCTATCTTTTCCTCGATATGTGGGGCAGCACGAATTGGAGTTCCAACATTCCCGTATGGTATTACGTTTGCTATTACAACGATCTGAGCGTCCTCGACGAAAAATATGCGGGGCTGTCCCTCACCTTAAATTACGATATCGACGGCGACGGGATTGCGGAAAATTATTTAAACTATCTGACTTCTTACGCACGCGCCGCGCAATATTCCGACTTCTACGGGCTTGTTCCCGTCGACGAAACGCTTCGCGCGGTTCTTCAATGTTTCGTCGAGGAAGTCGGCGAAACGCTCGGCGTTGCCACACATGAAAACGAATGGCTGGAAGCGTGCAAATACGTCATCCGCTACGGCAGCGACAACGAAATCGGAAACCCTATTTTGGGGCTGATGATGAATACGGCGATCGAAGCGCAGATCGGAGTCAACCATTTCTCCCTGCAAACGGAAATGGCGGCCGTCGGCACGCTCATCTATCGGTTTGTCCCCGAAGAATCGGGCGTCTACTACATTTATTCCGAGAACGCGGCCGAATCGAACCCGATGGGCGCGCAGGCATGGCTCTACGACGGCAACGGGATTGAAAACGGTCTGATCGCTTACAGCGACAACGAAATCCATCTTCGCTCGAACGGCGCTTACGACGACGATTTTATGATTTACGCTTATTTGGAAGCGGGTGTTACCTACTATCTCAGCTGCGGTTTCCACAGCACGGGCGGCACCGGCGAATACGATTTCTATATCGAATATAAAGGCGAGGAATATGAAACGCTCACGGCGGCTTCTCTCGGCTATTACACCTACGAACTTGACGATGATGGAAACATGAAGACCGACGATAACGGCAATCTTATCCTCATCCTCGCCGGCGCAGTAAAGTACGAACTGATAGGCGATTACTATTACGCGATCAACGCAGACGGTTCGACAGCGCTGCTTTATGTAGACTTCACCTATATCACGAGAATGTACAACCAAACAAGCTTGGAAACGCTGCTGGGAGAAAAAATAGTTGTGGGATATCGGACGGACGGAAAAGGAAACTACTTGTATGACGACGACGGGAACCTCATTCCCATTTACCCGTTCGATTTGAGATACGACACCGCATATTTCTGGGATGATGAAAACGATGATTACGCCTATGACGAAAACGGCAATGTAGTGTATTTCAGCTTGACTTTGGAGGGCGAATATTGCCTGAACTATGTGGAAACCATGCGGAACTATTTGGAGCAAGCGGAAGAAAACGACGGATTGTTGGCGGCTTCGAAGGAGTTGGTAGACATTCTCAAAATGTTCTTCTATATTCGCAGCGGCGATTATTTCAAAGACGATTTGAAAGACGGCGAAGCCTCGTATGAAGTGAACGTATCGCCCGACGAACTCGGCGACGAATGGCTCTCCTTCTGTTGGTATTATAAAAAATATAAAGCCAAAACCCAAGCGTAACAAACGTCCGAAAGACCGCTCTTTTCTTCTTTCCGAAGAAAGAGCGGTTTTTTTCATAATAAAATTATTTAAACTTTTGCATAAAACATCCCTTTTCTCCCCTTATTTGTTTGCATAATTTGTTTGAATCTGTTATAATGTTCCTGATTCCAACCATAAGACATTATTTTCGGAGGAACTATGAAATTTCGGAAAGCATTCTGCATTCGCATCTCGACGGTTTTGCTCGCCCTTTGCTTCGGCGTACTCGCCGCCTGCGGCGAAACGGAGCAGTCGGAGCCTTCCAGCGCGGTAACTTACTCCGTTACCGTGCTCTATCCCGACAACGCCCCCGTAGAAGGCGTAAAGGTAAAGTGGGATTCTTACAGCCCGAAAACGACGGACGAAAACGGACGGGCTTCCATTTCTTTGGAAGCGGGAGAATATCAAATTACGCTCTCTTCGCTTCCCGACGGATATACCTATACTTCCGTAACGGCGACTTCCGCCGATCGCGACGTTACCATTCTGTTGGAAACCGAAAACGAAGAAGTTCAGAAAAATTCGGCTTATACGATTACCGTACTCGATCCCGACGGAAAACCGCTTGAAAACGTTACGGTATCGCTGTCCACGAGCAGCGCGACCGTATGCCTGCCCGTTAAGACGGACGCGCAGGGAAAAGCGGTTTGCGAAGCGGAAGCGGGCGTTTACTATGTACAACTGAGCGGCTATCCCGAGGAATACGTCTACGACGCGTCTACGGCGGTCACAAAGGCGAACGGCGACGCCGTCACCGTGCAGCTCTCCCCTCTCAACGTCCTCGATTACGCCGAGAAAGAAAAGCTGACGGACGATGAAAAATCGGCGCTGAATCTCTCTTACGCTTACGACTGCTATGCGTTTACCGTTTCGTTAACCGCAAACGAATTGGCTTACTTCGCCGTAAAAACTTCTCTGACGGGAGAATACGTTCTCTTTTTGCGGAATGCCGAAGGCGCCGTCGACGGGATCACTTACAGCTCGAACAACTTCGATTCCCAGCACAGTCTCGATTCCTTCGGCGCGACGGAAATCGGGCAATCGATTCATTGCACGGCAAATCTTCCGTCTTATTTTACGCTGGTTTCGACCGCGGACGAACAACTCGACGTTATTCTCGCCTGCCCCGAATTCGTACCGACCGTATCCGTTACGAAAACCGGAACTTACGAAATTACAATTTCCGCAGAATACGGCTATACGGAAATCGCGTTCAGACCGAACGAAGCGGGCGTTTATTCGCTTACATCCGACACGGACGACTACGACCCGAAAATCGCGTATTATCCCTTCGGCAGAAGTTCGTGGGATAACGTACCCGATTCCTATAAAGACGATAACGGGGGCGAAGGAAACAACTTTTATTACGAAGTCTCTATCATAACATCCGAGCTGATTGACGAATTCGGCGATCAATCGGGCAACGTATGGTATTTCCGCATCTTTTTAAACGACGAATCGGCGGAAAACGTCTCAATCAAACTGATCGTCACCCGCAAGGGCGACGCGATCGAAAAAGGAAACGTCGTTGAATACGTTACGGCGGAAGCTTCGCTTTCGAAATTTGCAGAATACAACGGAACGCTCGCCTCTCTGCCTCTGAATTCCGATTCGGTCGTCGAATATAACCAAGCGGACGGTTTCTACCATGTAGGCAGTGAAAACGGTCCCGTACTCGTTGTTTCTCTCACGAAAGCCGTAACCGACTATTACGACGTTCCGTTGGTCGAACTCGACAAGGCGGGTACAAGCGGCGCGCCGTTCCGCTTTAACGTCACGCCCGCTGAAAATTTAAACGACGATTCCCTGCCGTACGTTTTCAAAGATTACTCGCTCATGCTGCGCGGATTTAAACAGTATGATTACAGCTATTCCGGATCCACCCTCGTTGCGACGGAACCGGAACCGGAAACCGACAATTATTATTCCAAATACGTCAATTCGGACGGCGTTTACGGCGTGACGAAAGAACTGCGGGAATTTCTCGAACTATTTGCGGCCGACAATCAAAATTGGATTCAAAGCTGTGCGTCGAACAAAACGGAAAGCGCTTATTTATGGCTGTTTGCCTGCGCTTATTACGCGTAAGAAAAAAACCGCTCAACTTGTTTGCGTAATTCGCACGATTATGATATAATAAAGCTAATCTATCATAGCGCATTGAATAGGAGGTAACATATATGAACAAACTTTGGAAAAAGCTCTCTGTGTTTGCGATAACGCTTTGCATGGCTCTGCTTGTCGGCGCGGTCGTTACCGCGTGCGGACGGGAGGAAGAGGAACCGAACGGTGGCACAACCTATACGTTGACCGTATTGCTGTCCGACGGAAGCGGCGCGGAAGGCGTAAAGGTAAAATGGGGTTCTTACAGCGCGAAAACGACCGACGCGAACGGAAAAGCTTCCATCTCGTTAGAAGCGGGCGAATATGAAATTACGCTCTCTTCGCTTCCCGAAGGCTATTCTTATTCGGAAACGATTACCGCAACCGCAACCAATAAGGATATCACGATTACTCTGACGAGAGACGCATATACGCTGAAAGTCCTTTATCCGGACGGTACGCCTGCCGTAGGCGTTTATGTACAATGGTGCGTTTCGGGCGACGGCGCCGCCTGCTACGGTCCCTATCCCACCGACAAAAACGGTGAAGCGGTTGCCGATACTTCGGTCGTTCCCGGGAACTATCACGTTAAAATCACGTCCGAAATCGACGGATACACATACGATAAGGACGAAGACGGATATTACACCGAAGAAGCGACAGCCGATCACCGCGCGATTACCATAACGCTGAAAGAAGCCTCGGACTCGTCCGCAGCCGCTCTTCAAGTAGATACCGATAATCAAGAAGTCGCGGTAACCTCTTCCGGCGAGACTACCTGTACGTTGCTTACCAAAGGCGGCAAGTTCACCGTTTCGAGCAGCACGGCAAACGCGGTAGCCGAATATGGCGGCGTTTCTTACGGCAACGAGGGCAACGGATTTTTTTTTAAGATAATCGGAACAAGCGTCTCTTTCACCGTTTCGTTCAAAGACGGCAAAGCGGGCACGGTAGTCATTTCCGTCGCCACGATCGAAGATCGCGTCGAAACGTTGAAGTTAGGCGATAACGACGTTTATCTGACGGACGACGAAATCGCATATGATGCGGGCGTTATTTACACGTTTACGCCGGAAGAAAGCGGCTCCTATACGTTTTCGATTCGCGCAGAGGAAAACGGCAAGGTTTCTCTCCAAATCCCTTGGAAAGGCGGCACGAAGCAATACGATCTCTATGCGAATTCCGCTGACGGCACGAGCGTAACCGTTGAACTGGAAGCCGGCGAAGAATATAAATTGACGATCAACCAAAAAGATCCGAACGGCGACAAAGAATTTACGTTGAGCATCGTAAAAGAAACCGAATCGAACGAAGATTGACGGAATGCCCTTGGCATACTCCCTATTCTTTCAAAGAAACCTTACGGACTTCTGTTTGGGCACGACTCCCGTAAACCATAAAAAAAGCCAAGCGACAAAGCGCGCTTCCCATAGAAAATATATAATAAAGCGAAGAATTTCAAAATTCTTCGCTTTTTATTGTCCGCTAAATTGCAATTTATATCCTTTTCGTCATTGCGAGCCAACTTGTCGGCGAAGCAAT
>CAYZTP010000012.1:0-19149 GCA_964481555.1 uncultured Clostridia bacterium | reverse complement strand
AAATTGCAATTTATATCCTTTTCGTCATTGCGAGCCAACTTGTCGGCGAAGCAATCCAGACGTTAAAGTTATTTTATCAGTTCGTTATATAAATCTTCCCAATTAAACACGAAACGATTAAACAGAGCCTTCTTTATCGGAACGTCCGTTGTCCGTGCCTTTTCCCTTCGATTTTATTATTGCATTGACAAACATAAAAATACCGATCGCCGCAACCGTTACGCAAACGATACAACCCGTGATCGCGTTTACAACCGCGTGATTCGTTTCTCTCGAATAGGCGTATAACGCCGCAGCCTGTAAAGAAAGAAAAGAGACGAGCGCCGTCACAAAATTGATACATCTTAAACAACGCACCGAATAATTGTCGTTTTTTCTTGCTTTCGCCATATTGTATATAGCGCTTGCAATTCTATATAAAGTATAGCCCGCCACGATATAAACCACCGCATCGGAATATTCATATATCTTATTGGAACCGATTAACTGGATGATGACTGCATTTAGAAAAATGGTCATCACCAAAAGCACAATTCCGCATACGCCGTACAATTTTAATCCGTTATCGGAATCTTCTTTTCCCCTTTTTCTATATTCGCTAAAAATCGCCGCCGCGCGAATGACGTCAAGAAACAGATAATACATACCGAGCGCGCCGTACCAAACAGAGCGGGAAATGATTGCGATACATAAGTTGTAAACGGCGAATGCAACGCCGATTACAAACGAACATAACGAAAAAACAATCGTGCGGAAATCATAGTTCGTCGTCAGTTTGTTTACAAACGATTTTTTTTGTAGCGTATTACGCAATTTTTTAAACATTTATATTATTTCTCATAATTTACCTTTGTTATAACGGATAACTCCCAAAGACAAAACCCTTCGAAAAGCGCCCTTTTATGCGTTCGTCTATTCTTTCGTCTGCGAAAAGAACGCGTCATTTCACAAAACATATCCGTAACGGGCGAGCAATTTGACTTGCCGCTCCCCTTTGACGATTTTTTTCATTCCCACGAAAAAACAAATGTCAAAGCCGAAGCCTCGACATTTATTGTAGTACCGATTTTTACTTCTTTTTCCCGAGCAATCTCTGCACGAACGGCGGAAGCTTTTGATCGCGGGGATTAGGGGAATAGTCGTCGTCTGCAACCGCAACGTCGTTTTGGGAAACGGCGGGCGGATACTTCGGTTCCGTATCCTGTTCATAGGCGGATACGGAAGCCCCCGAATTCTGCGACGGAACATTGTAGCCCTGTTGCGCATTGAAACCGCCCTGCCGAGGCGCGCGATAATCCTGCGTACCGTCGTTATATCCGCCCTGCTGCGGCATATTATTATAGTCCCGACGGGTAATACCGTAATCGGGTTGGGGCGGATTTCCGTAATATGTAGGAGAAACGGGCTGCTGTTGGGGCTGAGCGGGATAATTATTCAGTTGCGGCGGCTGCGGCGCGTTCTGCCGAGAGTTGTTCGCAATATTGGAAAGACGCTCGCGCGGAAGCTGTTGCGGCTGTTGGGGCTGCTGGGGCTGAGCGGAATAATTATTCGGCTGCTGAGGCGCCCCATAAGGCTGCAACGGACGGGACGCGGGAACCGTAATACGGGAAACCCCGCGCGCGCTCTCCTGCATGATCTTATCCGCCGACGGAAAGCCCGTTGCGATTACGGTGACTTCCACCTCGTCGCTGATGTTTTCGTCGATGCACGCACCGAAGATGATATTCGCGGAATAATCGACGACGCTGTGTATGAGCGAAGCGGCAAGACGCACTTCTTCAAACGTAAGATCGTTTCCGCCGACGACGTTTAAAATAACGCCCGTCGCGCCCTCGATCGTCGTTTCAAGCAGAGGGCAGTTTACCGCAAGACGAACAGCCTCTACGATTCTGTTTTCGCCCTTGGCAACGCCTACACCCATATGCGCAAGCCCTTTATCCTTCAAAATCGTTTTTACGTCCGCAAAGTCAAGATTAATCAGCGCGGGCGTCACAATCAAATCCGCTATTCCGCGGATACCCTGCTTCAACACGTCGTCTGCGACGCGAAGAGCTTCCTCCATCGTCGCATTCTTGGGAGCGACGTCGGAAATCTTTTCGTTGGGAATGATGATGATGGTATCGACGTATTTTCTGAGATTGTCGATGCCTTTCATCGTGTTTTCCATTCTGCGTTTGCCTTCGAACGAGAACGGCTCGGTAACGACGGCTACGGTAAGAATTTTCAAATCCTTTGCGATCTTCGCGATCACGGGAGCGGCGCCGGTACCCGTACCGCCGCCCATGCCCGCCGTAATAAACAGAAGGTCGGTATTTTCAACCGCTTTTACAAGCTCGTCTTTACTCTCCTCGGCGGCGTTCCTGCCGATTTCGGGATCGGCGCCTGCGCCCAATCCTTTGGTGAGATGCGCGCCGATCTGTATTTTTTTATCCGCTTTACTGCACGCCAAGATCTGCGCGTCGGTGTTTACCGCAACATAATCCGCGCTCATGATCCCCGCATCGATCATGCGGTTCACAGCGTTATTTCCCGCTCCGCCAACGCCGATCACGCGAATCCTTGCGCGTCCTGTCATAACAGGCTCTTCTTGAACGGGATTCTGCGGACGTTCGGGCGGATAATTATCTCTTCCTATAAAAGGCATATTGTCGTTATACATCGTTATCTAACCTCCCAAGATCTTAAAAAATCGATATAGAGACCCGCTTTTGCGGTTATCTTCGTAAGCCATATCCATAAGCGCGATGCGCGAACTCATGGCGGGTTTGTTATAATACGGAAGATCGGGCGCAAGCTTTTCGCATATGCAGCTCAACCGTTTGGACATATGTTCCAGCGCGCCGCGAATACCGTCCAATCCCTCTCCCGAAACATACAGGGGTTTATTGTCGAGTTCTTTGCCCGAACATTCTTCTAAAAACGACCCTACTTCCTCGCACAGCTCGTCCAATCCCGCTTTTACTTCGTCGATAAATTCTTTTGTGGGAATTCCGTAGGTTTCGCCGCGAAAGGTAAATTCCCGATTCTTCGCTTCCTCTTTGATAAAAAGATTCGCTTTGGAAAGGAGCGCTGATGCGGCTTCATAAGAAAGATGGAATTTTTGCATGAGCCGCACGACGATTTGCCCCTGTCCCGCCCAAAACGTTCTTTGAGCAAGAACTCCGCCGCCTAAAAGAACGCACATCGTAGACGACAGATATCCCACATCGAGAAATAAAGCGTATTCGTCCCGCGTTTCGGGCGGAATCAAATAAGATGCCATAGCGAACTGCGTAGGAAGGAAGTAAATCTTGGGTTTTGCGCCGTCGAAGATTTTTTCAATCGTACGGGCAAAATATTCCCCGCAATAAAAATAAGAAAGGACGCCCGAAAGCCCCGTGGAGTATAACCCGACGGGATTTGCGACGCGACGGTTATCGGCCGTTACATAAATCATGCTCGATACGCGCATAAAGCGGTAATTTTTTATCTGTTCGCGCCCGCTCTCGAACAGCGTATCCAATTCTTTCGCGCCGATTTTGAGCTTTTTCGGAAACCCGATCACTTGTTCTTTGGGGACGACCATCGTAAATTCTCCGGGAACGCCCACATACAGCGTACGGAGTTTTTCCCCGCAGATCTGTTCAACGGAAGTAACGGCGCGCATAACCGCCGCGGAAAGATCGGCTACATCGTAAAATTCGCCGTCTTGATAACCGCTGTACGATTCCGTCGCACTCGCTTTAAAGATGAACGTATGGTTTACCCCTCTTTCTCCGAAAAAAACCGCTACTTCGGACGAACGGATATCCAATACGGCAACGTTTTTTTCCGCCATTGTACATATCCTCGAATATTCTTTTGTAATTATATCAAATATTATAAATGATGTCAAGGGATTACAAATATGTTTTTTGCGCGCGCCGAAAAAAAAACGTTCCCGTGCGGGAACGTTTTTCCGATTTTTACGTCGAAGAATGTCGGCTTACCGTAAACTGATCGGGATTATCTTTTAAATCGATCAGATCGAAAAATCCGTACGTCTTTTCCGTATCGGAGAGCGCAAGATAGGCTTCGAGCGCCGCCTCTGCCTTTTTCTGCGTATTATTCATCGGCGAATAAATATCGATATACACCCCTTCCTGCATCTGAAACCGGAAATAGACGCCTTCGATTTGTTGGGTAAGGTAAGTAACGGAAAGAATATTCGCCCTGGCGTTTTCCAGCTCCGCGGCGAACGTTTTTACCATTTCGATCGCGCCGAGCAGATATTCGCCCTGCACTGTTCCTCCCGCCGCAACCGTTTCGAAGGAAAAACTTTCCAGCAATATATTTCCGCCGCCCAAACGGCTTACGTTCTCCGCGCTGTCGTAAAGGTACAATCCGTTTTCATCGAGCATGGAATAAGCGCCGTTTGCATTTTTCAGCGCAAATACTTCCTTGCGTTCTTTGATTTCCATGAAAACTTTTTGCGGAAAACTTTTTTGACAGGATACGATTTCAAAACAGGGATAGGCGGAAACGGTCGACTTTACGTCGTCGAGATCCAAAAAAGTCGTGCTTTTTCCCACATACGCTTTTTCCAATTTTTCCTGCAATTCAAGCGCTTCTTCTTCGCCTGCCGGAGAAAAGAGACTCCAAGTCACCTCCACCCTCGTCACCGTAAAAACGGCGTTGAGCGCTGCGGCGATTACGGCGGCTAACAGAAACACGGCTACCGCCGTCATTAGCAAGACTT
The DNA here is from genome assembly GCA_964481555.1 of uncultured Clostridia bacterium. GTDB lineage: Bacteria > Bacillota > Clostridia > Christensenellales > Borkfalkiaceae > Gallimonas. The sequence goes on along the minus strand of CAYZTP010000012.1, from coordinate 14,432 downwards.
TTTTCTTCATGCGTATCTCCTTTCGGACGGATCATACGCGCACGCGTTTGATTTCCGCCCCGATATTTTTCAGCTTATCCCGAAAATCGGCATACCCCCTGTCGATATGCGTCAGTTCCAGCACTTCCGAAACGCCTTCCGCGCCGAGCGCGGCGACGACCAACGCGGCTCCTCCGCGCAAATCGCCCGCCACCAACGTGGCTCCGTGCAGACGCTTTCCGCCGCGCACTACGGCGCTGCGCCCCTTTACTTCGATATCGGCGCCCATTTTTTGCAATTCCGGCACGTACTTGAATCGGGTTTCAAAAAGGTTCTCGGCAATCAGCGCGCAACCCTCGGCTCCGCAATTCAGCGCAGTCGCCTGCGCTTGCAAATCGGTCGGAAACCCCGGGAAAGGCATTGTTTCTATCCGTCGGTTGCATTTCAGCCGTCCCGTGCTTTCTATTCTTATTTTATCATTTTTTGTATGGATTTTGCAACCGTTTTCACGCAATTTATGTAAAAGTGAGCCGATATTCTCCGCTTTCACGCCGCAAAGTTCCAGTTCTCCCCCGCAAACCGCCCCCGCAATCAAGAATGTTCCCGCCTCGATACGGTCTTTGATGGGAAGATACGTAATTCCGCCCAGCGATTTCACCCCTTCGATTTCGATTACGTCCGTTCCCGCACCCCTTATCTTCGCGCCCATCGCGTTCAGGAAACGTTGTAAATCGACGATTTCGGGTTCCTTCGCCGCCCCTTGCAACACCGTTCTCCCCTCGGCTTTTACGGCGGCGAGAAGAATGTTCTCCGTCGCGCCGACGCTGGGAAAATCAAGCATAATCTCCGCGCCGCGCATTACGTCGCAATCGCAAAAGATATAACCGTCGTGTTCGCCGATATGCACGCCCAGCCGTTTGAGCGCGGAAAGATGCAAATCGATGGGACGCAACCCGATGTCGCAGCCGCCCGGATAAGCGATTACCGCGCGGTGAAAGCGCGTTAAAAGCGAACCGAGCATAAAGACGGAGGAACGCAGCTCCCTCGTTAAAGACGAGGAAATTTCGTGACAGCAGGCGTTGGCGCTGTCGATCGTTACGTTTCCGCCGTGAAAGTTTACCCGCGCGCCAAGCTCCCGCAAAATCTGCGTCATACAAAGCACGTCGGTTATCTCGGGCGCTTCGCGGATCGTCACTTGTTTTTCCGTAAGAATAGACGCAGAAAGCAGCGGCAGAACGGAATTTTTCGCCGAAGATACGCGTACCGTTCCGTAAAGTTTTCTTCCCCCGTCTATGATCAATTTGTCCATAAGTCACTCCCCGTGCAAGCCGAAAAACGCGTTCCGTTCATCGGATCGCACGTTTTTTTCTCAGACCGGCCGGTCGAACTCAAAACGCGGCCGCCCTATCGTACCATCTTATGACAGCGGTTCCCCGCCGCGTTCCGTCGAGAAACGCCGTAAACCAATCCCATGCCCGACATCGTAACAATCAAGGATGTGTTTCCCGCGCTGACAAGCGGCAGAGGAAGCCCCGTGGGCGGAATACAGCCGCAGACCACAAGCGCGTTCAGGCTTGCCTGTACCGCAAAGGCAAGAATAATCCCCGTTACAAGCATATAACTGTAAAAATCGCGGCAGCGGCGGGCGATGCGGAACCCCCGCCAAACGATAAACCCGATGAGTGCAAAGAGCAGCAGAACGCCGGCGAAACCCGTTTCTTCGGCTATGACCGAAAGAATAAAATCACTCTCGGAAAAGGGCAGAAAACGGTATTTTTGTCTCGATTGAAACAATCCCACGCCGAAAAAATTGCCGTTTGCAAGCGCATAAAGAGATTGAATGAGCTGGTACCCCTCTTCTTTGGGAGAGACCCACGGATCGAGAAAGGCGGAAAGCCTCTGCAAACGGTAAGGCGCGGCAAAAATCAATGCGGGAACGGCGGCAAGGACGGGCAGACAGATAACGGCAACCCCCTTCAAACTGATTCCGGAGAGAAAAATCATACCGAGCATGATCGCTCCCACGCACACGGTCACCGACATATTCGGTTCCAGCATAATCAGTATGCACAAAGAAAGTCCCGCGCCGAGAACGGGCAATACGCCCTTTAACGTGCGCATACGGGCGGGATCTTTGGCAAAATACCCCGAGATAAACAGAATCAAACCGTACTTGGCGATTTCGGAAGGCTGCACGGTAAACGAACCGAAGCCGATCCACCGCGTCGCTCCGTAATTGCTTTTTCCCACGCCCGGCACGAATACAAGCGCAAGCAAAATAAGAGAAAGAACGAGCGCGGGCAAACCGCATTTTTTCAGCTTGACCGGATTGAGAAAGGAAATACCGATCATCGCCGCCAATCCCAAAACAAAGCCGAGAAGCTGTTTTTTAAAAAAATAAAATTCGTCCCCGTACAGCGCTTCGGCATTATAATAGCTTGCCGAATAAACGCACACGACCCCGTAGGCGGCGAGCGCAATCACGGCGGCAAGAAAGAACGCATCCCCCTTGCCCCGTTTCGGCTCCCGTTCTCTTCTTTGCAACGCCGCCGAAAAATCACCCGACAAAATCATCTTCCCCGTCCGAGTCGGCGTAATCCGCAGTTCGCGCGTTCTCCGCAGGTTTTTCCGTCGCCGTTTCCGCCGCAAAGCTTTCCATTAATTCCCGAAACCTCTCTCCCCGCTCCTCGTAATTGCGGAAACAATCGAAACTTGCGGAAGCAGGACTCAAAAGCACGTTTTGCCCGCGTTTCGCCGTAAGATAAGCAACGCGCACTGCAACGTCGAACGGACGGCAGAGCGTAAGCGCGGTAAACCCCTTTTTCAGCGCGGCGTTAAGGATACGGAAAGCGTTTTCTCCGTAAAGGACGGCGTGAACGACGCCCGACGTTTTCATCGCGTCGAACAGCGGCTCGTAGGAATACCCCTTATCCTTGCCGCCCAAAAGGACCACCGTCTCCCCTTTCACGCTTGTAATCGCTTTGATCGCGGAATCCACGTTCGTCGCCTTAGAATCGTCGAGGAAAGCAATCCCGTTCACTTCTCCGATACGCTGCAAACGGTGTTTGACTCCGCGGAAAGTTTTCAACGCCCGCACGATCGTCTCGTTCCCGATTCCCATCAGCTTTGCCGCGCAAATCGCAGCCAAGGCATTCTGTACGTTATGCTCCCCTTCGAGGGGCAGCTCCGAAACGGGAAAGAGCTTTTCGCCGCGGAAGCAGAAACACCCCTCGGAAAGATAACCTCCTTCGACGGGTTCGCGCAGGGAAAACCATACGGGCTTCGCTTTGCTTTTCTCCGCAAAACCGCGCACAACGGGATCGTCGCGGTTCAGCACGGCATATTCGCTCTCCGCGCTGTTTTTGAGAATGCGCGATTTGAGATAAATATAATTTTCCATGTTGTAGTGGCGGTTAAGGTGATCTTCGCTCACGTTCAACACGACGGCGACGTGAGGGCGTAAAGAATAGAGCGTCTCTAATTGAAACGAGGATATTTCCGCCACGGCAAGCCCGTTTTCGTCCAGCTCCTCCACGCAAGCGGTAAGCGGCGTGCCTACGTTTCCGCAAGCCACGCTGCGAATCCCCGCTGCTTTAAAAATTCCGTCGAGCATGGTAACGGTAGTCGTCTTTCCGTTCGTCCCCGTAACGGCGACAACGGGACAGCGCAAAGCGAGCGCGCCGAGCTCCGTCTCCCCGATCACCCGTTTCCCCGCGCGGCGAAACGCCACGGGAAGAGGGTGATCGACTGGAATTCCCGGACTCAGCACCAAAACGTCGCATTCCTGCGCTCTTGCGTTCACGTCCTCTTTATGTAATATCGTACACCCTTTCGCCGCAAGCGCGGCGGCGGACGCCGCCACCGCGCCCTCCTCTACGTCGTCAAAGCAAAAAACGCGTGCGCGCCGCTTTAACAAAAATTCCGAAGCCGCAATACCGGAACGGGAAAGTCCCGCTACGAGAAACGTCTGTTGTGGATAATACATATTCGCTCCTTTTCCGCCGCCGAATCGAATGGCGGTCAGAGATACGGGAACAGCAAGAGCGCGCCCATCAGCGCGGTAATCACCGCATAAACGTAAGCGATTTTTGCTTCCGAATGGCCTTTCTCCTGAAAATGATGGTGAATCGGCGCCATAGAGAATACTCTTTTCCCCGTTTTCTTATAGTATATTACTTGAATGACGACGGTTATGCTTGAAAGGACAAACATAATTCCCGCAAACGGAATGACAAGCGCGTTGCCCGAAAAGAGCGCAACCGCCGCCGCAAAACCGCCCAAAGAGAGAGAACCCGTATCCCCCATAAAAACGCTCGCCCGATTCGTATTGAATACGAGATACGCGCCCAACGCGCCGAACAGACAGACGGAGAGCATGGAAAGGGAACCGTCCGCGTTCTGCAATACGATAAGCAGAGCGATTGCCGCAAAATATACGGCGGACACGGAACCCGCAAGCCCGTCCAGCCCGTCGGTCAAATTCACAGAGTTGACCGTGGCGAGAAAGACGAAAATGCCGAGCGGCAGCATCCACCACCCGATATCCCAAAAATACTGTGTAAACGGGATTCTTAAAACGGTAAGACCGTTTTGACAGCAATACACAGACGCTATCGCGGCGACGGCGAGTTGAAAGAGTATCTTCTGATAAGGGCGCAGACCGAGGTTGTCCTTGCGGCGTTTTTTGAGCAAATCGTCGATCAGCCCCACCAAGAGATAGCCCACCCCGATGGCGAGCGACGCGCAAAAGGGCTTGTCCGAAACGCCGCAGAGCGCAAGCGAAACCGCCGCGGCGGCAGCGACGAAGGCGATTCCGCCCATCGTAGGCGTGCCGCCCTTGCCCGTATGTTCTTTCACGTAATGCAAAATGTTCTGCCCCGCGCCCAAACGTTTTAACAGGGGAATGAGCGCCGCGCAAAAAACAAACGACAGCCCGAAAGAGAGCAGAATTCCGATCAGATAATATTTCATGTTAATTTTGCAATCGCCTTCCCGATGACGGCTTTATCGTTATAATCGTATTTTATTCCCATAATTTCCTGATACGTCTCTCCGCCTTTACCTGCAACCAGCAGCACATCCCCCTTTTTTAAGATTCCGACGGCGTATTCGACGCCCTTTTCCCGTTCCTCTACGGCGACATACGCGTCGGATACTGCTCGAAACGCCCGTTCTATTTGGGATATTATCGTACAGGGATCCTCATAGCGGGGGTTATCCGACGTGATTACGCAGAAATCGCACAGCCTTGCCGCACGTTCGCCCATTTCGGCGCGCTTTCCCGCGTCACGGTTTCCCCCGCAGCCGAAAAGCGCAATCAATCTGCCCGCGCAATGCTTTTTGAGCGCGGTAAGCGATTTTTCCAACCCGTCGGGAGTATGCGCGAAATCGACAAAGATATCCGCGCCGTGAAACGAAGCGACCCATTCCAATCTTCCGTCCACCGATTTTGTGCCGGCGATTCCGCGGGAAATCGCGTCGCCATCCGCGCCCAATCTCTTCGCCGCGCAAGCCGCCGCCAACGCGTTCATAATATTGTGTCCGCCCGCCATGCAAAGACGCGTTTCGCAAAGCTCGTCGTTCACGTTTAAAATCAATTCCGTTCCGCGCAAATTCTCCTCCCGTATCACGGCGAACGCGTCGGCGGGAGACTCCATGCCGTAAGCGATATGCGACGCGCATATTTTTTTCAGCCCGACGGAAAAGCCGTCGTCCGCATTGAGTACGGCAAAGCGGCAGCGGGCGGGATCAAACATTTTTTTCTTGGCGTCCCCGTAAGCTTTCATATCGCCGAAAAAATCAAGATGATCGCGCGTAAGATTAGTGAATACGCCGACCTCGTAAACAATCGGACATTCCTTGCCGAGCGCAAGCGCGTGCGCCGAAACTTCCATGACGACGGTATCCACGCCCGCTTTTTCCATATCGGCAAGCAAGGAAAACAGAAAGACGGGATCGGGCGTCGTAAGTTTGGGCGGGATAAAGCGCCCCGCATAGCTTGCGCCGAGCGTACCGATCAGCCCCGTATTCCGACCGCACGCGTCCAATATATTGCGAATCATGTGCGCGGTCGTCGTCTTGCCGTTCGTCCCCGTAACGCCGACGATCTTCATTTTGCGTTCGGGATGGAAATAAAAAGCGGCGCTCGCTTCCGCCATGCCTTTTCTGCCGTCTTTTACGACGATCTGCGGAATGCCGAGCGGAAGTTCCCGCTCGCACATAACCGCCGCCGCGCCCCGTTTTTCCGCCTCTTCCGCAAAATGGTGCGAATCGGTTTGCGTACCGCAAAAACAGAAAAAAAGATCTCCTTTGCCCGCTACGCGGCTATCGGTGCAAAGCCCCGTAATTTCCGCTTCCCCCATGCATTTTATCGCCTGTATGTCCCGCGCAATTTCGCTGAGTTTCATATTGCCTCCTAAGATCATCCGCATTGCGGCGTCTTTCATTCAAAGGGTTCGATCCGCATCACGTCGATAACGCCTTGAAAAATTTGCTGCGCGCACGGCGCGGCCACCGTACTGCCGTAGTAAGAGCCTTGCGGTTCGTCGACGATCACGAGCGCGAGATAACGGGGACGATCCGCAGGGAAAAACCCGAGAAACGAGGAGACGTATTTCCCTTGGGCAATCACGCCGTTTTCGTATTTTTGCGCCGTACCCGTCTTACCCGCCACTTTATATCCTTCGATATAAGCCTTTTTTCCGCTGCCGTCCCGCACAACCCCTTCGAGCATGGCGGATAATAAGCGGGACGCCTCTTCGCCGACCGTTCTCCCGACGAGCGTTTTTTCGTTCTTAAAATAAACCGCGCCGTCGTCCGAAGAAATTTCCTTTACGATATGCGGCGTATAATAATAACCGCCGTTCACGGCGGAAGCCGCCGCGCAAGCGAGCTGTAACGGCGTAACCGCGATCGTTTGCCCAAAGCCGATACGGGCGAGATCCCCCTCTTTCACCGTGCTTTCGGGCAGAACCATGCCGATCGCCTCCCCCGAAAAATCGATTCCCGTGGACGCGCCGAAACGGAACGCCTGCAAATAATCGTAAAACGTCTCTTTCCCCAAAGAAAGCGCAATATCCACAAAACAGGGGTTGCAACTGTTATTAAGCGCCTCAGCGAGCGTCTGATTGGAATGTTTCCCGTTGCTATGGTCGCTCCAACATTTGATCGTAGAACCTTCCACCGTGCGCGTTCTGCTGCTGGAAAACACATAATTCGGGGAAAAAGCGTTCGTATTCCCCTGCAGATACTCTTCGATATTCGCGGCGGCGGTAACGATTTTAAAGGTGGATCCGGGTTCGTAGATATCGCTGACGAGGCTGTTGCGGGAAAGTTCGTTCAAAACGGAGATCTCGTCCCGCGGGACGTCGTTCAAATCGTAGGAAGGAAGATTGACCATCGCGAGCACAGAAAAATCGTCGGGATCGATTACAATACAGCGCGCCGCCTTCGCGCCGTTCTCTTGCAAGACGCGCGCCATCGCTTCTTCCGCAATCGCCTGGATACGGTAATCGATGGTGAGCGTTACGTTGAGTCCGTCCGTCGCGGGAAGATACGCCGCCGAAGCGTTTTCGAGATCAACCCCCACGAGATCGGTTTCGAATAGGATCTCGCCGTTTTCTCCCGCTAAATATTTATCGTAGTACTGCTCGACGCCCGTCGCGCCCGTCATGTCGGAAGAAGTAAAACCGAGCGTTTGGCAAGCCAATTCCCCGTAGGGGTAAATCCGCTTATTGTCGCGGGAATAATAAATTCCCGCAAGATTGGCGCCCGCTATGCTCTCCGCCACCGACTTTCGCGCCTGTTTTAAAAGCGTAATTTCCGAACTCGAACGATCGGTGAGTTTTGCATACGCTTCCTCATACGAGAGATTCAACAGAACGGAAAGCGTCGTCGCCTCCTGCGCGGCGTCCGTTACGGCGTTCGCGCGGGCATACACACTGTAAGCCGTTTGATTGCCCGCAAGCAGCTCCCCGTTCCTATCGTAAATTTTCCCGCGCTGCGCGACAACGGGAATTTCCCTCGTCCACTGGTCGACGGCGCGATAGACAAGCTCATTCTCCCAAATAACCTGCACATAGAAAAAACGGGAGAGAAAAACGCAAAAAAGAAAGGCTATCGCCATAGTAACGGCAAATAACCTCTTTCGTAAAACAGATAACGAATAATTCTGTTTTTTAATATTTCATTCCTCCGAGTAAAATCATCCTCCGATCAGAACCATCCCGTTCTCTTCCGCCCAAGCCGCGATATTGACGGGATCGGTAAGCTCGTCGATTTCCGTGCGAATGGATTCCGCCGTCTCGGCAAGTTGCATAACCTGTTCCTGACGGGTACCGATTGCCGCCGACAAAGAATTGAGAATCGCCGTATTTACGCATACGAGCGCGATCAGAACCACGATCGTCGCCGCAACCGCCGCAAGCACAAGCTTTGTCTTTAAAGAGAGCGAAGCGAAAAATCCGACATTGTTCTCTTCCTGCTCCTGCATACGGTTGCGAAGACTTTCCATCGTACGGGGCGTGGGAAGCGCGTCCTCTTCCGACGGAATAAAAGAAGGATCGTATTCGGGCATATAGGCGGGTTCGCGGGAGGGTTCGGCGGCGGGAGCCGTATAGGGCGCGGGCGCGATCTCCGGTTCTAAAACGGGAGCATTTACGTCGTAAAGCTGACCGTTACGGTAGGAAAGTCCTTCGAAAAGGGGCGCGCGGACGGGCGCGGAATTTTGAACTTCCTCCGTCTGCGGTTCCGTAACAGGCGCGTAATCGACCACTTTGGGCGATTGATAGGAATACGAAGGCATATCCCCCATGCGCTGTATCTTCTTCATTCCTACGGTAATCGGAACGTAATCGGCAATTCTTTGCGCGGCGCTGGGTACGGCGGGCTGCGCCGCGCCGCGCACGGGCTGTTCGACGGGACGAGCCGCCGCTGCCGCGGCATATGTAGAAGATTCGCGGTAATTATATCGCGGTTTTTCGTCTTGATCGGCAATCAAACGCTGATAATTACCCGATATTTGATTTGTATGTTCGCGTTCTTCCTCTGTAACGCTGCTATTCCGGTCCAGTACCGTCGTGCCTGCCATATCTTTTGCTCCTTAATACTTTATTCTTTGGTCTGTCGATTCATGCTATATTTTTTTTGCGATCCGAAGCTTTGCGCAAGCGCTGCGCGGATTTTCTTTACGCTCCCGTTCGCTCGCCGTGATCGGTTTTTTATTGACGAGTTCCACCGTCTTATTGTTTCCGCATATGCAAACGGGAAAACTTTTCGGACAGGTACACGCCGTGTTTAGTTCTTGAAAGGTTTGTTTTACGATCCTGTCTTCCAACGAATGAAATGTAAGAATACATATTCTTCCGTTCGTTTTCAGCCGTTTTACAAGCCCTCTGATACATTCGCGCAATCCGATCAGTTCGCCGTTGACCTCGATGCGGATCGCTTGGAACGTCTGTTTTGCGCACGCCGCCGAACGGTACCTTACGGGATAGCTTTGTTCTACGATGGACGACAGCTGTCCGCAGGTCGTAATCCGCTCCTCATTGCGCGCGCGTATGATATTCCGCACAATCGACGAGGCAAACTTTTCTTCGCCGTAATCTCTTAAAATGCGGAAAAGCTTTTCTTCGGGATAATCGTTGACGACGGTTTCCGCCGTAAACGAAGAATCCCTGTCCATTCTCATATCGAGGGGCGCGTTTGCCTTCCGGTACGAAAACCCTCTCGTCCCATCGTCGATTTGGTGAGAGGAAATTCCGAAATCCAATAGCACGCCGTCCAGCTTATCCGCGCCCGCCCGATTGAGAATTTCTCCGTAATTTTTATAATCGGATTTATAAAGTTGATATCTGCCTTGAAACGGTTGCAACCGTCTGTTCGCTTCTGCAATCGCGTCTGCATCGCGGTCGGTTGCAATCAATCTTACCGTCCGGTTGCGGGAAAGAATTCCGTACGAATGTCCCCCTCCGCCGACCGTACCGTCAAAGTACACGCCGTCGTCTTTGATATCCAGTCCTTCGAGTACTTCTGTAAAAAGGACGGGACAATGATAAAATTCGTCCATATCGATTAACCGAAAAGACCCGTTTTATCAAATGCGTCTTCGATGCTGTTATTGCCGTATTTTTGCCGATAAATATCTTCGTCCCAAATTTCGAGATACTCGCCCATACCGACCGTAACCACGTTCTTCGTGATTTTTGCATAACGACGGCAATTCGCGGAAAGAAGTACTCTGCCCTGATCGTCCTCGTTGGCGTCTTCGATCCCCGCCATGATCACCCGCTTAGCGTCGAGCTTTTCCCGATCTCCGGAGGAAGCCGCGTTAAGTTTTTCGATAAATTCGTCTAACGCTTCTTTGGAATAAACGCCGATACAACCTCCCGGCCGGCACATAAAGGAATAATTTTTTCCGAGAACCGCGCGGAACTTTGCAGGAATACGTATTCTGTTTTTACCGTCAAGCTGATGGTCGAATCTTCCGGTGAATCCCATTTCTATCCCTTTATTAAGCAGTGATAACTGAATTATAGCATACTTTAAAACCACTGTCAACCACTTGAAACCACTTTTTTAAAAAAAATGACAATTATTTTTTCAAAAAGCGATATAACCGATCACACTTTTCCATAGTTTTTGATACAAACATATGTTCGTATGTGAGAAAATTGCATTTTTTTGACGAGCCAATGAAAAAAATGTTCTTTTCTGTGTGAGTTCGAACGCATTCTTCTTGTTTGTAATGTGGTAAACAAAAGTGGTTAATTCTCCCTACTTTTTTCTCCGCTCTCCCCTTCTCGCAGCTTCTCTCTTCGAGCGCCGTCCTAAGTCGTCGCGCCACGCCCTCGTTTCCGTCCCAAACAACCGCGCGGTAAAAAGAAGAAATTTCCTCTTTCAAAAACACATAGTGCGTGCAGCCGAGCACCACGCCGTCGTACTCCCCTCGCGGAAGATGCTCTTCCAAACGCACTTTCTCTCCCGCCGAGGCGTACCGTTCGACCGCCGCCGCAAGATCTTTCGGCGCAAAAACGGTAAAACGGCAACGGGGACACGATCGGATCAGCGTTTCCAACCGCTTGCTTTCGGCCGTACGGGGCGTTGCAAGAACAAGCGCGTTTTTACAAACGCGCGCGGCGGGTTTAACCGCCGGTTCCGTTCCCACGATCGGAAAACCGAATTCTTCCCTCAGGCGTTCCGCGCAGACGGCGGTCGCCGTATTGCAAGCGAGCACCGCCGCGTCTACGCCCATCCGTTCGAACCGCTTGAACGCGGAACGGACGAAACGGAAAATTTCTTCGGGCGGGCGGCTCCCGTAGGGCGCGCGGCGGTTGTCGCCCAAATAATAATAACGGCAACAAGGCGCCCACCGTACGCACTCACGCAAAACGGTAAGCCCGCCGATCCCGCTGTCAAACACCCCTACGCGCAAGTCGCTTTGCATTTTTCACTCCTTTTTTTTGCAAATCGAAAAAGTTTTTTAACCGTTTTCGGCAAAAAACAGTTTACAAGTATTTTATTTTATGCTAAAATAGCGAAGTATTGAAAGTATTTGAAGGAGAATTACACTGTGGCAAATATTAAATCCGCAAAAAAGCGCGTCCTTGTCACCGAAAAAAAGACGCAACAAAATAAGGCAGTAAAATCGGCGTTAAAGACGCAGATCAAAAAATTTTTGAGCGCCGTAAACGAAGGGAACAAAGAAACGGCGACCGCGCTCTATCCCGAAACCGTTTCGGCGATCGATTCCGCAGCTTCCAAGGGGATTATTCATAAAAACAACGCCGCCAACAAAAAAGCGAAGCTTGCAAAGCGGCTTGCCGCACTCAACTGATTCAACCGGACTGAAAAGCGTCTTTCACGGACGCTTTTTTCTTTAAAACAAATCCCGACCAATTCGTTTTGGTCGGGATCATTTCATTTTTCCCTTTCTAATTTTTGTATCTTGCGATAGATCCGTTTCCCTTTTGCCGTCAATTTTCCGTTTTTGACGAAAAATACGATTTCTTTCTTTGCACGCTTTCCCGCCGAAACCGGCTCGCCGTCCACACAAAATTTCATCTGCGCAACGTCGATCCGCTCCCCTCTTTCATTGCATTGCACGAGATACGAGACAATGCCGATTTGCAAAAATCCCATTAAGAAATTGACCGTATTGACCGTATCGCCGTCCGACCAATCGGAGACGGAAATCGTATGCTCGCAGTCGGCTCCGATGAGTTTCAATGCGCTCAGCTTCTCGCCGTTCCCGCCAAATACGCCGTCCGTAAAATCGAATTGCACCGTCAAGTCGAACACTCCGCCAAGGCAAAATGACTTCCAACCGCATTCCTTTGCAAGCAGTTTTTGCGCCTCGAAAAATTCCGGCGTAATATAACCGCTTTCCTCGAACTTTTTGGAAAACGCCCAAAGTGCAACCGTAAACGCAAGCAAGAACGCCGTCAACGCCAAAATCACGCCGCGCCGCAAAGGGTTTCCTTCATACCAAGACTCGGGAATGAACTCAGTCGCAACGCTCGCAAAGAGCAATAATAGATCCAACCCGATCAGAAATACTCCGATCGAGTTACGCCTCGTTCGCCGCCGTTCCGCAGCGCGTTTCGCTTTATTCCAAGCTTCTGATTTTCTGTATTCTTCAAACGTCATAGCGCCGCTTATACGATCAAATTCACTTTATGGAGCAGGATAAAACGCACGAAAAAGAACATTGCGCCGTCAAGTATAAGATTGACGACGATTTCCGTCCACAAATACGCATGGACCCCTGCACCCAAAAAGATATTTTCCAACAAAGGAGAATAAAACAGTACGTTCAACAGCGATATTACCCAATACGCCGCAAGAAAGATAACAAACGTGAGTCCCTTTCTCCCCTTGGTTAATAATTGCCCGACCGACATAATACAATAGAAGAAGAGCATCGTTAAGGGAAGCCCGCTAACGACGTACAATACCGCTTCGACCACAACCAAAGGATCGGAGGAAATATACGAGCCGATATATTCAAAGAAGTCCCCGAAAATCTCCGTTAACTCTTCCCAAACACCCGACGGCAACCCCGACGCCGTAATCAGTACGGCTACGAGAGTGACAATCACGCCGAAAAGCATGGCGATCAGCGCGGAAAGAAGCTTTGCCGCTAAAATCTGCGTGGGCGTAGCGGGAAGAGAAAAAGTCATGTATCCCTCTCCCGTAAAAAGAGAGGACCAAAAACGCTGCACGCTTACGATCAAAGCAAAAAAGATCATAACGATTGCCGCGATGACGAAAAGAGCCGCCGTAATCGCCGTAAATTGATCGGAGTTAAGCGCAATCCCGATACGAGTAAGAATCGCCAAAACCAGTACGATCGCGCCCAAATAAAGCAAAGCGCGGAATAGAGCGTACAGCTCGTGTTTCATCAATTTTCCTACCATTTGAACACCTCCCGAAAGAGCTCGTCGAGACTCTTCCCTTCTTTCTCTCTTATTTCATCCACAGGCGAATCAAGCGCAATCTGACCGCGATTTAAAAATACGGCGTGCGTTAAAATAGGTTCGATATCCGCAATCAAATGCGTGCAGAGAAAAATCGTCGAACCTTCTGGACGGTGGGACATGATAATATCGAGGATAAAATCCCGCGCCGCAGGATCCACACCCGCGATCGGTTCGTCGAGAATGTAGAGTTTCGCGTCGCGCGACATGGTCAAGATCAGCCCCAATTTTTCCTTATTGCCCTTAGAAAGCGTTTTGATTTTCTGCTTCATTCCAATTCCGAGACGGGAAAGCATTTCCTGCGCCTTGTCTCTCTTGAAATCGGAAAAGAAGTCCGCGCAATAATCGATCTGCTGTTCCACCTTCATCCAATCGCACAGATAATTCGCGTCGGGCAAATACGCCGTGATCGCCTTTGTCGCAGGACTCGGCTTTTTGCCGTCGATCAAAATTTCTCCGCTCGTCGGTTGCAACATTCCCATTGCAAGTTTGATAAACGTTGTCTTACCGCTCCCGTTGGGACCGAGCAAACCGACTACGCCGCCCGCCGGCACGCTTAGGTTCACCCCTATCAATGCAGGCGTAGAAGAGTAGGATTTCGATAACCCTCTGCATTCCAAAATAGTTTCCATGTTTTCTCCTTTCGGTTTTTTAAATAAACGCATCTATATATAGATAACGTTTGAAAATACGGCTTTGTCCCGCATTTTTACCAATTTTTATTTTCCCACCCCCAAAAGAGGCAGCCGCTCCCCGTCGGCATATACTTCTACATCGAAAGAGAACCCTCTGCGGCGGATGCGCGCTTTGATTTCCGCATTCTCGACCGTCGCTTTCAGCGTCGCGCTCCAAACCCGATAGCCTCCGAATTCGTCTCCGAATTTCCCGTCTATCAGCAAAATCATCGTATGCTCCTTCACCGACACCGTAATGGTATGCGAGCGATAGGAGAACGTATAACTGCGCTTTCGACAAGAC
>CAYZTP010000011.1:0-30582 GCA_964481555.1 uncultured Clostridia bacterium | reverse complement strand
TTTTTCGGAAAATACTTGACAGAAAAGCAAATCTATTGTAGAATAACAGTATCTTAAAATATAAGGAGATCGATTATGGATAAGTGGTTTCATTCGCAAAACAAGCTCATTCAAGTAATTTTGTTGCTCATTCCTTTTGTCAACTACATTGTGGAAATTCTCGTAAGATGGTCGGCTTTCTTGAAAAAGGGAGGCTTGATTCGTCTCATCGTCTGTATCATCGTTACGATTCCTACCGGAATTATCATCGGTTGGCTCGATGCTATTTGGACGTTGCTCTTCAACAAGCTTTTGCTCGAATAAGTTGCTATAGCAATATCAGAAAAAACCGCGTTTCAACGCGGTTTTTTGTTACAAATCGAACGCGATTGCCGTAAGATCGTCGTTAAACGTACCGCAAAACGCTTTAAGCGCCCCTTTCAGCCGCTCGATAAACCGTTCCGCCGTCTCCGATTTTTGTAAGATCGCTTCTACCCGTTCCAAAGAAAATTGTTCGCCTTTCGCGTTGCGGCTTTCCGTTACGCCGTCGGTAAGCAATACGAGAATATCTCCCGTACAATAATCGATCACGTCGTCCTCATAGGCGAATCCGGGCAGCCATGTGGAAACGGGCGGAGCGCTCATTACGATTTCGTTGATAGACGATCCGCTCTTTAACAATATCGGCGCGTTATGCCCCGCCACGCAGTAACGGATACGCCGCGTATCCCGCTCGATACGCACCGCCGCCGCCGTCACATACGACCGTTCGTCCAAATTGAGTTCTTGAAACTTTGCGTTGAGTCCGCGCAATGCGCGCGCGGGTGATTTTTCGCTTCTGTCCCATCCCGCTTTGACGAACGCGGAAAGCATTCCTGCCGAAATCCCCTTTCCCGAAACGTCGGCGAGCAGCCCCATCGTCTCCCCGTCCGCTTCATATACGTCGGGCAAATCCCCGCCGATTTCGCGGCAAGGCTCAAACATAAAGCGGTAAGGCACGCCGTCCCCGCTGTTCGCAGGCGGCAAAAGCCGCTGTTGAATATCCTGTGCGGAATACATTTCGCGCGCGATTTCCGCTTCGTACGCGTTATCCACAACGCCCAAAAACAGTTTCCCGATCGGCTGAACTTTAATTGTAAGCGGCACGTTTTCTCCCGAAGGGCTGCGCAGCGCCAAACGACGAAACGCAAGCCCGCCGTTTTTGGCGGCGTCCGCAAACAAATTCCGCAGCGGACAAAAAGCGCATTTTTCGGCTTTCCCGCATTCTCCCGTTTCTCCGCAGCGGATGGTCTCTTTGAGCGAACCTTTTCCGCGCGAAGAGGGAAAATAATCGCGGAACGCGCGGTTGGTATAACGCACTTTAAAGTTTTTATCGACGACGACCGCCGCCGTCGGAATGCTGTTTAATATATTTTTATACAGATTTACCATGATAGAACATTTTTAATTGCCCGTGAACGAGCGTTGCGTCCAGCGCCTCCGTTTGATATAATTCGCCGTCATATTGCGCGCAGCAGGGACGAACGGGTCTTATGACCGCGCGTTCGCAAAAAACATGATGGGTAAACGAGAGTGAAAATAACTTTCCTCGCATGAGCTTGAACAAGGCGCCGATCAGCTGACGGCG
Source organism: uncultured Clostridia bacterium (assembly GCA_964481555.1). GTDB lineage: Bacteria > Bacillota > Clostridia > Christensenellales > Borkfalkiaceae > Gallimonas. The sequence goes on along the minus strand of CAYZTP010000011.1, from coordinate 28,976 downwards.
TTTTGGAGGATTATCCGCCACAACCAATTCGAGTTTTCCGTCCGCAATGTCTGCGGAAGGGCACAGCGGAATTCCTCCGCCCAACTGTCTGCCGTTGCAAACCGCCGCTATCAGCGCGTTGTGTTCTGTCGTCTCGCCGTTCACCGTAATGGAAATGCGGAAGCCGCGGTATTTGCAAAGGGAAGCGATCAGACTGAAAAAATATTTGCTCTTCACCCCGCGCAACCGCTTCATTCTCTCACAGCGTTCTAAAATATCGACGTCGATCCCGATCCCCGCGATATTCAAACTTCTTCTGCCGTCCGAAAAATCGATAAAATCCACATATTCGGGCGTGCCGTTTAAAATCAAATCGAGCGCTTTTTCGCCGTAAGGAATCTTTGCCGCAGCCGCAAAATCGTTGCCCGTCCCCGCGGGAATTAATCCGAGAACGCAGCGGGAAGGATCTGCGATGCCCGTAAGAACGTCGTTGAGAGAACCGTCTCCGCCGATAACGATCAGCTCCGTCTCCCCCGCTTCCGTCAGTTCGCGCGCAATCTCTCTTCCGCCCCCTTTCGACTGCGTTATGTGAACGGCATAGGGCGTACCGCGCTCGTTTAATCTTCGTTCGATAACGCCTAACAGTTTTTTCCCTTTCTTCTTTAATGGATTGGTGATTAAGTGTAGCATAGTTCTTCTCTCTCGTAAATGTTTCAAAAACGCAAATTTTTCAGAAACATTATACAATATCTTTCGGAGAATTGCAATTTTTTTCGGAATTTGTTATACTGTTTTCATAAAAATTTATTTGGAGACGCTATGCGGCGCTTTTTGCCCGAACATTTATTAAAATTGGCGGACGTCTGTCATGATTCTCTCTATATTATAGGGGGGAGCGTGCGCGATTTTCTCTGCGGATACCCGCTCGATCAAACCGATTGGGATATCTGCTCGCCCTGCGACGAAGAAACGCTCCTATCCGCCGCCGAAGTCTGCGGTTTTACGGTAAACGCCGTTTACCGCAATACGGGAACAATCAAGCTGAAAGACGCGAACGGCGTCGGTTACGAATTTACACGGTTCCGATCCGATCGGTATGTGCGGGGCGTTCATACGCCGAGCGAGATTACGTTCACGCGCGATATCCTATGCGACGCCCGTCGGCGGGATTTTTGCGCAAACGCCGTCTATTACGACGTCAAGCGCGATGAGTTTTGCGACCCGTTGGGCGGCATTCCCGATATCGAACGCCGGATATTCCGAACCGTCGCTCCCGCGCAAAAGGTATTCGGCGAGGACGGCTTGCGTTTGATGAGGCTGGCGCGGCTTGCCGCGCAGACCGGGTTTTCGCCCGACGAAGAATGCGCCGCGGGCGCAAAAGCCAATTGCCGGCTCATTCGGGATATCGCGCCCGAACGCATTTTTAACGAACTTTGCCTGCTGTTGACCGCCGATAAAAAACACGGAATCCGAAAAGGACCGTATCTGGGACTGAAAATTTTGCACGAGACGGGCGTTTTGGGCGAAATTCTGCCCGAACTCGCCTTGGGCGACAAAATGACGCAACGGAGCGATTTTCACGATCACGACGTATTGGAACATTCCTTCCGCTGCGTGCTTTACGCTCCGCCCGCAATCCGTTTCGCCGCGCTCCTGCACGACGTAGGAAAACCTTTTTGCTATCTTCGGGACGGAAATTTCCATATGCATCCGCAGGAAGGCGCAAAACTGGCGCGGGAAATTCTTACGCGGCTGAAAGCGCCTAAAAAATTGACGGAAGAGACGGAAGCGCTCGTTTTATACCATATGCGCGATTATAATCTGCAAATGAAAGAGAGTAAGATCCGCAAAGAAATTATCGCGCTCTACCCTTGGCTCGAAAAACTTCTCGCGCTCAAACAGGCGGACTATTCCGCCTGTAAAGACGATCTATCCGTCGCACCCGTTCTCGTCAAATGGCGCAACGTTTTAAATCGTATGCGGCAGGAGGGCGCGCCCTGCACGCTTGGCGAACTTGCCGTAAACGGAAAAGATTTGCAACAAGCGGGCGTAGAAGCCCAAAACACGGCTTTTGTTTTGCGCGAACTGTTGCAGTTCTGCGCGCAAAACGGCGCGCTGAATCAAAAACGATTTTTATTGCAATACGCGAAAAAACATTATACGGAGGAAAATTGAATGGAAACCATTTTAGCGATTATTTCGATTATTCTCAACGTCGTGTGTATCGTCATGCTTGTCGCGCTGTTTTTCCGCAAAAACACGGGCGGCGCGGGCGACAACAAGGAAACAAGAGACGCGTTGCGGCGTTTAGAGCAAAAAACGGAAAATATCGGCGCGCTTGCCGAATATAACGCGCGTACGACGGAAAATTTAAGCAGATCTACGGAAGCAAGGCTCGTCTCCGTCCAAAACAGATTGACCGACGATATCAAGTATATTGTGGAAACCAACGCCAATCATTTGGAAATCATTCGCCGCACGGTAGACGAAAAACTTACCTCGTCTCTCGACGGAAGACTATCCGAAAGCTACGCGCGCATTTCCGAGCGACTGGAAAATATGTACCGCAGCGTAGGAGAAATGAAGATGCTTTCGGACAACGTTGCCGATATCAAGCGTGTTTTTACCAACGTCAAATTGCGCGGAACCTGGGGCGAAGAACAGCTCGATTCGCTGTTGGAACAGATGCTCGCGCCCGATCAATACCGCAGAAACGTGAAACTGAATCCGCTCGACAATACCTTAGTGGATTTTGCCATACTGCTGCCCGCAAAAGACGGAAATTGTTTTTTGCCCGTGGACAGCAAATTCCCCGTAGAATGTTTCGAACGTTTATGCGAGGCAAGCGAACGGGGCGACCGAGACGGAGAAGAACGGGCGCGGAAAGAACTCGAACGCACGGTAAAAATGCAAGCGGAAGCCATCGCGCGCAAATATATCGTGCCGCCCGCGACTACGGATTTCGCCGTCATGTATCTGCCGTCCGAAGCCTTGTACGCCGAAGTGCTGAAAACGGCGGGACTTTCCGACTTTTTAAGACTGAGACGGGTTACGGTGTGCGGTCCCACCAACTTCGCCGCGCTTCTTTCCACGTTACAGACGGGATTCCGCACGGCGGCGATTGAAAAACGTTCGGGCGAGCTTTCCAAAATGCTCGAACAATTCCGCGTGGATTTCGCAAAATTTGCCGAAGGGCTTGAAAAAACAAAACGGAAATTGCAAGAGGCGCAGGATAGCGTGGACAGCGCCTCGAAGCGGACAAGCGTAATCGGACGGCAACTCGACAGTTTCCGCGCCGTAACGCCCGAACCGCCCGCGATTCCGAACGGAGACGAAGAATGAAAATATCGAAAACCGACGAGACAATCAATGTGCGGGAGCTTGAATTTTGCGATCCCGTAAAAGTACAGGGCGGACTGAAAAGCGAATGCGGCGGCGTGCTGAAAATCGAAAGCGGCGGAAGATACAAATTGTTTACGGAAACAAACGATCTCATCTTCGTGTCCGAAGGAAAAGGCTTCGTAAAATGGGCGCGCGGGGAATTCGCTTTTTCGGCAGGAGATTCTCTCGCAATCGAAGGCGCGGGAGAATACGAACTCAACGGAAAAGGCGTTTTTTTCGTAAAACGCAAATAAATTTTACGGTAATTTCAAAAATCCGTTGACTTGTTCGTTGAAATATAGTAAAATAATAAAATAAAAACCTTGCGTACCTTAGCGGTACGCCGTAAAGACCGGGAGGTGAAAAGTATGCAAAAGTACGAAATGCTCATTCTTCTCAACAGCGAGTTAACGGAAGAGGCGAGAGAGGCGGAACTGAAAAAATACGCCGACATCGTAACTTCTATGGGCGGAACGGTAGAAGCGCTGGACAAATGGGGCGTGAAAAAAACGAGTTATCCCATTCACTTTAAAACAGACGCGTTCTACGCCCTGATGACCTTTGTTGCGGAAGGAGCCGCTGTGAAAGAGCTTGACCGTATCGCGGGAATTTCAAGCGACGTTTTGCGGCGAGTGATTACTAAACTCAACTGATAAAGCGAGGATACTATGAACAAGGTGTTTTTAATCGGTAATTTAACGCGCGATCCCGAATTAACGGAGACGGCAAGCGGCGTAAGCGTATGTCATTTCGCCATTGCGGTAAACAGATCTTATACCGGTTCCGACGGAGAAAGACAAACGGATTTCTTCAACGTAACCGCTTGGCGCGGACTTGCCGATACTGTTGCAAAATACACCAAAAAGGGCAATAAGGTCGCCGTTTCGGGCAGCATTCAAATTCGCACCTACGACGACAACCAAGGCGTGCGCCGCACCGCGGTGGACGTAATCGCGCAGGACGTGGAATTCCTTACCGCGAAGACGTCCTCGGGCGACGAATTCTACAACGTTCCCGCCGCAAATACAACGTCGGGCGCGCCCGCCCGCAAAAAGCCCGTGCTCCAATCGTTTGACGACGACGGAGACATCCCGTTTTGAAAAACGGGTCATAAATCATTAAGGAGACCATCATGGAAATCGAAAACCAAGTTGAAGCGGCGGAAGAAGCCGTAATAGCGCCCGAAACTACGGAAGAAACGACGGAGACGGAAGCGACGGAGACGGAAGCGGCGGAAGAAGAAGCGAAAGCTCCCGCCGAAGAACGGGCGAAAGAACACAAAGAAGCCAAAGACCGCCCTGCAAAAAAAGGGTTCAAAAAACAAAACTTTAAAAAAGTTTGCTTGTTCTGTGAAGAAAAAGTAGCGAGAATCGATTATAAAGATACGAGCAAATTGAGGAAGTATATTGCCGAAGGCGGTAAAATCCTCCCCCGCAGAATGACGGGTACCTGCGCAAAGCACCAAAGAGAACTTGCCGTCGCCATCAAACGCGCCCGTATCGCCGCTTTGCTTCCTTTTAAAGCCGACTGATTGTTTTCTGTTGTAAAATTACGGTTTTCTCTCTCGCGAATCATACAAAAATAATCGCGGAGAAAATAAATTATCTTTACAAAAAACAAACAATTCCCCCCCCCCCGCTCCGAACGGCGGGGGTTTTTTATGGGCTTACGTTAACCGACATCCGAAACAATCTGCCGTCCGTAAACGTTTCGCGCTGTCTCCTAAGCGCCTTTCCCCTGCGTTGATCTTCGCGTTGCAATCGTCGCCCTCGGCAAAGACGAGCAGCGTTCCGTATAAAAGTCCGGGTCCGAGATTAAAGAAATGGCAATCCAACAAACTGGTCAACAACAGCGAGGCAATACATAAACCGATCGTCGTCTTTGCTTTCGAAGGACGCCGCGCCAACAATTCGATCGTTTGCAGACGGTGAAAGACGTAACTTAAAAACGCAAACAAACCGCCGCTTGCCAAAAGCTGCATCACGGTATTATGCGCGCGCGGAGGTATAAATCCAACCCAATGACCGTACCCCCTCGTGGCATAAAACCCCACGCCGAAGAGAGGAGAAGAAAGAAAATCTTCGTAACAGTCCCTATAAATTTTAAACCTATTGCTGTCATCCCAGCCGTCTTGAATTACGGAATGGAAAAAATCCGCAATATTCTCCCGCATGGCGACAAGCGCCAAAGCCGCTATAAAAGCCGCCGCGGCAAGAAATATAACCTGCCCCCGCCTTTCCTTTCCGCGCATGGATATGATAACGGTAATCAAACAAGCGACATACACCACTGCCCCGAACAGCATAGAACCGCGGCTTTGCGAAGCGAGAACGCCCGCCATAAATACCGATCCGATCAGCGTATAGACCCAACCGTTGCTTTTCTTCATCGCGAAATAGAAGGGCGCAGGCACGCACATTGCCATGATACAGCCCACGTTGTTATAGATTCCCCAACCCGTTCTCATATTCGAACGATAAACCATTCCGTCCTTTAAAACGCCGGGCAACCCGTACATCCCCGCGATTTCAAACAACATACCGAACCCGAGCAGCAAAAACACGTTTAAAATATAAGAAGCGTCCGTCTTGGACCAATCGACGGTAAAGTAAAAATAAAAATACAGCGCGCACAAAGACGCAATCTCCACAAAACCGAAAAACGCCGTCTGGAACGAGTAAGTGTCGCTGAACAACCCGCCGAGAACGTAACCGAACCCCAACAACAGAAAACCCAATGCAAGCCGAGGAGAACCGCGGCGTTTGAGCGTGAATAACGAAACGATCAGTTTGGAAACGATAAGAAGCGCGGCAACCGCCAAAATAACGATAAACTGCGCGCGGAAAGAGGGATCTGCAAAAATCGTCGTGTCCGAATGAGCGCCGGGATTGTTTTTTTCCGAAATCGTCATATACGAATAACAGGCGATAGGCACAAGCGGAAGCGCGTCGTCCGCAAGCAAAAGCCCCGTCCCGCCCAAAATCAGATAACAGTAAAAAACAAATAATTCCAAAGAGCAAAGCTCCGCAACCACCATCAACAGCGCGACGAGAGCTATATAATATTCCGAGCGGAAAAACGACCGCAACGCGCGCACGGCTTTCCCTTTTTCAAGCTTCGGAAATAAATTTATCAACACAGTTCTTCTCCGGCGGGAAAATTTCCCGCATTTTTTTATCTGTTCCGCAAACGTTATAAATCGAGCGTCTCTTGATACAATTCGCTTTTGGATACGCCCCGATCCTTTGCGGCGCGCTTCAACGCTTCTTTCTTCTCCATTCCTTCGTTCATATAATGCAAAACGTGTTCCCGAACGGTAAGCGCGTTGAGCGGGTTTTCTTCCTCCGCCCCTTCTACGAGCAACACATATTCCCCGCGTTTTTCTCCCGAAAGCCCTTCGGACAAAGTAAATTCTACGCTCTCTTCATAAATTTTGGTAATCTCGCGCACGGCGCATGCCTTGCGTTCGCCGAAAACGCCGTACATATCCGCAATATATTTATCGGTATCCTGCGGAGCGCAATAGAAAATCAGCGTCTCTTGCGCATGACGATATCGTTCGAGAATTTTCTTTCGTTCCCCCGCCTTATCGGGCAAAAATCCGATAAACGTAAACCGCTCTGCGGGAAACGCAGACAGTACGAGCGCGCTTACGAACGCGCTTGCGCCGGGAAGAACGGTGTATCGTTCGCCCGCCTCTTTTAAAATACGGCAAACGAGATTGCCGGGGTCGGAAACGACGGGCGTCCCCGCGTCGGATACGACGCAGACCGTTTTCCCTTGCCGCGAAAGCGCGACGATTTTTCCCGCCGCCTCCCGCTCGTTAAATTTATGGCAGGAAAACAGCGGCTTTTTTATTTGATACGCCGTAAGTAATTTCAGCGTATGGCGCGTATCCTCGCAAAAAATCGCGTCCGCTTTTTTCAACGTCTCCAAGGCGCGCAAAGTGATATCGCCGAGATTCCCGATAGGCGTCGCCACAAAATAAATCACGCGTTTTTCTCCTTTCGGTTTACAAGAACGGGCAGCGCTTCCAATCCCGGTTTTCCCCCTTTTACGGCGGAAATAAGCGCCGCGTAAGGCTTTGCCCCCTCTTTCCCCGCAACAAGCTGCAATTTTTTCGGTTCGAGACCGTTTTCCTTTAACGAGCAGAAAATTTCCGCCAATCGGTCGGCACGATGGACGAGCGCAAACCGACCGCCGAATTTTAAACAACGCTTTGCGGCGAGACACAATTCGCCCAAAGTAAGCGTCAGCTCTTTTTTACAGGGCGCGCGGTTTTCGTCGGCGCACTCGAAGCCGCCGCGCTCGTAGGGCGGATTGCACAAAATCAACGAAAACGCCTCGTTATAGCTTGCGGGGATTTCCTGTAACGGAACGTTTTCGACAAGAAAGATATCCTGCAAATTGTTCAACGCCGCCGTCTTAAAACTCATCTTCGCAAGCTCCGCGTCCCGCTCGAACAGAACCACCTTTTTCACGCCCGTGTTTTCCGCAAAAAAATGCAACCCCACGATTCCGCTGCCCGAACAGAAATCGGCAACGGTTTCGCCCCGTTTCGCCCGCAGAAATCTGCTTAAAAGCACCGAATCGGAAGTGAAACGGTATCGCTTCGTATCTTGTATGATTTTGTATCCGCCGATCAGCAAATCTTCGATAACTTCCATGCCCGTTTTACGTCCGCGTTTCATTATAAGGAAAAGAGCGCAAAAACTCGCGCTCCTCCGTTTTTTCTGCGAATGATTATTCTGCAGTGATCGCACCCGTAGGGCATCCGTCCTCACAAGCGCCGCAATCGATGCACACGTCGGGATCGACAACATAAGTAGCATCGCCGGGGGCGATCGCGCCTACGGGACAGGTATCCGCGCAGGCTCCGCAAGAAACGCAAGCGTCGGTAATCGTATGAGCCATATGACACCTCCATAAAATCTTTCACACATTATAGCACAAGTTTCTTGTTTCGTAAAGACTTTTTTTACAAAAATTTTTATTCCCCCGAAATTTTATCCTCATCGTCTTCCGGATCGTTTTGTTCAGCGCTCCGTTTAAACGTAAGCTCGTTGACGGGAAAATCCCGATAGAACAGATTTCCGTCTTTTTCGATTTTTACGCGGACTTGCATACTGAGCATATTGACGGATACCACCGAGCCTTTCCCTTCGGGCGTTCCAACCGTGCCGCCCAATTTCGGCATCTTTTTATAAGCGCCGGCGTAATAATCGTTTTCATACGCAAGACAGCACATCAGTCTGCCGCAAAGCCCGCTGATCTTGCCGGGGTTGAGCGAAAGTCCTTGATTTTTTGCCATCTTAATGCTGACTTTATGGAAATCGGGCATACAGCTCGCGCAACAACATACTCTTCCGCAAGGCGCGACGCCGCCCAGAATACGCGTCTCGTCGCGCGCGCCGACCTGCCTTAATTCGATACGAATATGGAAAACCGCCGCCAAATCCTTTACCAATTCGCGAAAATCCACTCTGTTCTCTGCGGAAAAATAAAAGGTCACTTTGTTGCCGTCGAACGCGTATTCGCAATCGATAAGCTTCATTTCCAGCCCGCGTGCGGCAATCTTTTCCTTGCAAATTGCCATCGCTTCGGGACGGCGCGCTTCGTTGCGCTTCACCGTTTCCAAATCTTTTTCCGTCGCAATACGAATCACGGGTTTCAACGGCTGAACAATCTCCTCCGTTTCCTTTTCGGGATTGACCACGATTCCGTATTCCAACCCGCGCGAAGTTTCCACCACAACGCCCTGCCCCTGTTCAAGCGCCAAACCGCCGTCGCTGAAGTAATAGGGCTTGCAGCTGTTTTTAAATTTAATTACGACAACCTTTGCCATTTTTTTCTCTCCTTTTCCATTCCGAGCGCGAGCGTGAACAAACACTGCCCGAAATTGGCGTTAAATTGTATTTGCTTTTCCGCTTCGCATACCAGTCCGATCGAAGCAATCAGCGCGCCCGCGGCATAATTATCCGCAAGACGTTCCGCATTTTTTAAAGCGGCGTATTTCCCCTGCCCCTCTTTATAAAAGAGCATATCCCGCAAAAGCAGCGTGAGCGCCCTTAAAAACGCGCGTTTTTCTTTATAATCGCCCGTTTTACGGCAAAATTCCGAAGCGTTTTTCGTCGTTAAAAATTCTTCGGCCAAACGAAACGCCTCGCCGCCGCCCGCAAGCAGCTCTTCCGCCGCCGAATAGATTCCGCCGCAAGCCGCGGCGGCGCGTTCGACGTCCTCCGAGGGATAATTCCGTTTGAGCGCTGCTTCTACCGCCGCTTCGGGGAAAGGACTTTCTTCGTACTTTTTTACGCGCGATTTCACCGTGGAAAGGACGGGGAATTCTGCCGACGCGCCCAACAAAAAATAAACGTTTGCGGGCGGTTCTTCGAGCAACTTTAATAATTTATTCTGCACGAGAGGCGTTGCGTCTTGAAAATTATCGAGCACGAACAGCTTTTTGTCCCGTTCCATAGGGCTGAGCAAACTTTCTTCGATAATGCGCGCCGCGTCGTCCGCCGTCAGCTTGCCGTCCGCCGAAGGGAAAAAGAGACAGTCTGCAAAGCTCTCTTTTGCAATGAGCGATTCTTCGCGGGAACCGTCTTTCGCTCCGAAAAACGCTTTCGCGCATTCCTTTAACAGGACGCGCAAATATTTTCCGTCGGGAAAGATCACCAGCGCCGCCTGCGCCTGCGTCCCGTTCAAGTAATCGGAGCGCATCGCCCGATATGCCTTTGTCGATTGCAACAGCTCTTTCATTCCTTCTCCAAAAACACGGCGATTCCGTTTTCCATGCCGAACGTATGCTCCGCTTTCATGAGTCGTTCCGCCGCCTGCGCCGTTATTCTTTCCCCAACCGAAACGAGGGGAACGCAGGGCGGAAACAACCCGCACGCTTCCGCGCAAACGCGACCGACCGCCCTTTCCGGCGGAACGCGCTCAATCTTCTCTCCCGTTCCCCCTTCCAAGCGTGGCGGAACCGTTACGACGCCGCGCGGAATCCGATTGACGCAACGAATTAATTTTTTAAGTTCGCGTTCTTTCGTACAGGGCGACAGATAAAACATAAGATAATTGCCGTCGTTAAATTCCGGAAAAATTCCGCAACGTTCCAAATATGTTTGCGCTTCGTCCGAACGGTCGCCGAACGCAATTAAAATTTTGCTCCAATCGCCGTTTTCATAGGCGCCGAGTTGTTTTTTCGTCCGAACGGCAAGCCCTTCGATTTTGGGGTTACGCGGATATTTTACCGCATATTCCACGCTTGCCATAATCGGATAGGAGGGCGAAGTCGTGCGGAATATGTTCACCGATTCGCCCAAAAGCTCCGCCGCCGCACCCTTTGCCGAAACAACCGCCCCTTGCGTGAGCGCGGGCAGCGATTTGTGAACGCCGTCCACCCATAAATGGGCAAAATTTCCCGCATATTCGGGCGAAAAATGCAAATGCGCGCCGTGCGCTCCGTCTATCAAGAGCAGTTTTTTCCGCCTTTCGCAAACATCTTTCGCAAATGCGAGCGGCGGAAAATTGCCGTAATAATCGGGCGAAGTCAAAAGCAATGCGTCCGCTTTGTCAAGCGATCTTTCGATCTCTTCTCCGTATGGCTGCATAGGTACGCCGCGCTCCCTGCGCCCTCCGATTTCTACGGGAACAAGCCCCATAAGACGGCAGCCTTCTTTTACGCTTTTATGGGAAAAAGCGGAGAACGCGACCGATTGCGCCCCCGCCGCTTTCAGGCAGTGTAACATCGCGTACACGCCGCTTGTGCTGCCGTCCGTTAAAATAAAACTTCGGTCCGCGCCCAATATCCGCGCAATCTCCGTTTCCGCTTCCTTAATCGCTCCCGTGGGAGAAAGCAGACAATCCGAATAGGACAGTTCCGTAATATCGTAGCCCGCCCGCTTATGCCCCGGCGTATGAAATGAAATATGCCGTTTTTGCCGTGCAAGCATTTGCGCGATGCGGCAGCTTTTTCCCTTCACTTTATCCCCCGTAAGTCTTTAAAAGATAGGAAAGAAAGGATATCGTTTCGTAACGCAAATCGTTGGTCTTATCGGAAAGATCGGCCGAATTGAATATAATCATCGCGATGCCCGAAACGGTCTTTTCCGTCTCGCCGCTCTCCGCGTCTTCCGTTTCGTAATAAAACAGGTTTCTTAACGTATTGAGTTTTCCTAAGGATACGCCGCAAACATATTCTCCCGCAGGCTGATCTTCCGTCGCGGCGTCCTCGTCGATCGTAAACGACGAATAAGAGAGCTTCTCTCTCCCGAACGCTTCCGTTACGGCGAGATAATCTTCGCGCAAACGTTCCAACCGCGATTTTTCCTGAAGAAGCCCCGTCTCTTTTTGCTCTTCGCTGCGAAAACGCTTATCGCCGTTATTTCGCGCCGAAAAACAATTTTCCGCCGCCTCTTCGTCCAACGTTCCGTTTTCAAAATCGTCTCCGAAAAAAACCGTTAAATAAGCCTTGCAGTCGGAAAGATACTCTTCAAAATCGAGATAGCCGTTTCTTTCGTTCCCCGTCAAATGCGAATTTACGCCGACAAGCGATTTCACGGCGTCGTACCCTGCGGACGAAGCGTCGTCCAGCCCGTTAACAAACATCACCGTTCTTGCCGAGTTGACGAGACGAGTGGCGTATGTGGCTCCGCTGTACAGACCGCCGAACAAACTCCCCGTCGCCGATTGGGTCAAGCTTTCGTACTGCGTTTGTAAAATTTCATAGGAAAAGATATCGTTCTCCAATAAATCATCGGAAAAAGAATACGCGTCGTCTCCTTCCGAAAGTTCGTATGCGTAAACGGTGAACACCTGTCTGTCCGAAGGCATGGTTCGCACCGTCGTAAAAAAGACGCATATCGCAACGACAGCCAAAACGGCGGCGAGCAGAATTTTCAGCCAATCGTAAGAAAGAAAATTAGATAATCTCTGTTTTGTGATTTTAGCGTCCAAGCGTACTCCTTTTACAAGATCGTGAATTGTTTATTTTTTCGGTTTCATCGTGGGAAAAAGCAATACGTCGCGGATATTCGCGCTGTCCGTAAGGAGCATAACAAGCCTGTCCACGCCGAAGCCCAAACCTCCCGTGGGCGGCATACCGTGTTCGAGCGCGTTCAAAAAGTCCTCGTCCACCTCTGCGTTCGCGCCCGCGGCGCGCTTCTTCGCGGCTTGATCGGTCATCCGTTTTCTTTGATCGATAGGATCGTTCAGTTCGGAAAACGCGTTGCCTAGCTCTCTGCCCGCGACGAAATATTCAAAACGCTCCGTCATCGAAGGATCGTTCGGCTTGCGCTTTGCAAGCGGAGAAATTTCTACGGGATAGTCGTAAATAAACGTAGGCTGTACGAGATTCTTTTCTACGAATTCGTCGAAAAACGCCGCTAGGATATGCCCCTTTCCGTCCTTTCCTTCCTCTATCTCCACGCCCTTTTCCCGGGCGATTTCCCTCGCTTCTTCGTCCGAAGAAATCGCGGAAAAATCGACGCCCGCATATTTTTTCACCGCGTCGATCATCGTAAGACGCTCCCAGCGACCGAAATCCAGCTCGATTCCTTGATAGGAGATCTTCGTGTCTCCGCACGCTTCTTTCACGATATATCGCGTCATGTCCTCGACAAAGTCCATCACGTCGCGATAATCCGCGTACGCTTGATAAATTTCCACCGAAGTAAATTCGGGGTTGTGCGAAGCGTCCATTCCTTCGTTGCGGAAAATCCTGCCCATTTCGTAAACCTTTTCGAACCCGCCGACGATTAAACGTTTGAGATATAGTTCCGTTTCGATTCTCAAATACATATCGAGATCGAGCGCGTTGTGGTGCGTCTTAAAAGGACGGGCGTCCGCGCCGATTTCAAGGGGCAGCAGAATGGGCGTATCCGCTTCGATAAAACCGCGTCCGTCCAAATAATCGCGAATGCTCTTGATGATTTTTGCGCGGCGGTAAAAAGTCTCGCGTACGTCGTCGTTCATAATCAAATCGATATGACGCAAACGATACTTCATGTCCACGTTTTGCAGTCCGTTGTGTTTTTCGGGCAAGGGCAAAAGCGCTTTGGAGAGCATCTCCAAATGCGTGGCGTGTACGGTAACTTCTCCGGTTTGCGTTTTGAATACAAAACCTTTGATCCCCACGATATCGCCGATATCGTAGTCCTTTTTATAAGCGGCGTAAACGTCCTCGCCCACGTCTTGCCTCGTGATATAAATTTGAATTTGCCCGTCGCGGTCGGAAATATGAGAAAAGGAAGCCTTCCCCATAACGCGGCGGCTCATCAGTCTGCCCGCAACGCCGACCTCTTTCCCTTCAAACGATTCGTAAGCGTTTTTAATTTCGGTCGAACGCGCGGTGACGTCATATTTGGTTTTTTCGTAAGGATTATTTCCCTCCGAAATAAGCTTCTGTAATTTTTCCCGACGGATACGCGCCTGTTCCGCAAGCGCTTCCTGCTCCGCCGCTTCGTTTTTTAATTCTTCCATATTCAACTGATCTTCAAAATTTTTAATTTGTACTCCCCTTCGGGCGCTTTCACCGTAACCGTTTCGCCTTTCTTCCTGCCCAACAGCGCCGCGCCTACGGGCGATTCGTTGGAAATTATATTCTTCATCGCGTCCACTTCCGTCGTGCCCATAATCGAATAAGTAACGTCCTCTTCGAATTCAAAATCGTGAACAGTCACGCTTGCGCCGATATGAACGACGGAGTTATCCTCGTTTTCTTCGATAATCACAGCGTTTTTTACCTTATAATCAAGTTCCGCGATCTCCCCTTCGTTTGCCGCCTGCTCGTTCCGCGCCGCGTCGTATTCTGCGTTTTCGGAAAGATCGCCGTGACTTCTCGCCTCTGCGATCCGTTCCACAATTTCCGCACGTTTGATCGTTTGAAGATATTCGAGCTGCTTTTTCGCCGCTTCGTACCCTTCCTGCGTCATATAAAATTTATCCACCATAAAACACCAACCTTTTTCGCGCACCTGCGCGTTATCGTTTCATATGATATAGAAAAGCTGCCCTGCCTGCAAATTTCCGCAGTCACGGCATTTCTTCCACACTTTACCGCTCTATTATATCCGTTTTAAACCGACTTGTCAATCACTTGCGCGAAGCGGAACGGTTTTTTTCGCAGCTTTTCACAAAACGAGCAATCCGTTCGAGCCGGCGTCTGCGTTTACCCTGCATTTTATTTTACACAAATCGTCCCAAATGTCAAATACATTTGCTTTTTTTCGAAATTTTCGTATAATAGAGGTATGTTTCGTATTTGGGCAAAAGTTTTTTTAGAAGATCATATCGAAAAACAAACCGTTTATAAGCGCGACGATAAATTCACTTATTCGGAATTTTTCCGTTATCTCGCCGATATTTGCGACGAATTGGATATTCCCACGCCGATTTTGTTAAAGCCGCATATCTTTAACTATGCGAAATTTAACCATGTAATCTTCCGCCCCGCCGATTTCATGGAGGACGTGCCGTTTACGAAATTGGTATTGGAAAATATTTTGTAAAACTGTTCCTCTACGATAAATATTTCGTCGGTTTAAACGCGATCAACCAAAAAAGCAGCCAAAGCGCGCATACGCCCGTAAGCGACAGCAAGGCGCGGTATGCGATTGCATTCCCGAAGCAAACCGCTTCGAGAACGGAAAATCCCGTAAACGCGTAGACGGCGGCGAAAACGCCGAACAGTATTAAATACGCGCAGCAAAACAACGTTGTCCATTTCATATCCGCAGTATGCGCTTTTTCGGCGCATTCAAGCGGTATTTTTTATTTTACGGGAAATCCTTTCTAAGAAATTGAGTCGGTTTTAAAATTCGGTGAGTAAATTTGTGCTTTTCATCGTTATATATATGAAACGCAATATATATGTAACGCACTATGAAAAAGACATCTAAACGTATTCCCGAAATAATAAAAATCGTTCTGTTATTACCTCAACTGCCTCTGTATTTTATGAAAATCATTCATGAGGGAGCCGATATCGACGCTGTTTACGGTAGCGCTTACGTTGATTATTATTACAGCATTTATGATAAAATTGCACGCGAAGGTCTTGCCGTTCTAATATGGCTTGCGCTTGCAATTGCCGTAGTTTGCATTTTTATTTCAGTCTTACGGATTATCGGCATTGACAATAAGAAAATGAGAATTACAGGTCACATACTGTTTGGATTGTCCATTGTTATATTTTTCGTATTGCTGATTGCCGCAATCTCTGTAAACTATGACTATTAATGATATTGTAAGATAAATACAATTTACGGCGCTTAATTATGCGTTTAAAAAAGATTCCGCAGGATATATCCTTATTTCACATCGTTTAAAATAAAACGCCGCCTAAACCTGATTACAAAACCTCGCCCGTCAAAAGCCCTCTGCCAAAGTCGTCGCGAACAAGCGGTTTCCCTTCCAACGCTTCGGAAAAAAGTTCGCACAGCCGCACGGCTTCCGCTACCGCCGCCGCAAACAGTTCGTCCGCGTTTTCCCCTTTTCCGTTTGTAAGTTCTTTATAATGCGCTCCGTATAAGAAGGACGGTTCGGGGTTTTTTCGGGGATAAAGCGCGGAAAGATACTTTTTCGTATGAAAAATTTTTTCCGTTTTTGCCCAGCCGCGCTGACTGCGGTAGCATTTCCCGTGAAAGAATTTAAGATAACGGCAAAAATTTTTTAAACCATTTTCGAATTTGCGCCTTTTTACTTCGTCGCGCTCTAAACTTTTTGACAAATAATCGTAAAGGCGCGCAACCGTCTTATGCTCCGCGATCGGCTCGTAAGAAAATGCGAACGCAAACTTTTCCGTTTCCCGTCCTCTCAATTCGCGCAAAAAATAGACGTCCCAATCGTTCTCCATTTGCTGATGTACGATTTTTTCCGAATTCATTTTATCGAGATAACGATAAACAAACGGATGGAAAGCGCTGTCCGCCGCATAATGAGTGATATAGCCGAGAATATAAGATAACGCCTGCGTTCTTTCCTCGTCGCAAAAGCGGGGAACGCGCGCGTCCGAGCCGTCTTGCTTTACAGCGCGCAGAAAATGTTCAAACGTATCGAAAACGCGGTAACGGTGCAAAAATTTGCCGAAATTATATTCTTTCTTGCTGCCGATCCGATAAAAAAAGAACATATCCGGACCTTGACAGCCGAGGTAATATTCGTCGGGCGCACGGTCAACCGTTTCTTTCAGTTCCCGCGGCAAACGTTTTGCCGTTTCTTCGGCGATAAGCTGATGGGTGATACTCGAAGGCATGATAATAATCCTTTTGCAAAATATTGATATGATTCCCCGATTGAGCGTATTTTTAACACAAAAATCAAAGTTTTTGTGCGGGCGCGCCCGTTCGCGACAACCGGAACGGAAATCAAAGGGGGCGGTGAACCCGTCCCCCTCTTTCTCTTTTGTAAAAAACCGTTAAGCTTTGCCTTCCGAACCCAAAACGTCGACGATCTTATGCTTGACCATCTCTTTCATGTTGGCGCGCGCGTCGCCGAGATATTGACGGGGATCGAAATGCGAAGGATTTTCCGCAAGGTGTTTGCGAACCGCCGCCGTGAACGCAACGCGGAGATCGGAATCGATATTAATCTTGCAAACGGCGAGCTTCGCCGCTTTTCTCAGTTCGGATTCGGGAATCCCGATCGCGTTGGGCATGGATCCGCCGAATTCATTGACGACCGCCACTTGATCCTGCGGTACGGAAGAAGCGCCGTGGAGTACGATCGGGAAACCGGGAAGGCGTTTGCCTACTTCTTCGAGAATATCGATACGCAGTTTCGGATCCTGTCCGGGTTTGAACTTATAAGCGCCGTGGCTTGTGCCGATGGCGATTGCGAGAGAATCGATTCCTGTACGCGTCGTAAATTCTTCCACTTCGTCGGGAGACGTAAACATTGCGTCGTGCGCCGCCACCTTAACGTCGTCCTCGATCCCCGCAAGTTTACCGAGTTCCGCTTCGACGACGACGCCGTGATCGTGCGCGTATTGAACGACTTCTTTCGTGACCGCGATATTTTCTTCCCAAGGCTTAGAAGAAGCGTCGATCATAACGGAAGTAAATCCGCCGTCGATAGAAGCTTTGCAGATATCGAAATCCGCGCCGTGGTCGAGATGCATAGCGATGGGAATATCCGTCGTTTCGACGGCGGCTTCCACCAAGTGACGCAGATAGACGGGATTTGCGTACTTTCTTGCGCCTGCGGAGACTTGCAAAATGACAGGAGAACGGCATTCGTTCGCCGCTTCGACAATCGCCTGAATCATCTCCATATTGTTGACGTTGAACGCGCCGACGGCATATCCGCCCGCGTACGCCTTTTTGAACATTTCGGTTGTAGTTACTAAGGGCATAAATTTCCTCCCAAGGATTTTTCTTTATTATAGTCTTTTTCGGTAAAAATTGCAAGAGGTTTACGAAAAACGTTTAAAAAAATTCTCTGCCCCGAAAGAAAGAGAATTTTTTCTTATTTTTTAAGCGTTTTTTTCTTTTTTTAACCTGTTTTTTTTGTTTTTATCCTTTACGAGATATTTATTCCCCAATTTCACTGCAAGAAACACGCAAAAATCTTCTTCCGTTCCCTCCGTCATTCCGTCTTTTAAGAGTACGGAAACCATATTGCTGCGATACAAAATCCACATATCGGAATATTCCTCGCATTTCGTGCACGCCGCATAGCTTTCGCCTTGCGCGTTCTCTCCTTCCGCGGGATCTTCGGTTACGATATCGAAATCCTCTTCCCGAAACGTATATACGGCGCCTCTTTCCTTCCCGCCCGTGGCGCGTTTTATCAGCTTGCGCAAGATCAAGGGATAAAAGAACGCAAAAAAAACGGCGGATATTACGGCGAATACAAACAGAAAAACGGGGAAAAACCAGCTTGCGTCTACAAAAATGAGCGCGATTCCCAACAAAACAAAAACAGGCGGAATGACCGCGATAAACAAAAGGCGTTGGATTTTGCTCATATATAAGTCGGCTTTCAACGTCGTTTCGACGTTAATCTTCGTTTCGTTTACAAACATAATTTTCTCCTTTGGAAAGATATTCGATCCGCATTTCTCTTACGGCTTCCGCTTTTTATGCCGATCCGTTGAAATTATCTTTATCTTACGCCGAAAAAGAAAATTTGTCAAGGATATACGCCGAACATACTTGAAAACAAAGCAAAAATCGCAAATGTTTTTCGGAAAATGTTTTTCTTGACACAAACGGCGTTTCGTGCTATAATAGTCGCAGTATCTATCAATAAAGCCAAAAAGAGGTAAAATTATGATTCAATATTCCTTAAAAGGACTTACCGCGGAAGAACTTTCTTTTAAAGTAAATCCCGTAAAAGCCGCTCCCGATTCCAAATTTGAAATCAAACCCATGTTCTCCCGTCAAATCAGACAAGCGAACGAAAACAAAAAAATCAATATCGTGATTCTCGAATGCAAAATCGAAAGCACGGAAGAATCGCCGAAACCGTTTAATTTAAAAGCGCGTTTCGTCGGCGTGTTCGAAGTGGAAAATATGCAGACGGACGACGACAAACGAATCTTTGCCATCAACGCTACCGAAACGATGTTCCCCTATCTGCGCGCGGCGATTACCAACCTCACGGCGGACGCTCTCATCAATCCGCTTACGCTCCCCGTCGTTTCGGGCGGAACGCTTTTCCCCGAGGATCGCGGGAAAAATCAATACACGCTGAATTTCGATTCTACCGTGCTGAACTAAATTTAACCGACAGATGGAAGCGGGCGAACGCCCGCTTTTCCAATAAAATTTTCTAAAAAACGTTCGGCGTTTTACAAATGCGGAAAAATATGATATACTGTGCGGAAAGGAGAAGATTATGGAAAAGCTTGCGTTTACAGACGGCGACAAAATAGGCGTTTTCGACGGGGAGACAACGAAACTTTACGAAAGCGAATATATTACGCGTTACAAGGAATACGCGGTCAACCGCACAAAAAACGACGAATGGAAGTACGGCGGCGAGGGCGCGCGCTTCCGCGGGGATTACGACGTTTACCGTTCGCGGCAGGAAAAAGTGGACGCCTATATCAACAGCGTACAATGGGACGGCGACAATATCGTTTATTCTTTTACGGTGAACGGCTCCTCCGGCGTATATCGTAAAGATTACAAAACGGAAAAAGCGCAGGAAGAACATATTCTGTCGTCCTCGGACGAAGAAATCCTTTCGATTCAAAAAAGCGGCGATTTGCTTGCCGTTACCGTACGGGGACGCGACGTAACTTCCGCAATCGGCACGTTAAATTGCCTCACTTCCGAATTGCGCACGCTGACCGGAGGGGATTCCCGCGACGCGAACGCTTCTTTTTCGCCCGTCGACCGAAATCTGATTTATTTTGACAGCGCGGGCGTGGGCAGAACGGCAAACGGCGAATTTTCGGGGAAATATGCGCCTTCCTGCGTTTGCAAGCTCGATTTGAGAAGTATGGAAATCGAAGAAATACTTGCAGATAAGAAAAATTCGTACATAAAACCAAAGGCGGCGAAAGACGGCGCGCTGTATTGCATCCGCCGCCCCACAGGAGAAAAACGAGGCGGAAATCCGTTTTTGGAAATGCTGCTCATTCCCGTTCGTATTTTTCAAGCGATCGTAATGTTTGTGCAAGCGTTCGTCGTTTTGTTTACGGGAAAATCGTTGACGTCCGGAGGGGATAATCCCGCAAAAGGCAGAGACGCCGATTCCCGCAAGTTGTATGTGGACGGCAACCGAATCGAAGCGGAAAAGGAATATAAGCGTAATTTAAAATTCAAAGATAAGGATTGCGGGTTTATTCCCATGAGTTGGAAACTCGTAAAAATAAAGGACGGGAAAAAGGAAGAAATCAAAGCGGGCGTGTGCGATTTTGCACTCTGCAAAGACGAAGGACTCTATTACACCAACGGAAAACATATTTTTTATTGGAAAGACGGGGAACGTAAAAAAATAGCGGACGCCGATTCTTGCCTGTGCGTGGCAACGGAAAATGCTGCGTCGGCGGACAGTTCGGATCTTTTCGATTAATCGATAAATTGTAAAATATCTTTCTATTCCGCGTTATCGAACGCGCCTTGCGCGGAAGCAAGCGCATATATTTTATTCGACAAAGCTCTTGTGGAAAAAGCGTAGAGTTTATCGCCTACCTCGATATAAAGCACGCTCAAGCTATATGCCTTTTCTCCCTGATAAATCGTGATATAGGTATTGTTTCCGGGGGGTTTGAGCTGTTTCCCGAGGTCTAAAAGAGTATCGGAAAATATTATCTCCATAATTTCTTCTATTTCTTCTTCATCGGTTATGGAAAACTTAAATATCTCTTGCGTGTCGTTATCAAAATCAACGTCTATTTTATCCGTTTGTTTCCGCATATCCGAATACCATTCGACGTCCGTAATAGAAGAAATCTCGTCCGAACAACCGACCGACGAAAAAAGAAGAATGCAACTCGATAGAACGGCGAAAACAGCTGTTATAAACTTTTTCATAAAGAGTCTCCTATATATGAAACGGATTAAGCGTTCATTTTACTCACGATTCGTTGAAATTTGTTTCTCGTACAGCCATTATATCCTACTGAAAACAAAATTGCAATAAACTTTTTTAAAAGGAATAGCGCAGCCGCGTTTTCCCGCAATAAAAGACAATAGAAAAAGGCGTAACTTTCGCTACGTCTTTTCATTATTTTCGGCTTCACGCCTATGAAAACTACGGAAAACCTGCGGGAATTTTATTCCTCTTCCGTATCCCCTTCGGCGTCCGTCTTTTGCGGCGCCACCGCTTTGGGAAGAGACAGTCCCGCCATGTTGTAGATATCTTCAAGCGGGGGCAAACTTTTTAACAGTCCCGAAAGAAAGTTTGCGGTAGCGGTTTTTCCGTCGGCCGTATTGCCGCCGTCCCAAACGGTAACTTTATCGATCTTCACGCCTGCGATCGCCTTTACTTGTTCTGCGACGATCGCTTCAAGCTTATCGGCAATCAGCAGACGAACCGCCTCTTCCGACGTACCCGCGCTTTTTACGAGCGCGTCCATTCCTTCGGCTTGCTTTACAAGCTTTTCCCTTTGTCCGCGCGCTTCCGCGTCCATTTTTGCAAAAATCGCGTCCGCTTCACCCTGCGCTTTTCTTCTCGCCTGTTCGGCAACCGCTTCCGCTTCGATTTCGAGCTTTCTCTTTTCGATATCCGCCGCGATAATCACGTCCGCTTCCTTGGTCGCCTTTTCGCGCGCCGCACGTGAAAGCTCCGCTTTTTCTTCCGCGGAATAGCTTTCTTCGAGCGCTTTCGCCGCCTGTACTTTTTCCGCGGTGACGGCAAGTTTTAAAGCTTCCGCTTCTTTTTCGCGTAAAACCGCTTTAGAACGGGAAATTTCCGCTTTCGCCTTATTTTCGCCTTCGATTGCGGCGGATTCCGCTTCGGCTACGCGGATCCGCTGTTCCATTTTTGCGTTTGCTTCGCCGATGGAACCTTTCTTATCCTCTTCCGCAACGGAAACTTTCGCGTCGTTGATCGCTTTTGCCGCCGCTTCTTTTCCAAGCGCGGTAATATAACCGGATTCGTCCGAAATATCCGTTACGTTCACGTTAATCAAGCGCAGACCGACTTTTTTGAGTTCCCCTTCCACGTTGCGAGAAATGGCTTCCAAAAACTTATCTCTGTCCGAGTTGATTTCCTCGATGTTCATCGTTGCGATCACGAGACGGAGCTGACCGAAGATGATATCCCTCGCCAAATCGGAAACTTGGTTGAGCGTCAACATTCTTAAACGTTCCGCGGCGTTTTGCATCACGCCTGCATCGGTAGATATTCCGACGGTGAAAATACTGGGCACGTCGATCCGGATATTTTGTTTACTCAGCGCGCTTTTTAAATCCACCGAAATGGAAAGAGGCGTTAAATCCATAAACGTATATTTCTGAATGAACGGTTTTACGAAAGCCGCTCCTCCGTGAATACACTTCGCGCTGCGGTAAGTTCCGTCCGCATTGGGTTTGATTTTACCGTAAATAATCATAATTTTGTCGGGCGGACAGGTCTTATATCTCACGGCAACGGTGAGTATAATCATAACGATAATCAACACCAAAACAACAATAATTGCTACGATAGCGGGAGGCATAATATGATTTTCTCCTATTTTAATTTTTTATATTTTCGTTCTTTCCACGACCGCGAAATCATCTGCATAGGAAAGAATCGTTACCTGTTCGTCGGTAGAAAGCTTTTCTGTTTCGTCCGTCACCGCGTCGATTTCCATAAATTTTCCTTGCGCGGTGAGCGTAATTTTTCCTCTCCCTTTTCGGGACGCGGGAATGGAGACGTACACCGTCGCCGCCATTCCGATTAGTTTTTCCGGAACGAGATTGCCGGAACATTGCAATTTCGAAATCGCGCGCATAGCAAACGCAACGCCGACCAACGCGACTGCGCCCGTTAATACGGAGATGAGGATCGGCGCCCACAAATTATCTTCCATAAAAGTGGCGGCGGCAAAACCGCACCATCCGCCAAGCGCGAAAAACGCCGTTATGCTCTTTACCGTAAACAGAGAAAGTCCGCCGTCGGTATCCATATCGCCGTCGTTTATATCCAAATCCCCGTCGCCGTCGATATCTGTTCCGCCCGCAAACGCAACGACCAATAAAATGATCTGCACGATCAAAAGAACGGTCGCTATCGTCGCAATCCAAAAGAAAACCTGTTCGATTACGTTCATGCTTGTGAACCATTCCATATTTTTTCCTCCTTTTTTCCCGTTTTTAATAAAAAATTTCAGTATCCGACGTTCTTTTTACGGTTTCTCACAATAGTTCTTTTATGATATTATTATAATACCACAGTTTCTCTTTCTTTTCACGTTTTTTCGTTCAATTTCCGCCGTTTTCCACGAAAATCACAGGGATATTCTTCTTTTTCGCATAATTTACCGTATATGCGGTTCCGCCCGTTTCTTTGATGCAATATGCCAAAACGACGTCGCAGCAATCCACCATATAACGATCCCGCGCCAAAAAACAGCCTTTCCGATATTTTTCAAAAAGCACGGTTTTTCTATCGCACCAGCTGAGAAGTTCCGCATACCGCCGCCGTTCGCGAAGGGATAAATTATTTTCGTATCCTTCGTACGGAATACACGCTTCGAGAATTAAATTGTGTTTTTGTCTGAGAGATATCAAACATTCCAAAGCGAGCAAATCGAATCCCTGCGCCATACCGCATAAAAAATAATCACAATCGTCCTCGATCATCGTTTCCAAACAATCGTAGACTTGATTGATTTCAAAACGAGGGGGAAGAAGACGATGACCCGTAAGCGCGCATACTTTGCCTCTCGTCATAAAATCGGCCGACTCCTTTCCAATCCTCTTCCGCGGGGATATTTAGCGGGCGTATTTTTTATTTTTTTTATGACGACAATCGAACGTTCTCCCATACCTTGGGGTAAATCGTAACGGTATCGTTCCTCTATTTTTCCGCCCAATAAGGAAATCGCTTTTTCCGCTTGCTTACATTCCTCTTCGGAATTTCCTTTATAAGCGATCATCTTTCCCCCCGTCTTTAATAACGGCAGACAATATTCGCCAAGCGCGTTCATCGCCGCCACCGCCCTGGCACAACAAACGTCGAAACTTTCTCTGTATTCCTGCTTTTTTCCCAAATCCTCCGCCCGCGCGTTGATAACGCTTACGTTCGTAAGAGAAAGTTCATCGATTACAATTCGCAAAAATTCGCATTTTTTAAGCGTACTTTCTATCAGCGTAAATTTTAAATCTTCCCGAACTAATTTTAAAGGAACGGACGGAAAACCCGCTCCCGAACCGATTTCGCAGACGTTCGCGCCTTCGGGAAAAAAACTTTCTCCTGCCACGCTGTCGAGAAAATGCTTATAATAGATTTCATTCTCTTTTGTAATCGCCGTTAAATTAAATTTTTCGTTATATTTCAAAATTGTTTCACGAAAACAATCGAATTTTTCCCGATACGTCTTTAAAATCAGTTCTTCGTACTTTTTAAAATCCGCCGAAAACAATTTCATATTTTTATTTTATCATAAAACGGATAAGTTATCAACCGTTTTGTGAAAATGTTTTTTTCTTTTCCACATTTCCGATAAAATTGTGGACAACCTTTTTCGATTTTTGTTTTTTTTCCGAAACCCAAAATAAAAAAACGTGATTCGATTTTTTCGTCGTGGACAACCTTTCTTTTTCCACAAATTCCGCACATTCTTTCCACAAATTTTTCCCCAATCAAAATCGTAAGTATTTTTTAAAAATAGGCTAATTTGCTTGAATTTTTCCGCATTTTTGACTATAATAGAAAAAACAAACGGAATTTTCCACAATTCCCCGTTCTTTATTAATATTATTATTAAATAACTATTTTATAAAATAAAACTAAGGGAGGAACATCATGAAATTCATCTGCGACGGGCTTACTCTTTCGGAAGCGGTGGTAAAAACAAGCAAAGCTTGTGCGATTCGTACTACCGCGCCGATTATGGAATGTATCAAGATCAGCGCGAAAAACGACGAGGTTGTTTTATTGGCGACGGACGGAGAGCTTACCATTCAAAAAAGCGTGAAAGCGGAAGTATTCGAAGAAGGAGAGATCTGCGTTCCCGGAAAATTGTTTTCTGATTTTATCGGAAAATTGACGGACGTGGAAATCACCATTCAAACGACGGAAAAGGGTTTGGAAATCGGCTATTTAGACGCGGGAACGTATATGCAGTCTCTTTCCGCCGAAGATTTTCCGAAAATCAATTTGGAAATCGGCGATAATTACTTCGTGATGAAAAAGAACGATTTGAAGCGCGTTATTTCGGAAACGACGTTTTGCTGCGCGCAGGACGATTCCCGTCCGATATTGAAGGGGTGCTTGATCGAATGCAAGGAAAAGTTGGAAGCAACGGCGCTCGACGGATATCGTTTGGCGGCGTCTTCGGCAGAGATCAGTGCGAAAACGGGCGAAATCAGCATTATATGTCCGGCAAGGACGTTGGTGGAAATCGCGCGCACGCTTACGGACGGCGAGGATGAAATTACCGTTTATACGCAAAACGGAATGCTGCTTGTGAAGAACGAAGCGATTACGATCGTATCGAGATTGTTCTCGGGCGATTTTATCCGTAAAGAAAACGTTCTTCCCGCAAATTTTTCAACGGAAGTAACGATTTTCAAAGACGAACTGATAAAGAGCGTGGAGCGCGCCGCTATTTTAATTCGCGGAGATAAAAATAATCTCGTAACGCTAAATATCGACAACGATCTCGTAAAAATAAACTCCGCTTCCGAAGCGGGAAACGTTTCGGAGAGCGTAAAAGCAGAAATTACGGGAAAAGAGCTTACTATTTCTTTGAACGCGAAATATTTGCTCGACGCGTTGCACGCTTTGGAAGAAGAGAAAATCGTACTCTCTTTTAACGGTGCGATTTCGCCGTTTATTCTGCAAAATAAGGAAAAGAAAGACAGCTTGTATTTGATTTTGCCTGTCAGAAACGCTTGACGAAAAAAATAAAATTCTTTATAATCAAAAAAAATAATCGGAGAAACTTATTATGAAAAGAACTTATCAACCTAAAAAGAGACAGAGAAGCAAGGTGCACGGTTTTCGTAAGAGAATGTCTACGACGGCAGGAAGAAAAGTTTTAAAGAGAAGAAGAAACAAAGGAAGAAAACATCTCTCCGCATAAAGGCAGAGAATGAAATATTATCGTTTGAAAAACGCAAAAGAAATCGTTAAAATTCTTAAAACGGGAAAGCGCGTACACGAATCCTCTCTCACCGCCGTATATTCGAAATCCGAAAAAACGCGATTGGCGGTTTGCGTAGGAAAAAAATACGGAAACAGCGTGACGAGAAACCGCATTAAACGATTGTTGAGGGAAAGTTTTTCTCTTTATGCCGAAAAAATCAATCCGCCGCGTACGTTTTTGCTGATTCCGAAAACGGAAGAACGTTATTCTTTTCATGTTTTTGCGCGCGATTTGGAAAAAATTTTAAAAAAGGAAAAACTCGTTGAAGATTGATTTTTTTACGCTTACGAAAAATAACGGCGGATATCTTCGACGCTGTGTGTGGAAACCTTACGGAAAAGCTGTTTGTATTCGAATGATCGAATTTTATCAACGCAAGCTTTCCCGTCATACTTGCTTATATTCTCCTACTTGTTCGGAATATACCAAGCGGTGCATCAACAATTTCGGCGTATTGGTTGGGATTATTCTCGGAAGCTGGCGCATTTTGCGTTGTAATCCCTTTTCCAAGGGAGGAATCGATCCTGCTCCGGAAAGAAGGGCGAAATTAAAATGGCTATTGTAATCGTTGGAAATAATATATGAATATGCTTGCAGTCGGATTCCAGTTTTTGCAGGAAGGATTTTATATCGATCTCAACTGGCTGGGTCAATTTGTTAAAATCATTATCGAAGGAGTCGGCGTCGTCGGAATCGGCGTGGTTGTTTTTACGTTGATTCTGAAAGCGATTACTACTCCTTTCGATGTTTATCAACGCGTAAAAATGAGAAAACAGACGCTGATCATGCGCGGCATGAAAGAAGATCTGGAAAAATTACAGAAGATATACGCGAACGATAAACAGACCTACCAGACGAAGATGATGGAGCTGCAAAAAAAGAACGGGTATAATCCGTTCGGCGCTTGTCTTCCGATGATTATTTCCTTAGTCATTTTAATCGTGGCGGTTTGGGGGTTTAATTCCTATTCCCAATACGCGAATCTTGAGATGTACGAGCAAATGGCTCATTCTTATAACGAAGCGATAAGGATATATACGGTGAACGGTACGGATGATCCGCAAGACGTAACCGGCTGGGAGAACGGCGACCCGCATATTTTAGGTAATATCGAATATACGCTGATCGTAGACGGAGACATTGCCCGTATGCAGGTGAAATCGACAGAGGACGATATCTATATCTACTATCGGTACGCCCTTTCCGAAACGAATGCGGAACCGGAATATTTTATCGACGTGGAGAAACTGTTTACCAATCAGCAGAATGCGGAAATCAAAGAACATATCCAAAGCGAAATAGATGCGGGAACGGAAGTAGACGTCGCTTGCGCAAATTATTTCCATGAAATCGGCGCCGCCGCGGCGGCGGAATGGTTCCGCACCCAAAACAACCCGGGATTTCTTTGGATTAAGAACGTATGGTTTCCGGACGTCTCTTATAAGCACCCGATTCAAGATTATAGTTCGTTTACAAGCTCGTTTAGCAAGAAAATCGTCGTCGACGGTACGGAAAAAAGCATTTCCGAAATTTTCACGGAAAGCGATTACGAATATCTTACCGCCGATCTTGCGGAAGAAAAGGAACAGGCGAACGGCTATTATATCATGATTATTCTTACCATTGGTTTGATGGTTCTTTCGCAGTTTCTTTCAATGAAAAGTCAAAAAGAGAGCGATCAATATCAAACGGTCGACGGGAACGGAGCAAGATCGCAGAAAATTATGATGGTCGTTATGCCGTTGATTTATGCCATAACCGGTTTTGCTTGGACGGCGGCGTTCTCTATTTATATTGCGGTAAGCAGCCTGATCAGTATATTGGTAACGCTCTTATCCAATTTGATTATCGGCAGAATCTTTAAAAAGAAAGAAGAAGCCGAAATCGTGCGGAAATATACTCGCACGCTTCCTTGGCAGCAGAACGGGAAAGATAAAAAAAATAAAAAATAATATTGAAAAGAGGAAACAATATGGAAAAACAAATAATCAGCAGCGGCAAGACGGTGGAAGAAGCCATAGAAAAAGGACTTGCCGAACTTGGAATCGATCGTGAGAACGCCGATATCGAAATTTTGGAAGAAGGAAAGAAAAAGTTATTCGGTTCAATTCCCGCGCAAGTGAAAATTACGGAAAAAATCAATCAAACGGACGGGGAGCGCGCCGTTAAGTTTTTGGAGGGATTGTTCGAGCTTCTCTCTTCGGACGTAGCCGTTTCCCTTACCGAAGAGGACGAAAAAATCGTAATCGAATTAAACGCCGCTTCTTCGAAAGGACTGATCGGAAGAAGAGGAGAAATTATAGACGCGGTTCAAATTCTTGCGGGAGCGGTTGCGAATACGGGCAGACGCGATTATAAGCGCGTTGTGGTAGATTGCGCCAATTATCGGGAAGAGCGCGAAGAGACGCTGAAACGCGTTGCAGAAAAACTTGCCGCAAAGGCGGTGCGCCTCGGAAAGCGCGTGCGTTTGGAGCCGATGAACCCCTATGAGCGCAGAATCATTCACGCCGCGCTCGTCGACAATCCGGACGTAACGACGAAAAGCGAAGGAAAGGAGCCGGCGCGGTTTGTCGTGATTATTCCGAAAAATCTTCGCTCTTATGACAAAAAAGAGAATTACGGACGGGGAAAAGGAAAATACGACCGTAACGGAAGGAACGACGGCAAAAAGTACGACCGAAACGAGAGAAAATCTTATCCGAAACGCGAGCTGCCCGAACAAGGAACGCCGGAATCTTCGGGAACGACGTTTGCGCGTTCGTCCGACGGTTACAAAAAAGGCGGATTTAACGGATTCTTCGGTACCTATCTCGGAAATTCCCGTAACGAGGAGACGACTGAAACAAGCGAAACGCAGGAAACGGAA
>CAYZTP010000010.1:24578-32173 GCA_964481555.1 uncultured Clostridia bacterium | reverse complement strand
CGCTTTGGTTAAATTTATTCGCTGTCTATTTTTATAGTTTACGCTCGTCAGCGAGTCGCAACGACTGAACGCCTCATCACCGATTTCGGTTACGGGCAAACCATTATATGTAGATGGAATCACGATATCCTTATCCTTGCAACTTCCTATGCCGCTTACGATATAACAGGTTTCGTCACCCGAAAGCGTGTATTTAAGTCCTTCGCTTGGCTGTTTTTCTTCACCGCAAGCGGAAAGTCCGAACGCGCAGGCAAACAGCGTTACAAGCGTGAACGTAGCCAATAGAATTTTCCTTTTCATAAAATTACCTCTTTTCCCCATCAATAGATCCTTATATGTTTATTGTATCACCCTCTCCCGAAAAACGTCAAGTGTTTCGTAAAAAATTTTTCAAAAAATAGGGCGTGCCAACCGAAGCGCATGATTGCAATATTAAATTTTGCGCGATAAATTTCGTATCCCACGGCGATCGGCAATTTACAACAAAATTGCAATAAAAAAGCGCCGCTCTTTTGCGAAACGACGCCGTAAAAATGCACATTTCGCTTGTTGCGGCGCAATCAACAAACAATTTTTGAGATAAGATTATTCCGTTTTGTCCAAGGCAAATCTGCGTTCGCGGCTTATAAAAAACGGAGCGTACGCTCCGTTTTTTCTTTTAATAGGGATCTTTTCCGTAAAGCGCGGAAACATTATCCGCATATTTTTTCGATTTATCGTATTGTTTTACATCGACGGCGGCAGAAGCTTCTTCCAGTTTGCGTTTCTGTTCTTTGGAGAGCTTGGTGGGTACTTCCACAAACACGCGGAGATACAAATTACCCGTTCCATTGCGCGTTTTCAGACCTTTTCCTCGCACCGTGAACGTCGTACCGGACTGCGTGCCTTCGGGAATAAAATAATCGAATAAGTCGTCGATATCGGGAACCTTCACCGTACCGCCGAGCGCCGCCGTCGTAAACGGAATGGGCAAGTCAAGATACAAATCCATATTCTTACGCTGAAACAGCTTGTGCGGCTCTACGCGAAATACGACGATCAGATCGCCCGCCGCACCGCCGTCCGCGCCCGCTTGCCCGAAACCGCGTTTTTTTATATAAGAACCCGTATCCACGCCCGCCGGAATATCGAGCGTGACTTTCGTCTCTTTGCGCAGCGCCCCTCTGCCCTTGCAATCGGGGCATTTTTCAGTGATAATTTTACCGATGCCGCCGCAATCGGGACACGCTCCCACGCGCACCGTTCTGCCAAACATGGTATCCTGCGTAAAACGCACCTGTCCCTTACCGCCGCATTTCGAACAAGTTTTATAAGCCGTACCGTTTTTCGCGCCCGTACCGCGGCACGCGGGGCACGGCTCGTTACGGGTATAAGAGATATCGCGTTTACACCCCTTTGCGGCGTCCATAAAGGAGAGCCGCACTTCAAGCTGGATGTCGTCGCCCGTTTTATCGCGTTGTACGGACGCTCCGCCGCCGAAGCCCTGAAAGATGCTGTCGAAAATATCTCCGAAGCCGCCGAAACCGGAAAATCCTTCCGCGCCGCCCATTCCGCCCATTCCGCCCATACCGGGATGAGCTTGCTCGTAATCATAGGCGGCTCGCTTTTGTTTATCCGAAAGCACTTCGTTCGCTTCGTTGATTTCTTTAAATTTCTCAGCCGCAAGCTTGTCGTTGGGATGCAAATCGGGGTGGTATTGCTTGACAAGCTTTTTATACGCCGCCCGAATCTCCTCGTCCGAAGCGTCTTTGTTTACACCGAGAATTTCGTAATAATTTTTCTTTTCAGCCATATCGTTATCCTATCTGTTGTCGATGGTCGCTCTCCCGCCCGCATACGGCGGGCAAGAAAGAACCTTCCCCCTGCTTCGCGGGGGAAGGCGGCGCAACGCGCCGATCATGGTTGAGTCGTTTGCTTATTGGTGGAATTCCTCGTCGCCGCCGGCTCCACCCCCGTTGGGATCGCCCTGCGCGCCCGCCGCCTGCGCGTTCTGATACATTTTTTGGAATACGGGCTGGACGGCTTCGGTCAGTTTTTCGAAACCGGATTTATATGTCTCTTCGTCGTCCGATTCCAAATCTTTCTTCGCCTCGTCCACAGCCGACTGCAACGTCGCTTTGTCCTCGTCGGAAAGTTTGTCTCCGCTCTCTTTCATCGTCTGCTCTACCGAGAAAATAAGTCCGTCGAGCTTATTGCGGCTGTCTACCTTTGTCTTACGCTTTTTATCCTCTTCGGCGTACTGTTCGGCTTCTTTCACCGCCTTATTGATTTCATCTTCCGAAAGGTTGGTAGTCGACGTGATCGTGATATCCGTACTCTTACCCGTACCGAGATCCTTTGCTTCGACGTGTACGATTCCGTTTGCATCCACGTCGAACGTGACTTCGATCTGCGGAATACCGCGGGGCGCGGGCGCAATGCCCGTAAGCATAAATCTGCCCATTGTCTTATTGTCGCGGCAGAATTCGCGTTCGCCCTGTAAAATATGGATTTCCACGCTCGTTTGATTATCCGCCGCCGTAGAGAACACTTGGCTCTTTTTCACGGGGATGGTTGTATTTCTGTCAATCAATCGAGTGAATACGCCGCCCAACGTTTCGATGCCGAGGGACAGGGGCATAACATCGAGCAGAAGCACGTCCTTTACTTCCCCCGTTAAAACGCCGCCTTGAATCGCCGCGCCTACCGCGACGCATTCGTCGGGGTTGATTCCCTTAAACGGCTCTTTGCCCGTGATACTCTTCACTTTCTCTACGACTGCGGGTACGCGAGTAGAACCTCCCACCAGAATTACTTTATCGATATCGCTGTACGAAAGTCCCGCGTCTTTCATTGCAAGGCGCATAGGCTCTGCCGTCTTTTCCACGAGGTCGGCAATCAGCGTTTCAAACTTCTGACGGGTGATTTCGATTTCGAGGTGCGCGGGACCTGCGTCCGTCATGGAGATGAAGGGCAGGGATACGGAAGTGGAGTTCATGCCGGAAAGCTCGATCTTTGCCTTTTCCGCAGCCTCTTTCAAACGCTGCATCGCCATCTTGTCCTTAGACAGATCGACGCCGTGGCTCTTCTTGAATTCTTCGACCATATAATCCATAATGCGCTTATCGAAATCGTCGCCGCCGAGCATATTGTTCCCGTTGGTGGCAAGCACTTCGAACACGCCGTCGGAAATTTCAAGAATGGAGACGTCGAACGTGCCGCCGCCCAAGTCGTAAATCATCACTTTGCTGTTCTCTTTCTCTTTATCCAAGCCGTAGGAAAGCGCGGCGGCAGTCGGCTCGTTGATAATACGAAGCACATTGAGTCCTGCGATTTTCCCCGCGTCCTTTGTCGCTTGACGCTGCGCGTCGGTGAAATAAGCGGGGCAGGTGATCACCGCGTCCGTCACCTTGCCGCCAATGTAAGCCTCCGCGTCCGCTTTGAGTTTGCTTAAAATCATTGCGGAAATTTCCTGCGGAGAATAAGACTTTCCGTCGATCTTCACTTTATAGTCCGAACCCATTTTCCGCTTAATGGAAATCACCGTTTTATCGGGATTGGCAACCGCTTGACGCTTTGCCACCTGTCCGACCACGCGCGAACCGTCCTTCTGGAACGCTACGACGGAAGGCGTTGTACGCGACCCTTCCGCGTTGGCAATGACGACCGGCTCGCCGCCCTCCATCACCGCTACGCACGAATTTGTTGTTCCTAAATCGATTCCGATTACCTTTGCCATAATATTCAATCTCCTTTCTTTTCCTTAAATATGTTTATTTAATCACCGATACCTGCGCGAACCGCAGGACTTTACCGTTTTGTTCGTATCCCTTTAAGAATACCTGTTTGACGCAACCGCTCTTTTCCCCTTCCTGCGGTTCGACGGCCATAATCGCCTCGCACTTTTCCGCGTCGAACTCCTCGCCGACGGGATCAATCGCTTCGATTTTTTCCTCTTCGAGGATTTTTTCAAAGCTTGCGATTACCATGCCGATCCCCTTTTTCGTTTGTTCGTCGTTACAACTTTTGAGCGCGCGATCGAGGTTATCCGCAATCGGGAAGAGTTTCCCGATAACATCCGCTCTGCCCTCCGCATACGCCTGCGCCCGGGTACTCGCCGTCCGCTTACGGTAATTTTCATATTCCGCAGTAACGGAATACCATTTACGCTTATAATCTTCCGCCGCAGCGAGCGCTTCCCGTTCGGCTTTTCCCGCCGCTTCTTCCGCGGAAGAGATTTCCTGTTTTGCCGCTGCGTTCTCCGCCGTTTTCTCCGCGGAAGAGATTTCCTGTTTTACCGCCGCTTTCTCTGCGGAAGAAATCTCTTGTTTTGCCGTCTCTTCCGTTTCGGATACGGTCTTTCCTTCCTCTTTGTTCTGTTTCAATGGTGTTTACCGCCGTAAATTTCTTTTTCCATTCCTAATATAATGTAAAAATCGCTTCGTTAAACGCATTTTGCAAATTTTTTCTATGTTTTACGCAAAAAATTTTTCTTTCGTACTTTACAAAGAACGCTTTTTGTATTAAAATAATAGAAAATACCAGTTTCAAGGGGGAAGCTATGGAATCAAGAACCAAAGAACTGTCCGCAAAGGGCAATCGCAATATCGTAATCGACGTAATCGAAGGACATTTCGTTACGCAGCATTCTCATGTGAGCCATTGCATCGACATGACGAAAGCGAAATCCGAAATCAACTGCGCAAAGGAAACGGCAAAAATGTTCGCCGCCCGTTTTACGAACGTCCCGATCGACACGATCATTACGTTAGAACGCACGAAAATGATCGGCGCGTTTCTTGCGGAAGAACTCTCCCGTACGGGAATCAACGTAAACAACAATATCGGCGTTATTTCTCCGGAAATTTCGGGCGACCGCATCATCATGCGCGATAATTTCCTTCCTTATATCCGCAGCAAACGCGTGCTGCTTTTGACCGCGACGGCGACCACGGGGTTAACCCTTTCGGGCGCGCTCGAAGGCATTTGGTACTACGGAGGAACGCCCGTCGGAGCGGCGACGGTCTTCGGGGGAAATTTCGGAGAACATATCAATATGCACGGTGTGATCGACGTTCCCGTCGTCCGCCTCTTCAAAACGGAAGATATCCCCTCGTACAAATCCTATTCGGGAACGGATTGTCCCCTCTGCCGTGCGGGCGTTAAAATAGACGCGCTCATCAATTCGTACGGTTACAGTAAAATATAAATCATCTTTCGGAAAGAGCGGCTGTAACGCCGCTCTTTTTTGTTTAGGCGGCGCGCGCTCCAAAGCCGAAAAAATAATTTGTAAGATTTGCGCGAAAACGCAGTCTTAATTACAAAGATACCCATGAAAGAACTCGAACAGCTGTACGAAAAATATCACGCGAAGCTTTACGGCTTTTGCCTAACGCTCACGCGGAACAAAGCGGACGCGGAAGACTTAGCCGCCGAAGCTTTTTACCGCGCCGTGAAAAGCTTCGGAAAGTTTCGCGGAGACAGCGATTTCGGGGTCTATTGTTGCAGTATCGCCAAAAATGCGTTTTATTCCGAGGTCGCAAAAAAGAAACGATTTAAATCGTCCCCGCCCGAAGATTTTTTCGGTCAAATCGAGGACAAGGAGAATGCGACGGAGATCCTGCTGTGCATGAACTCCCTCGAAGAACCGTACCGCGGCGTATTTTTTCTGCGCGTGATCGGCAAGACGGACTACAAAGAGATCGCGCGCGTCTACGGCAAAACGGAAAATTGGGCATACGTTACATACTACCGCGCTAAACAAAAAATCATCGAAAAGTTGGAGGAAAAATATGAATAAATGCGACTTAGTCAACGACCTGCTGCCGTTATACACCGAAGGGCTGCTGAGCGCAACAAGCAAGGACTATGTGGAACATCATTTAAAGACGTGCGCCGAATGCGCAAAAAAGGCAAAAGCGCTTGCCGAGCCGCTTACGGAGGAAGAAAAGCTGGCGAGCATTATTCCTTCTTATACGCAACAAGAAGAAAAGAAAGAGGTAAAACGCGTAAAAAAGAAATTTAATATCAGAGCGTGCATCACCGCCGTTACCGCCGTTTCCCTTTGCATTGCGATCGCCGTCCCTCTCGTGATTTTTGGCTACAAAGCCGTCGAGCGTTATCAAGTGCGGTACGATATGCTCTATCCCAAGGATCTGCGGGAAATGACCGTAAATTCCGTCGGCGAATTGGACTATGACGCCTCCGCGAAGGAGGGCGAATTCGTCGTTCAGGGAACAGTCGCACAAGGATCATACCGAAAAGACTACGATTTCTATCTGAATCTGCCGGACGGATACAAAACATACGAGACCGCGTCGCAAAATTATCAGTTTATAAATGAAAACGCCAAGGATATCGTCACGTTATATATCTACCCGAACGAGAATGCGGCGTACGGGAATCTCGATTCCGCCTATGCGGGAAAACTGTTTTCCTCACACAATCAAGACGAAAAATTGATAAACGCCATGAATTACGATTTAAACAGCGTGACGGTTTCCTCTTCCGAAAGCTTAATCATGGAAGCGGGATCGGTTCGCAGATACCGCGACGCCTGGGCGAAACTTGTATTTGCCGAAAACGAGCAGTATTCCTACCTTTCCGACGAGGTAAACTTCTATTATCTGACGAGCAACGCTTTCGGTATCACGACGTATGCGTTCGAAATGAAAGTCAAACCCTTGAACGGAAAAGGAGAATACCGCTGGCTGCTCTACTCCATGTACGGATATATGACGCTCGACATTCAGACGACGGAACCGCTCTCCGCAGAAGAGGTCGCAAAAATGGCGAATTCGTTCAACTATTATCCCTACCAAACATCGTCTTTAAGTTCCGACATCGTGCAGCTTTCGGGTTGGGATGCCGCGGAACAGAGCGAAAATCTGATCACACTGCGCGCGACGGGTAAAGGTATTGCCACCACAAAAATCGTGTGCGTTACCGAAACGGGAACGCTGTGGGACGAGGAGACGCAGAGCTATACGAACACGACTACGCTCGCTTACAATAAAAGCTCCTCGTGGCTCGGCGAAGAGGACGATTGGATCTCCGTCTATTTCTACACGTACGGGAACGTTTACGGCTGCGCGCTCATCCGCGTGGAACAGTCCGACGCGGGATTTACGGCAACCGTTGTAAAATCGTTGATCTTCCCCGACGCCTCCCCGAAATCCGCGGCGGATGACGCAATACAAAATGCAAAAAAAGCGTACTTGACGAAGCAAAATATGTCTTGAAAAGCATTCCTTTTTCGAAAAATAAAAAAACGGGAAAACTCCCGTTTTTTTATTTTTGAATTTTGTAAGCTATTCGGCGTCTTTGCTCCACACGACGATCTCTCCGTCTACGTATCGCCAATAAGCGCCGTCGTAATCCGTTCCCTCTTCGTTGAGAGCCGGCTCCTCTTCGGAATAGAAATACACCCGAACGCTTGCGAAAGACGGATACTGCGCATACGTGCTTTCCCACTGCGCCTGCGTTCCCGAATAATAAATTTCGCTCAAGTTTTCACACGAGTTAAAAGAGTTCTTTGCAATCGAGGTTACCGAATCGGGAAGAACGATGCTTTGCAGCGACGTACAATCGTTAAACGCATACTGTCCGATCGAGGT
>CAYZTP010000010.1:22071-24478 GCA_964481555.1 uncultured Clostridia bacterium | reverse complement strand
TACCGAATCGGGAAAAACGATGCTTTGCAGCGACGTACAATCGTTAAACGCATACTGTCCGATCGAGGTTACCGAATCGGGAAAAACGATGCTTTGCAGCGACGTACAATCGTTAAACGCATACCGTCCGATCGAGGTTACCGAATCGGGAAGAACGATGCTTTGCAGCGACGTACAGCCTCTGAAAGCATACTCTCCGATCGAGATTACCGAATCGGGAAGAACGACGCTTTGCAGCGACGTACAGCCGTTAAACAGGCTATCTCCGACCGAGGTTACCGAATCGGGAAGAACGATGCTTTGCAGCGACGTACAGCCTCTGAAAGCAGCTTCGCCGATCGAGGTTACCGAATCGGGAAGAACGACGCTTTGCAGCGACGTACAGCCGTAAAACGCATACCCTCCGATCGAGGTTACCGAATCGGGAATTTCAATGTTCGTAAGCGCACGACAACCATAAAAGGCGTGATCCCCGATCTCTTCAAGCGAGGAGGGCAGTTGAATCTCCGTGAGCGCCTTACAAGCGAAGAAAGCGCCGGCTCCGATTTTTGTTACCCCTGTCGGGATTACGATTTTTTTCAGCTTCCTGCATCCATGGAACATACCGCTCGGAATTTCCGTGATATCGGATGGAAGGACGGCGTCTGTCAACGATTCGCAGCCTGAAAAAATTTCACCGCCTAAAAACCGAATGCCTGCGGGCAGCGTAACGGAAATCAGCCCCGTGCAGTCTGCAAAGGCGTAGTCGGCAATATAGTGTATTTCGGCGGGGAATTGATCGAGTCGGGTTTCTTCCGCCATTTCCCCCTTATAGCAATACAAAATGTCGTCCCGAAGCATGACAAAACCGTCCGGCTGATTATTATACCACGCCGTATTATCAAACGCCTGATAGCCTAATACTTGCAGTCCGGACCCAAGCGTAATGCCATTTAAGGAAGTGCAATTCTGAAAGGCGCGTTTCCCGATTTCCGTTACCCAATCGGGAATAACGATTTCCGTTAAACTGACGCACGATTCGAACGCACACCCACCGATTACCGTTACGGAGCTTGGGATTGTCACCTGCAACAGACTTGCACAGTCTGAGAACATATAATCCCCGATATACGTAACCGTTTCGGGCAGCTCAATCGCCGTTAAGCTTTTACAGCCCATGAATGCTGAATTCCCGATATACGTAACCGTTTCGGGCAGCTTGATCGCCGTCAGCCTTGTGCAAGAAGCAAATGCGGAATTCCCGATATACGTAACCGTTTCGGGCAGTTCAATCGCCGTCAGCCTTGTGCAAGAAGCAAATACGGAATCCCCGATATACGTAACCGTTTCGGGCAGCTTGATCGCCGCCAGCCTTATGCAATAAGCAAATGCGGAATTCCCGATGTCCGTAACCGTTTCGGGCAGCTCAAGTTCCGTCAGCCTTGTGCAATAAGCAAATGCGGAATCTCCGATGTTCGTAACCGTTTCGGGCAGCTCAAGTTCCGTCAGCATTATGCAAGTCTCAAATGCGGAATCTCCGATTTTCTCTAAATAAGCGGGAAGTCGCACGCTTGTAGTTACCGTGTTGCAACCCTCTCCCGTTACAGGATCGGGATCACCGTACGAAAGCGGCTTAAACGCACTACGATTGATCTCTTTTACAGGCAAGCCGTTATAATAATCGGGAATTACCACGCGACTCGGCATATCCGTACCGCCGTTGGCGGTACCGACTCGGTACCCGCTCCCGTCGGACAGCAAGAAATAAATAAGCCCTTCCGTAGGCCATTCATAGCTGAATTCCGCCCACTCCGAATCGGAATATGCCGTTCCGTCGCCTATGGCTTTTACGCGTATGCTGATCGAACGAAGACCCGTAGAAAATACGTAAAACGATCCTGCAATTTCCTCTTGTTCTCCGTCCTTTTCCACCATATAATATTGAGCGTAAGCCACTTCGTCCCATACCACCGTATCTTCTTCGATTCTCAGATTCGTCGGCATGGAAAGCTGTACCGGCGCGGTAGCCGCAGGCTCCTCCGACGGCGCTTCGCTGCCGCACGCAGCCAAAGCGCATACCGCCAGCGCCGCCGAAAGGCATAGGAATATATAACGTAACACCCTTTTCATTTTCTTCCTCCTTTTATTTTCCCGCTATTTCATTCTCTCCTTCATCGGAGCTTACGCTGCATACGCAGCGCTTTTATCCGCTGAAATTACGGGCAAAGCAGTTCCCTTAATAAATTTAAAAGCGCCTCGGCGTCCGAATTCTCCTTCTCTTCGTTTTCGCCGTTGTTTTCGTCTTCTTCCCCGTCGCCGTGGTCGTTAAAGAAATCTTCGTAAAATTCCTCGTCGTGCACACCCGCATATTCTTCGTTTTCGTACAATTTTCTTAATTGAGCGTCGGTTATAATGCTCAATCCGTCGG
>CAYZTP010000010.1:0-21971 GCA_964481555.1 uncultured Clostridia bacterium | reverse complement strand
TCGTTTTCGTACAATTTTCTTAATTGAGCGTCGGTTATAATGCTCAATCCGTCGGATATAAGCTCGTCGCACGCCACGTTTAAAATATCGTTTCTTATCTCCTCTTCCGTCAAAATCGGTTCGGAATCGCTGAAATAGTAAACGGCGCTCGCCTCTGTGGCGTCGTCCTCCTCGGGTATCGCCGCCCCAAGGGCGACGACGCCAGTAAAAAGCGCCAAAATCATGCTTAAAACGCCAACGGCAAATTTCCTCGTTCTGCTCATTTTTTATACCTCGCTTCATTATTATATTAAATCTTACATGAGTTAAACTTTATTTGTATTTTAACATATTTTTCCGGCTCTGTCAAGCAATATATTACTAAAAAATAAGAATTTTTAAAAATTTATGCAGCGATTTCTCCATAATTTAGTGTATAAAGGGGCGAATAATATGCAAACCGTTCTCCCGCGTATTTTTTGCAAATGCGTATTTTCTCCGTCCGTCGGCTCGGCGACGGTGAACGTGCGCCTTGACGAAACAACGCTCTCCTGTGTGGAGAGCGTTTTACGTTAAAACTTTTTTATGATGACAAA
Organism: uncultured Clostridia bacterium; assembly: GCA_964481555.1. Taxonomy (GTDB): domain Bacteria; phylum Bacillota; class Clostridia; order Christensenellales; family Borkfalkiaceae; genus Gallimonas. The sequence goes on along the minus strand of CAYZTP010000010.1, from coordinate 21,396 downwards.
ACCGCCGCGTCCGATGCGCGGCGGTTGTCGTCGTTTTTTTTCGCGCCGCTTTAAAAGCGACGCTTTCTTTTATTCGGCGGCATAAACGCTGACTTGTTTTTTGTCTCTGCCCAAACGCTCATATTTCACGACGCCGTCCGCCAAAGCGAAGAGCGTATCGTCCCCGCCGATGCCGACGTTGTTGCCGGGGTGAATCTTCGTTCCGCGCTGGCGCACCAAAATGCTGCCTGCGAGCACGGTCTGCCCGTCCTGCCGTTTGACTCCGAGACGCTTTGCGTTGGAGTCTCTTCCGTTGTGGGAGGAACCGGTACCTTTTTTATGAGCGAATAAACTGATCAATATCATGTTTTTTCTCCTTAAAAATATTTTCGGGCAAATCGCCCGGTGCGGTTAAAGAGAGATCTTTTCGATCTTCACCGCGGTGAACGGTTGACGGTGACCTTGCTTTTTACGCTCGTTCTTTTTCGCCTTATACTTAAATACAATAATTTTCTTGTATTTATCCTGCGCCTGAACGGTCGCGGTCACTTTTGCAGATTCAACGTCCTTTCCTACTTTTACGCCGTTTTCGTCCGCCAACATGAGAACGTTGAACGAAACTTCGTCGCCGACTTCCGCTTTGAGTTTTTCAACTTTCAGCACGTCGCCTTCGGAAACTTTATACTGCTTATTGCCGTTTTCGATAATTGCGTACACGTTTTTACCTCCTCTTCCCGGTCTCGCAAGATGCTTAGGCGGCTTAAAAAAGCGCTTAGATGCCCGTCCTTAGCGGCTCATGGTTAAATTTATCACACCCGCAAAGAAAAGTCAAGCAGTTTTCGCGCGCTTTGCATATTTTTCTTGAGGGACGTGCAAATTAAAAATAAAGGAGACGTTATGCAATTAAAAAAAAGTGAAGAAGCGCTTGCGGAAATTTACCGCAACAGTCAATTAGCCTTGCAATCGATTGCAGATATTCTGCCCGAAACGGAGGACGGCGATATCCGCGAGGAACTTTTGAAACAGCACGAAGAATACGAACGAATCGGCGGGAAAGCCGCGCTCATCGCAAAGGACAAGGGAATCGAGCTGAAGAATCCGGGACCCATGAAAAAGGCCATGATGTGGAGTAGTATTAAAATGAGTACGATGACGGATAATTCCCGCGCGCACATTGCGGAAATGATGACGCAAGGTACGGTCATGGGCATTACCGCGCTGAAAAGCACGCTTTCGGATCTGAGCGACGGCGCGGACGAAGAGATTCTCGCTTTGATGAGAGAGCTTGTAGAAAAAGAAGAAGAGTTCGAAAAAATTTGGAAAGCGCTGATCGCTTAACCCGGCATAAACTTGACGGGCTTCCCTTTTCGGCTGAGAAAGAGAAGCCCGTTTTACATACGCGTTGCCGTCCGACGGCGGCGAAGCAATCAAAACGTTATTCGTCCGAAGAACGGTATTTTAAAGCGTAAACGGCTTGGGGAGATTCCGTTACCGCTTTGATACTCTTACCGCGGCTTGCGGTGACGTCGATGGGGATATCCTCGGTGGAAATTTCCATAAATCCCGTCTCCGTTTTCAGCGCAAGCATATAAGACACGGTAACGTAATCGGCGAACAGAATCCTTTCGTCCTCTTTGAGCGCGGCGATCCGCACGCCCTTGCACGCACGTTTCAACGGATCGATTTGGGACGCGATCACGCGTTTGAATCTTCCGCCCGAAATCGCCGTTACAATCTCCCCTTCCCAATTAATTTGGGAAGCGAAAATCACTTTGTCTCCCTCTTTCAAACTCATCCCCTTAACGCCGCCTGCAATCCTGCCCTGCACGGGAATTTCATCCTTTTTCGCGTTCAAACACATTCCTTTTTCCGTAACGAAGAATACCGTTTCCGTATCGTCGTCGATATCCGTCTGAACGGCGATAACGCGATCCCCTTCGTTTAGGCGCAACGCTTGAAATACGGGCTTGTTGACGGAGACGTATTCGCTCCATGCCGTCTTTTTCAACATTCCGTTTTGCGTGACAAACAGCGCGTACCCCTCCGACTGATCGGCGGGGAACACAGCGACAGGCGTTTCGTTTTCCGCGTCCTCGTTCAAATCGGTTAGCTCGTAACCGCTCTCGCCGAATTTACAGATACAATCTCCCGCATTGATCAAATAACAGTTTCCGCGATCGGTAAACACGAACGCGTCCGCATCCGAAAGAATATTGCAATACGTTTTGAGAATTGCGGAAGATCTCGTTTTTTCGCCGACGGTTTTGTTGGAAGCGGCGAGATTCTTCTCGCTGATACATTTCAAGGTACCCGCCGCCGAAATGCACAGCAAACTTTTAACGCCCGGCTCGCGGATATCCGCACGCTCGGCGTCCGCCTCCGCGGGCGATTCTACGAGAACGGATTTACGGGGCGTTTTATATTTCTTCTTGATTTCAAGAATTTCTTCTTTCACCACTTGGAGTTGAAGCTTCGTACTGCCGACGATCGCAGTCAATTTTTTTATCAGCTCTCTCAGCTGTTTCAGCTCCTCTTCCAGCTTGAATACTTCGAGCTTGGTTAGGCGAGCCAATCTCAAATCGAGTATCGCCTGCGCCTGCCGTTCGGAAAGCTCAAACCGTTTGCGCAGCTTTTCGCGCGCATCCGGAGTCGAATCGGCGTTCTTGATGATTTTGATCACCTCGTCGATGTTACGTACGGCGATGATCAAGCCCTCCAAAATATGACAGCGTTCTTTCGCTTGGTTGAGATCGAATTTCGTACGGCGGAGTATGACTTCGCGCTGATAGTTTACATAATACGAAATAATTTCGATCAACCCTAGCAGCGCCGGTTTGCCGCCCGCGATTGCGACCATATTCATACCGAACGTCGTCTCTAAATCGGTATATTTATAAAGTTTTTTCAAGATTTCGGGGATATCCGCGTCCTTACGCACTTCAACGACGGCGCGCATTCCTACACGGTCGCTTTCATCCGTTACGCGCGTTATGCAAGCGAACTCCTCTTTCTTCTCCTCTTTGAGTTCGGCTATTCTGCGCATGAGATTGGCTTTGTTCACTTGGTAAGGAAGCTCTGTAATGACAATATTTTTTTTGTCCCCTTCGCCCGCCTCGACGCGAATCTTTGCGCGCAGGGTGATCTTTCCCTTTCCCGTCTTGTAGGCCTCTTTGAGTTCATTGGCAATGATGTATCCGCCCGTGGGAAAATCGGGAGCGGGAATATATTTCATCATCTCTTCGAGCTTTATTTTGGGATTGTCAATATAAGCGACGACGCCGTCGATCGCTTCCGCCAAATTGTGCGGCGGAATATTCGTAGCAAGCCCCACCGCAATACCGGACGCGCCGTTGACGAGCAGATTGGGAAACCTTCCCGGAAGCATATCCGGTTCTTTGAGAGAATCGTCGAAATTCAGCGAAAAAGATACGGTATCCTTATCGAGATCGCGTAAAAGTTCCAACGCAAGCGGCTCCATTCTCGCTTCCGTATAACGCATTGCCGCGGCAGGGTCGCCGTCTACCGAACCGAAATTACCGTGTCCGTTCACGAGCGTTCTGCCCATATTGAAATCCTGCGCCATGCGCACCATTGCGTCGTAGACGGAGGAATCGCCGTGCGGGTGATATTTACCCATGCAATCGCCGACGATTCTCGCCGATTTTTTGTGCGGTTTATCGGGCGTCAGCCCCATCTCGTTCATGGTATACAAAATCCGCCGCTGAACGGGCTTTAAACCGTCCTCCACACGGGGAAGAGCGCGATCCATGATGACGAACTCCGCATAAGGAAGCATGGCGGAAGGGAGTACTTCTTCGAGCGGCGTTACAAACAAATTTCCCTGCGGTTCTATTTGTTTCTTCTTTTCATTCTTCTTCATTTCCGCCCTCCTTTTTGAGCTTTACTTTGTCCATAAACGCGTCCGTCTTGTTAAAATTCGCATTTCGATTCAGAAATTCCTTTCTGCCCTCTACCTTGTCTCCCATCAAGACAGTAATCATATTGTCCGCGGCAACCGCGTCTTCAATGGTTACTTGCGTTAAATTGCGCCGCACGGGATCCATCGTCGTCTGCCAAAGCTGTTCTGCGCTCATCTCTCCCAGCCCCTTGTATCGCTGTATGAGATACCCCTTGCCGACTTTTTCGATTTTTTCCTGCAACTCCTTGTCGTCATAGGCATATTCCTCCGCGCTTCCGTTCTGCTTATATACTTTATAAAGCGGCGGCATACCGATATATACGTGACCCGCGTTGACGAGCGGCCGCATATAGCGGAAGAAAAAAGTTAACAGAATGCAACGGATATGGAATCCGTCTTGATCGGCGTCGGACAAAATAATCACCTTATGATAATTCAGCTTATCGAGATTGAAATCGTTCCCGATTCCCGCGCCCAATGCGGAAATAAGCGTCCGGAGTTCTTCGTTGGCGAGCACTTGGTCGAGCCGCTTTTTTTCGACGTTGAGCGGCTTACCGCGCAAGGGAAGTATGGATTGGAACTGTCTTACGCGCGCCTGTTTCGCAGTGCCTCCGGCGGAATCGCCCTCGACAATAAACAGCTCGTTGAGTTCGGGCTTTTTGCCCGAGCAAGCGGCGAGCTTGCCGACAAGCATTAACGAGTCAATGCTGTTCTTCGCGCGAGCGTTGTCCTTTGCCTGCCGCGCCGCAAGACGCACCTTTGCCGCGCCCTGCGCCTTTTTGACGATTTCTTCGAACGCCTTTTTATAACCGTTTTGCCCCGCAAGCGCGCGCAGCCCCTCCACGACCGCGTTTTCCACGGGAGAACGCACTTCGGGATTGCCGAGTTTGGTTTTGGTTTGCCCTTCGAATTGCACGTTCTTCATTTTAATGGAAAGCACCGCCGTTAATCCTTCGCGGAAATCATCTCCTAAAAAGTTCGCGTCCTTTTCTTTGATCAGTTTGTTATCCCGCGCGTAATCGTTGAGCATACGCGTAATGCCGCCGCGGAAGCCGATTTCGTGAAAACCTCCTTCCGGGGTGGGAATGTTGTTGACAAAGGAAAATAAATTTTCCGAATAATCTCCGTTGTGCTGAATGGCGTATTCGATAACGATATCGTCCTTTACCGTTTTGTAATACAACGGTTTGGAATAAAGCGGATTTTTGCCGTCGTTTAACGATTTTACGAAATCGGAGATACCGCCGTCATAACGGAACGTCACGCTGTAAGGCTGCATAGCGCCCGCAAGATCGAGCTGAACAAGCGCTTCCTCTTCGTCTTTTTCGTCGCCGGACGCGTTTTTATATTCGTTCTGCGTAATCCGTTCGTCGGTGAGCGTGATCGTAAGCCCCTTGTTTAAAAACGCAAGTTCGTTCAAACGGTTGGAGACGGTAGAAAGAACGAACTCCGTAGTCGAAAAAACCGAATCGTCGGGCAAAAAATGTACGCGCGTGCCGTGTTTTTTTGTCTTGATTTTGGTATTTTCAAGCGGAGCGACGGGAATGCCCGATTCCGTTTTTTTCTTTTTGGGATCGTAATAGGAATGGAAGCCCATCTGCCAGACGTAACCGCCTTGATACACTTCCACGTTCAGCCATTTCGACAGAGCGTTGGTAACGGACGCGCCTACGCCGTGTAATCCGCCCGAATAAGCGTAATTGTGTTCGTCGAATTTTCCTCCCGCGTGCAGCTGCGTAAACACCACTTGCACGCCCGAAACCTTCATTTTCGGGTGGATATCGGTAGGAATTCCCCGACCGTTATCCTCGACGGAAGCGCTGCCGTCTTTATGCAAAACGACTTCGATTTTATCGGCATAACCGTTCGCCGCTTCGTCGATCGCATTATCGACGATCTCCCAAAGAATATGATGCAATCCTCTTTGTCCGGTAGAGCCGATATACATACCGGGACGCAAACGAACGGCGTCCAATCCTTCCAGAATGGTAATATCGCCCGCGTCGTATTTCTTATCCGTCATGATTTCCTCGCAAATAGTACAAAACTTCAACTATATTATACCATATCTTGCGGTTATTCGCAAACGATTTACGCTACATTTTGTTTTTGCTTTTTTCGACAAAAAGGGCGGAAACCTCCGCCCCATAAAGAAATTCGTATTTAACTAAACGCAAGAACAATCTCCGCCGCACCGAAACGAACGAGAAAGGTACCCTCAATCAAAGCCTAAGACGCGGTCGCTTTCAAACAAATGCGTTTGATCCCCTTGATCGAAAACGCATTCGGAACGGAAAAACGCGGCTCCGATCGCGAATCAAGAGCGCCGATGATTTTCCCCGATTATTACAAATTTTGCAAGCGACTTAAAAATTCCTCTTCCGAAAGAACGGGAATCCCCGCTTTTTTCGCCTTATCAAGTTTTCCGCCCGCTTTTTCTCCCGCGATCACAAGCGTCGTCTTGCCCGTCACCGCGCTTTGGCATACGCCGCCCGCCGCCTCGATTAATTTTTGCGCCTGCGGACGGGACATAGAAGCAAGACCACCCGTAAGCACCACGTTTTCGCCTGCGAACGCGCCGCCCGTTTTCCGCTCTTTGACAAAAGGCGTAACGCCCGCCGCGTATAACCGCGCGATCTCCGCTCTGTTTTCTTCCGAAGAAAAATAGGAAAGAATGCCGTTCGCGGTGATTTCGCCGACGTTTTCAAGCGCGATTAAATCTTCAAACGTGAGCGCCGCAACCGACTCGATACTGCCGAACTGCGCCAAATCGCGCGCCGCAACCCTGCCGATTCCGCCGATCCCGAGCGCGTATATAAAACGGTCGAGCGGAATCCGTTTGCTGTTTTCGACGGCTCGGAGCAAATTCTCCGTCTTTTTCTCTTTAAATCCTTCGATAAACCGTCCCGTATCCTCGCGGAAGCTCTCTTCCGTAAGCGCGTATAAATCGGAAAAATTTTTTACGCCGCGTTTTTCATATAATAATTTTAACGTAGATTCGGACATTCCCTCCACGTCCGCGGCGTTTTTCGAACAATAGTGCGTGAGTTTTTGCACGACGCGGGGCGGGCAATTCTCGTTAGAACAGAAAAGATTCGCGCCGACCTCTTTCACGGAAGCCCCGCAATAGGGACAAACCGTCGGTTTTTCAACGGGTACGCTCCCGTCCGTATGAGACACTGCGCCTAAGATTTCGGGAATCACCTCGTTGGAACGGCGAATCAGCACGCGCGAATTCAATTTAACGTCTTTGCGGGTAAGATCGCCGTAATTATTCAGCGTAGCCCGACGCACCGTCGCCCCCGCAAGCTCGACGGGTTCCACAAGGGCGAGCGGCGTGAGCTTTCCGGTTCTGCCCACCTGCCAAAATACTTCTTTTACCGTCGTTTCCGCTTCTTCCGCTTCGAATTTAAACGCAATCGCCCAACGGGGGAATTTATCGGTATATCCCATCCGCGCCCGCACGGCTTCTTCGTTCACCTTTACGACCGCGCCGTCCGTCAATACGTCGATCCGTTTGCGCTGTATTTCGATTTCGTCGATACAAGCTTTCACCTCGTCAATATCCGAACAAACCTTAAAGTAGGGATACGTTTTAAATCCTTCGCGGCGCAAAAACGCCATCGCCTCCTCTTGCGACGGGACGGGGTTTTCGCTCATATAATTGATATCGTAAAATAAAATATCGGGATTGCGCAGCGCCGTGATTTTCGGATCGAGGTTCCGCACGGCCCCCGCCGCCGCGTTGCGCGCGTTTTTTAAGGGTTCTTCGGGATGAAGCGCGTTATAGCGTTCGAGTTCGGAAAGACGGATAATCGCTTCGCCCCGCACTTCGAGCGTGCCTTGATAGGATATTTTTAACGGAAAACTTTTTATCGTAAGCGCCTGCGCGGTAACGTCCTCCCCTTCCGTTCCGTTCCCGCGCGTGGTTGCGCGAATAAAATCTCCTTTTTCGTAAGTAAGACACACCGTAAGACCGTCGAATTTATATTCCACGGTATATTTCGGAGAACCCGCCTTTTCGACGCGAGTGATAAACGCGGAAAGCTCGTCTTCCGTAACCGCCTTATCGAGACTGTACAAGCGCGCGATATGCGTATGCCGTTCGAAATTTTTCAGCGGTTCGCCGCCGACGCGCCGCGTGGGAGAATCCGGCAAAACCGTTCCGCTCTCCCGTTCAAGTTCTTTCAGTTCGTCGTAAAGCTTATCATACTCCCGATCGGGGACGCTTGGTTGATCAAGCACATAATATTCGTAAGCCCAACGGTTGAGAATATCCGTAAGTTCCCGCATTCTGTCGTTCATATCATCTCCAATGGCGCGAGAGCCGCCGCCAAATCTTTATTCCCCGCTTTTTCAAAACGGACGGTAACGATCAAATTTTTCGCCGCGCCGCGCGTCGCCGTAATCACGCCGTCGCCGAAACGCGGATGACGCACCTTCGCCCCCACCGTATAACAGGAGGTATCTTTACTTTGCGCCGCGTTCGTTTGCGCGACCCCCACATTTCCGAACCGCACGGGCGGTTTCGGATTTTCCTTGGATGCTCCTCCGTATGTGCGGTATCCTTCGTCGGCGGAAGCTCTTCCCACGCGCTTTACGGCGCCGTCGCCGCGGGCGGAGTCGGATCCGTAACCGTATCTTCCGTAACCGCCGCTCCGCTCCGAACCGTAAAAATCGCCCGAATATCGGGGATAAACGCGCGTTTCGGGCAGCGACAATTCCTCCTTCAACTCGTCCAAAAAACGGGATCGCACAGTCGGCTCCCGTCTGCCGTAAAGAAAACGGCTGCGGCTCCGCGTAAGCCATAACTTTTCTCTTGCGCGCGTAATGGCGACGTACATCAATCTGCGCTCCTCTTCCACCCCGTCGACACTGTCCGCCGAACGCGAAGTGGGAAGGATATTCTCTTCCAGCCCGCACAGAAACACGCATTTAAATTCCAAACCTTTTACGGCGTGAATGGTTGCAAGCGTTACATAATCGCCGTCGTCCATTTCGTCCGTATCCGAATAAAGCGTTACCTGCTGCAAATAATCGGATAAATCGGCTTCGCCGTTCAATCGCACGAATTCGTCTACGGAAGAACGGAATTCGTCGATATTCGCCCGCTTCGCCGCGCCCTCGTCCGTACCGTCGAAATACATATCGTACATCCCCGAAGAAGAGATAAGATGTTCGCACAGCTCGTTGACAGGCGCTTCTTGCGACATCAGAACAAGCTCTTTGATATAATCGGCAAACGCGCGGAGTTTCGCTTTCGTTCCTCCGTTCAAATCGAGACCGTCCGCATCCAAAACCGCGTCGTAAAGGGACAAGCCCTCGGCGTTCGCATATTCGTTCAATATTTGCAGCGTTCTTTCCCCGATGCCGCGACGCGGCACGTTGATGATGCGTTGCACCGCCTCGCTGTCAAACGGATTGGAGATCACGCGCAGATAGGCGAGAATATCCTTAATTTCCTTTCGTTCGAAGAATTTAAATCCGCCGAACACCTTATAGTTGATTCCGTATTTCGTAAATTCCTGCTCGTAGGCGCGGGTTAAGGCGTTTACGCGCATAAGCACGGCGATATCGGAAAGTCTGTAACCCTGTAAGCGGAGTTCGGAGATCAGCCGCGCGCAATAGAGCGCTTCTCCCGTTTCCTCGTCCGCTTCGTAATATACGGGCTTGTCTCCCTCCCCGTTCTCCGTCCAAAGCGTCTTTCCCTTGCGCATCGAATTGTGGGAAATCGAAGCGTTTGCAAGCGATAAAATGTTTTTGGTCGAACGGTAATTTCGTTGCAGTTTATAAACTTTTGCGTTCGGATAAGATCTTTCGAAATGCAGAATATTTTCAATCCGCGCGCCCCGCCAACCGTAAATAGACTGATCGTCGTCCCCCACGACGAATAAATTTCCGTGCACGGAAGAGAGAAGCTTTACGATATCGAATTGTATCGTATTGGTATCCTGAAACTCGTCTACATGAACGTATCGGAATTTTCCCGCAAAATATTCGCGCGCCTCGCCGTCCTCCGCAAGCAGATCGCGCGCTTCGGTAAGAAGATCGTCGAAGTCGAGCGCGTTGTTGCGTTTCAACCGCTCGGTATATAGACGGTAAACTTTTTCTACGGCTTCCATGTTTCGCTCGCGCGCGTTTTGGCGGGCGTACCGCTCCGGCGATAATCCCTGCATTTTCGCATTGGAAATATGCCATTTTATCGATTTTAACAGCGACTCCTCTTCATAACCGCACTCCGAGAACGCCTGTTTGATCACGGCGGCGCGTTCCTGTTCGGAATAAATAGAAAAATTCTCCTGTAACCCTCTTTTTTCGGAATAGGCGCGCAAAATACGAACGCACATGGAGTGAATGGTACTCACCCACATTTTCCGCGTATCGATCATGGCGGAAAGCCGTTCTTTCATCTCGTTTGCGGCTTTATTGGTGAATGTGATTGCTAAAATGTTTTCGGGCGGTATCGAAAGGTCGGCGACAAGATGGGCAATTCTCGCGGTGAGTACGCGCGTTTTTCCGCTGCCGGCTCCCGCAAGCACGAGCACCGCCCCCTCCGTTTGCAAAACGGGCTGCTTTTGTTCTTCGTTTAAAGTCAGTAATTCTTCCATACCCGTTTATTATATCACACAAAAAAAAGTTTTTCAACAATTCACGGAAGGCAAAACGGGGAAACAAATCGTTCTCTCCGCCGGTTTTTTATTGCTTGCGCCCCTTGATTTCAAATTCGTACTCTCGTTTAAAGCGTTCCAACGCGCGCAGATACTTTTCCGAAAGCTCTAATGTATAACGCTGTTTTTCCGAATAGGAGAGCGTCGCGTAATATTCCTTATCCGTAAGCCTTCCGATCGCGTCCGAGACCTCTCCTTCCGAAAGGAGCAGATCGCGTACTTTCAAATAAAATTCGTCGGGACTTTCTCCCTTTATCTCAATCGTAACTTTCTGCCGGAAATAACGTTCCAATTTATTTTCGTTGATTCCTTGCTCTTTCGCGTGCGTGCGTTCGCTGTCAAGACGGGCTTCGCATTGTTCCCAAAAACCCTTTTTCATCCGCATTTTCGCCTCTTTCGCAAGTGTTTTCAACGTGCGTTCCATTTCCCCTCCCATGCGCCTTTTTTCGGCAAAAAGTTCCTGTTTTCGACAATTTTTGACAGAAAAAATCCGTAACTTAAGTTACGGATCATCCTTAGTTTCTGCTTCTCTTTCTGGCGGCTTCCGCCTTTTTTCTCTTTTTAACGGAAGGTTTCTCGTAGAATTCCTTTTTACGGAGATCGCCGATAATGCCGTCGCGGGAACATTTTCTCTTGAAACGGCGCAACGCGCTTTCCAAATTTTCATTCTCTCCGACTTTAATCGTAGACACAGCTTTTCAACCCTCCTTCGCCGTAGCATTTATTTGCTCGTTTATTATAACAGACGAAATTGCGATTGTCAAATTTTTTTCAAGGGAAAATCCGAAAATTTCCTCTTTTTTATCGTCCTTTTAAATGGATCGAATCGTTTCGACAGGTTTCTTTCTCGCCGTCACGGAAACGGGAATGACCGTAGCGACAAACGCCGTAACAAGGGCGATCGCAAGCACGATGAGCCAGTTCGCCCAACCGAAGGAAAACATCTTAAAGTTCATAACCGCATTGGCGATAAGGACGGAGTTCGTGACGGCGCACGCCGCAAGACTTCCCAAACACCCCAATACGAAACAGAAAAGCGTGATCGCAACTCCTTCCACGATAAAGATTTTGAACACGTCGATCCCGCGCGCTCCCACCGCGCGCAAGATGCCGATATCTTTCTTTTTCGCATTGATGCTTGCCGATATAAAATTGAACAGCAACAGCGCCGCGAAAACCGCAAGAACGGCGGCGGCAGCGCCCATGATGGCGAATATACGGGCAAACGTATCCTCGCTTTCCCGAATATCGCTCATAAACGCATACGGCGTCCAATATCCGACGTCCGTTTCGGCATTTTCCACGCTGTCGAACTTCATCAGCGTTTTGCATTTGTAGCTTGCGCTCTCTTTCAACGAAGCGAACAGATACGAGACGTAGCTCCCCTTCGCCTCCGCGTCCGGATTGAGATCGTAACTCACGAAAGTGCGACCGTTATCCATTTCGTAAACGTTACGCTGCAAATAGTTGCTGTAATTAAAATATTGGCTCTGCGTAGCGCCCGACCGAATTCGTTGATTGATCAAGTCGGTGGCTAACTCCTGATCTTTTTCGGCATACAAATCGTAAAATCCGTCTCCCACAAAGCAGAGCGAAGCCAGCGAATAAGTATAATATTCGTTTAACTGATTCTGCGCTTCGAGATACTCTTCCGAAGTCATGCCCGAATTGCTGCGCCCCTTCTTTAAAAAATCGTAAGAGGAAAAATCGTCGTGTGTGTCGATTACACCGCAGATTGTAAGATAGATCTGCCCGATTGCGCCGCAGGAAACGCCGATTTCTCTTCCCACAAGCTCGTCCGGCTTCGAAAGGGGGATCACATCCCCGCCCGTCGAAGTAGTCAAATATCCGAAATGTGCAAACAACTCATACGCCGTATAAGAGATCAAACACTCCCCGGCGTTTTGGGGCGCTCTTCCCGCCACAAGATCGATCACGCCGTTTTCTTCCGCAGCGAGATAATCCGAAATATAGGAAGCGTTCGCAAAAGCGGTAAACGATTTCATTTGTTCGAAATAATCGTTCGATGCGGCGGAAGAATAATCGACGTGATTGAGTATCGAGCAATAAGTGCGCGAAGTAACGTTAAACGTATATGCGGGAATAAAGTTCATCTCGGGATATTTCGATAGAAATTCTTCCACCTCCGAATCGGAAAAATGAGAAAGCGTACCATTTGCCGTATACAGCTTATTCGTGTATTCCGTATCTCCGTTTTGCATATGAAGCACGCCGTATTTCGTAAGCACCGCCGCGCCGTAGAGCGAATCGTTCAGCGTATTCGAGCCCAAAGCGACGGTATCGTAAGTGATAAGCGTGGAGAATACCCCGAACACGATAAATGCAATGGTTGCGAGCAGCGTGGTAAAAATGAGACGGACAGGTTTCAGTTTTAAGCCGGACATCCCCATCTTAAACGCATAATGCGCGGGAAAAGAGGACTTGATAAATTCGCACGATTCCTCTTCCTGTACGGCTTCCTCCTGCACCGTTTTCCCGAAGCCCGTATAACCGCTGTTTTCGACGGCTCCGTTTACGTCGTCTGCTTCGGACGAGATCACGACGCCGCCTTTATGTCTGCGTAAAAACGCCAAAATCCTCGTCTCTTCCTCTTTGCTGAGCGCAACGCCGCAGTTGACGGCAAGCTTATGCTCCGAAAGCTCGGAAAGATTACGCGCGCCTTCCTGCGCCGCGCCGCGCGTTACGTCCGAAATGATTTTTCCGTCTTTGAGTTCGATAATACGGTCGGCGTAACTTTCGGCAAAATCGCGATCGTGCGAAACGACCACGACGAGCTTCTCTTTCGAAAGTTTCTTTAACGTATCGAACACCTGTTTGCCCGTATCCGAATCAAGCGCGCCCGTTGGCTCGTCCGCCATGATGATCTCGGGATTTTTTACCAAAGCGCGAGCGATGGCAACGCGCTGTTTTTGTCCTCCCGAAAGAGTGTTGGGACGGCGGTTCCCATAGTCTGCCAAATCCACGCGCTCCAAAAGCTCGTTCACGTATTGCTCGTCGCGGGGTTTGCCTTGCAGTTCGAGCGCGAGCGCAACGTTTTCCGCAACCGTGAGTTCGCTCAAAATATTATATTCTTGAAAGATAAAACCGACGTAAGTGTTGCGGTAGCTGTCGAAATCGCTCGCCGTAAAATCTTTGGACGATTTCCCTTTTACGATTACCTCGCCTTCGTCGGGCGTATCCAATCCTCCCGATATATTGAGAAGCGTAGACTTTCCGCTTCCCGATTTTCCCAATAAAAATACCATGCCCTTTTCGGGAAAATTCACCGAAACATGATCGAGCGCGGTGAGCGTTTCGCCCTTGGTGGAATACCTCTTGACTAAATTTTTAACCTGTAACATTGTCTCCCCCTTTCCCTTTTATCAGTTTAGTTTATCGTTATAATTTTGTCAATCTCTGAAATCAGGAAACAAAAAATTATCACATAAATATCACAAAATTTCGTAAAGAAGTTTACAATTATCTTATTTTACGCTATATTTATCCGCTTTCTCCGCAAGAAACTCATAGGCGTCTTTCAGTTCGCAAAGTTCGCCGTAATCGTTTCGATAGGCTTCGACAAGTACGGATCCCCGAAAACCGATTTCCCGTAAGCGGAAAAACAGTTCGTCGAAGTCAAAGATTCCGCGGCCGGGAAGGCACAGTTTTCCCTCCGCCGTAACGTCGCTTGCATGAACGTGGGAAAGCGCGCTTCCCATTTCCGAAAGATATTCCCGATAATCGTATCCCGTAATGCGCGCCTGCTTTAAGTCGAGTACGCCGCACAATGCGTTGCAGCGCGCCGAAAGCTCCCGAAACACTCCGGGACGGTTGTAAAACGCCCATTCCACATTTTCATAGGCCAATTTCACGCCGTAGCGCATACAAAATTCGTAAATCTTTTGCGTAAGTTCTCCCGTACGGGCAAAATTTTCTTGAAACGTACGCTTTATCCGCGCGATTCCGTGAAACGTATAATATTCCGCGCCCAAAATTTGCGCCGATTGCATGACTTTTTCCAGCCATCCGTACGCATCGGCGATCACGCGCGGATGTTCGGCATAGAGTTGCGGTTCGAACTGCGTGTTCAGAACGTGCAACGAATGGATTTTCACGTTCCCTTTGCGGGAAGCAATCAAACGCGCAAAAGACGGGTCGTATTCGGAAAAAGAGGTCAAAAAAATCTCCGCCGTCTCCACGCCCCACGCGGCTAACTGCGCGACCGCGTCCTCGTTATTTTCCCGCAAAAACAGAGAAGCCGTAGAGATACCCGCTTTCATCAGTAAAATTTCTCCAAAATTTCTTCCGCCGCGCCTTGCATCATGCCCTTAGTGCAATACAGCGTTAAAATCGTAAAGCGGTCGCGGATCTTATAGGCTTCGAAAAGCATCTCCCGCACCGTTTCGCGCGAAACGCCGAGAGCGGAAAACCGTACGGGACAGCCGAGCTTTCCCAATACGTCCAATACATATGCGCTTTCGGGCAATTTCTCCGCCTCGGCGTACACTTTTTCGCACCCTTCGAAAGGCGCGCGTTCTTTCAGCGTATGATACAGATAAAGCGAAACCGCCGTGCCCAAACCCACCTTGATTCCGTGCAGGGGAATGCGTTCGCCGCGCCGCAGAAAATCCATTTCGAGAAAGTGGCTCATGTGATGCTCCGCGCCCGAAGCGGGACGGGAATTACCCGCTATTACCATTGCATAGCCCGAAATAAGCAGCGCGTTCATTAATTTTTCCGTCGCGTTTTCCTCTCCCCGCAACAGGGCGGGAATACTTTCATCGCAAGCGCGCACCGCTTCATACATGAGCGAAGCGGCTTCTTCGCCGTAAGTTTCCCCCGTCAGATAGGAAGAAATACGCCAGTCGGCAAGGCAGCAATATTTGGCAAGAATATCCCCCACGCCCGCGCCGATCATGATCTTCGGCGCGTTGTTCAGTACGGAATAGTCAAGAAGAATATCCGAAGCGACTTGCGCGTTCCGCGTTATTTTAAACCCTTTTTCGATGAGAGGCGTGACGCCCGAAGTATAACCGTCCATTGAAGGCGCGGTCGCGAAAACGCCGCTCTTTTTTTGCAATAAGAATCCTGCGCGTTTGGCAAGATCGTTCAGCGTACCCGACCCTACCGCCAGCAGATAATCGCAATCCTTTGCGTGATCGACAACGGTATCCACTGTCCTTTCGTCGGCGACGGGTTCTTTTTCGGGCAAAGTAAGAACGCGGTACGAACGGGATCGTCTTTTCAGCATTTCGACGACGTTTACGGCAAACGGCGCCGTCGTTGCGTCCGTAAGAACGAGAATACGCATTCCTTTCGTATTTCGCAAAAATACGGGAAACTCCCCGCCGTCTATTTTTTCGACGTTCACGCCGAATTTTTTCGATAGTTCCGTAATCATGTTACACCAAAAACCGCGCCCGTACCGGGCGCGGAAAATATTATTTCACGCTTGCAAGCAAATCGGCAACCGACTGCTTGGCTTTTTCCAGCTCCGTCTCCGCGGCCGCTTCGTCCTTGGCGCGAATAGAGTAGTAAATTTTGAGTTTCGGCTCGGTACCCGAAGGCCGTACGCATACGAACGAACCGCCCTCCAATTCATAATATACGCAATTACACTTGGGAATGTTCAGCGGCTCCTCTTTGCCGTCCGCCGTTCTGCGAACGTCTTTGGAATAGTCGCGCACGGCGACGACGTCGAAAGATCCGAACGATTTCACGCGAACCGTCTTCAACGCGTCTACGACGGCGTTCATTTCCTTCATCGCGTTCAGCCCCGAATACTGAATCGAGACGTTTTTATCGAGAACAAAGCCGTATTTCGCGTATATTTCCTGCAATCTGCCGTAAACTGACTTGCCGATATAAGTATAATAACACACCATTTCCGCGCAAAGCATAGAAGCGACGACCGCGTCTTTATCGCGCGCATGCGTACCGCGAAGATAACCGCAAGATTCTTCGAATCCGAACACATAAGTATGCGAACCGTCCGCTTCCCACTCTTTGATTTTTTCGCCGATGAACTTGAATCCGACGGGCGTTTCAAAAAGCGCAACGCCGAAATCTTCGCAGATCGCTTTCGCCATGCCCGTAGAAACAAACGACTTCACAACGGCGGCGTTCGCAGGCAAAGCATTTTCCTCTTTTAAACGAGTGAGAATATAATCAAGCAGCAAAATCCCCACTTGGTTGCCGGAAAGCGCGATAAATTCGCCCTTATCGTCCTTAATCGCTACGCCCAAACGGTCGGAATCGGGATCGGTTCCGAATACGACGTCCGCCTGAATTTTGTTTGCGAGATCAATGCCCATCGAAAGCGTTTCTTTAAATTCCGGATTGGGAACTTTGACAGTCGAAAATTCGGGGTCTTTCGTCGTCTGCTCTTTCACGACCGTCACGTTAATTCCCAAAAGTTTTAATATGCGCATAACGGGCACATATCCGGAGCCGTGCACGGGCGTATAAACGAGTTTTAAATCCTTACCGCATTTTTCCACCGCCTCTTTGGAAAGGGTAAGACGGGAAAGCTCTTCGATATAAGTGTCGTCCACTTCGGCGGGAACGCTTGCAATCAGAGGACTGCTTTCTTCGCCCGTAACGCAGAGATAATCGGTAATCCGATTGATGAAACCGACGACGATCGCCGTCGCTTCCGGAGACATCTGCGCGCCGTCCTCGCCGTAAACTTTATAGCCGTTATATTCTTTGGGATTATGGGAAGCGGTAATCATGATACCCGCAATCGTATTCAAATAACGCACCGCGTACGAAAGCATGGGAACAGGGTGAACGTCGTCGAACAAATAAGCTTTAATTCCGTTTTTGGCGAGGACTCCCGCCGCTTTTTCGGCAAACAGACGGCTGTTGTGCCGCGTATCGTAAGAGATAACCACTCCGCGCGCCTGCTCCTCTTCGGAAAGCGTCTTAATGTATTCCGCCAAGCCTTGCGTGGCACGCATGACGGTAAATATATTCATCATATTCATGCCGCAGCCGATGATTCCGCGCATCCCGGCCGTACCGAATTCCAGCTCGCCGCCGAAACGATACTCCTTTTCCTTTTCGTCGTCCGCAATCGCCGCAAGTTCTTTCTTGCAAGCTTCGGGCAGACGTTCATCGTTCAGCCATTTTTCGTAATTTTCCTGATATGTCATAATTTTCTCCTTATTTCAGCGCAACGCCGCGCTTATTTCCTTATTCCGCCGAAACCTGCGTTTCTTTTTCTCCCGCAATCGTATGAAGAGAAATATAATACCGTTTGCCGTTGTCTTCGTAAAAGCATACGAACTGCAGCGCCAAAATAAACAAATAGCTCGCGGGTATGGTAATCAGCAAAAAGCTGCACAGCGTACAGATTCCGCAAACGATATTCAAAATCACAATCAGATACAACGCGATCAGATAACAAGAAAATCTTCCGCCGAATCCTTGTAAGAACCCTTTAAAAGCGGTCTTTAAGCCGCCTGTCACGCCGCTTCCGGTAACGGCGGCCGGCATCCAAGCGGAAACGATCGTCATCTTTAACGCCTGTAAACAAAGATAAACCGCAAACGCGGCCGATAAGGCGAACAGAACCGCCAAAATTCCCCAAGATGAAAATAACGACGGCATATAGAAAAAGAAGAACCAGCAGAACGCGATCGAAACCAAATCGTAGACAAAGCTGAGAGGAACGTATATGACTTCGTACAGCATCGCTTTCCCCAAATTTTTAAAATAAGCGTAGGCGAATCCCGTTTTGCTGTAACTGTCCATTTTGTCGTTGATAATGCTTCCCATGGCGAAATTGGCGATACCGTTCAAAAACTTAGTAACAAGATAGAGCGCGCAGACGCCGACCACCGAGCCTACGAGCGAACCAAGATGTTCGCCCAAAAGACCGATAAAATTTTTCAAGGCTTCTAAAAACGTTTCTTGAAACGTTTCAAGATACGCCGTTTTTCCCGATACGACTGCTTCGAAAAATTCGCCGATCAGCACGAAAATATTGCGAAATTCTTCGCTTTCGAATATCAAACCCACCCCCAAATTGAGAACTGCGTAGCTGAGCGCGAAAAAAACAATCCCCACTACCAAACGGTACAAGAGCAGTTTATAAGAATTTGAAAAGTTATCGGTTAAAATACGGAATGCGTTTCTCAGTTTCATATCAAAGCTCCCTGTAACTGCGAAGCAGATCTTCTCTGTCCAACTTATCCGCCTCGAAATAGAACGTCTCCATTCGCACGGCAAAGCTTAACGCAAGAAATAAAATTATCACGAATGCAATCAACGAAGGCGCGGGAGCGGGTAAAAACGCACATCCCCACAGCACAAGGAACGCAGGCAATAACGACATAGCCAAGGAAAGCAACAGCTTTCCCCGTATCCCCACCATCAAACGATAAGAATACAGCAACGCGTTATAAGCGCGCATACCCGTTATCTGAATACAAGGCAGCCAAAGATAAAACACCGTGATAAGATAAAGAATAAGCGCAAAAAATAATAGAACAATAAAGAGGCCGAGCAGTACGACGACCGCAACCGACGAAATTGCGGACACGGTGTACAACAATGCGGAAAGCACCAAAGCCCACAATTCGTAAATGACAAGATAGAGCGCCGTAATCTCTACGGCAGAGAGGATTTGATCCCAAAGCTGAGAAAACACGCCGCTCAGCGTCCGTTTACCGATCCGCATATGCTTTTCCACAAAGGAAAGCAGCAAGGAAAGAAAAAACACGCAGCAAATGAACGCGCAAATACTGTAAACCGCGCCCAAAGCGGAATCGAAACGAAAGAGCGTCCACGCGCGGAATACTTGGGAAAACGTCAACGCGGAATCCCCTCCGAAAAATTTTTGCAAGAAGTTTTGGATTGCGGAAGCGTTGAAAGAGAGCGCAAGAAAAAGAGCGGGAATGACTGCAAAAGGCAATACAAACCACAGATTTCTAAATATATATTTCCAATGTTCGTATATAATACGCATTTACGCCTCGTTCAACCGTTGAAATTTAACCGTATTTTTATTATATATCAAAACGATTTTTCTGTAAAGAGTTTTCACGTTAATTTCCCGTGAAAAATTGCGACGCGTTCTGAACGGCTTATCGACTTTTCAGCGAAAGCAGATACTCCCGCGCCGAAAACGCCGCCGTAAGTCCCTCGCCCGCCGATTTTATATACTGATAAGGTCTGCCCGTTACGTCGCCCGCCGCGAACAATCCTTTCAAATTCGTTCGCATTTTTCCGTCCGTCACAACGCGTCCGCTTTCCGTTTTCAGCCCGCGAACAAGCGCCGAAGGCGGCATGGAACGTTTTAAAAAGAATACGCCGTCCACGGCAAGCTCTCCCTCTTTCAAAAGCAGCTTCTCCACGCGCGCCGAGCCTTCGACCGCCAACGGCGCGCCCTGCACGATATAAACGTTCTCCGCGCGGAAAACGGGATTCGGATAATAGCAAAACGCATAAACGCGCCGCGCGAATCCCGCAAGATATTCCGCTTCTTCGGCAAACTCTTTCGAAGAAACGACCGCCGCGATCGTCTTGCCGCGATACAGCGCGCCGTCGCACACGGCGCAATAGCTTACGCCCCGCCCCCAAAATCGATCCTCGCCCGAAACGCTGCCCGCAGTCTCCACGCCCGTACAGAGTATGACCGAACGGGCGGCGTACTCCCTTTCGTTCGCGGTAAGAAGAAACCCTTCCTGCGTTTGATAAACGCCGTCGATGCGCGCCTTGCACAGCTCGATTCCTTCGGCGGTTTGTTGTTTTTCGAGGAGCGCGGCAAGCTCCGCGCCCGTCCCGATAAAGCCGGGATAATTCCGTACATATTCCGCGGCGCGCAATTTTTTACCGAACTTTTCTTCGCCGAGCCAAAGAAAATTTTGTTTCAAGTTTTTAAGCGTAAGCGCGGCGGCGTATCCCGCTATCCCTCCGCCGACAACCGCAATATCGTAAATTTCATCCGTCATAAGCATAGTATATCACAAATTCTTAGAATTTGTCAAGGATCCCCCTTTTTACGCCCGCGCGGCAGGAATTTCCGTTTGCGGCGCAAGTTTTATACAACAAACCGCCGCGTTTTTACGCGCGGCGGTAAAACGAACGAAAACAGTATGACGCGCGGCGCGTTACCCCCGTACCGTACCCCGTTTGTATTCGCGGTTAATTTCTGCGATTTCCTTTTCCCCGTCGATATACGGTTGATAGAGAGAATCGATTCTGCCTCCGCCGATATTATCGCACGAACCGCAGAAATCGCACATACCCCCGCAAAACGAAAGAGCTTGCGCCACGATTTTAACGCGTTCTTCCCGCGTAGTATCTTTAATTAAAATGGATTTCGACATTGTTATGACCATTCCTTTCCCCTATGTTAACGGGAAGCAGGATGAGGATTGGAGAAGCGAGCAAGACAAGAAGAACGCGGCTTTGTCCGCAGGGAGTGTACACAGACGTACACGACCAAGGCAAAACGCAAGTTCGACGCCGTATTGCGACGCTTATACAATCATCATAGCGCCTACGAAAGACACAAAACGCAAAGAAACGAATGTGCTGTCGCAGGTATTTATTTTTTGTTATTTTGTTGTACAATATCTTCGGAACTGCCGATAAACTACACAGCACGCGAAAAATGAATAGGCGCGGCGGCGACTGTATTTATGTGTGCCGATTTATATACACCCTTATATTATATCAACTTAATTTCAAAAATTCAAACTTTATGTAAAAAACACAAAGCCGCCGAGCTTTGCGAGCCAAAAGGAGATTATTCCTGTAATTCCCCCTTTTCGTCATTGCGAGGCAATTTATTGCCGTGGCAATCCAGACGTTATCGTT
>CAYZTP010000009.1:0-34189 GCA_964481555.1 uncultured Clostridia bacterium | reverse complement strand
GCATATGCTTTCTTTGTAAAAACAGTTGACTTGGCGGCTTCGCTTTGCTATAATATGGATATGATTAGCGATCGTCTGAAAAAAATATATCAAGAGGCGGGCGCGGACGCGCTCTATTTGGAAACGGATTTTCTGCGCCGATATGTTACAGGGTTTTATTCGACGGACGGATATGTGATTCTCGACGGGGATTCGTGCAAATTCGTCGCCGATTTGAGATATTTCGAAGCGGCTGAAAAAGCGCTTGCGGGTACGGACGTCGCCGTGGTCGAAGGCGGTTATCAAAAGGCGCTCGAACTTGCCGCGTCTTACAAAACGTTGGGCGTTCCCTATCCCTTTACCGATTATGCGAGAACGCAATCGTTGAAGGCGGAAGGACACGAGCTGAAAGACAGTATGCCCGCCTTAAAGCACGCCATGCTCTACAAAAGAGAAACGGAGATTGAAAGCATTCAAAGAGCTTGCGAAATCGCGGAGGACGCGTTTTTGCTCCTTTTGCCCGACGTGAAAGAGGGCATGACGGAAAACGAAGTCGCTGCGCTGCTCGAATATAATATGAGAAAGCTGGGCGCTTCGGGAACGTCGTTCGAGACGATCGTCGCGTTCGGCGCGCACGGAAGCGTGCCTCATCACGAAACGGGGAACGCAAAGCTCAAATTCGGCGATCCCGTGCTCATCGATTTCGGCTGTAAGGTCGAAGGGTATTGTTCGGATATCACGCGAACGTTTTTATTCGGCGACGATCGCAGGCACGAGGCGTTTAAAAAGGCGTATGCGGAAGTGCTGAAAGCGCACGAGCTGGTGAAAGAAAAAACGGTTGCGGGCATGACGGGACGGGAAGCGGATCGTATCGCGCGCGACAGCTTGAACGCCGCGGGACTGGGAAAATATTTTACCCATTCGTTGGGACACGGGATCGGACTGCAGATTCACGAATATCCCGCTCTTTCGCCCAAAAGCGAAGATAGGTTGGAAGACGGAATGGTGTTTTCGGACGAGCCGGGTGTATATCTTGCGGGAGAATTCGGCATACGAATCGAGGACAGCGTGCATATGAGCGGCGGGAAGGTCGTATCCTTTATGAATAAAACGCAGAGAAATCTCGTTATTTTGTAATTATTTTGAAACTAAGATAAAAAGGAGATCGGAATTATGGCACAAATCATGGCAGGGGATATCAGGAAAGGCGTAACGTTCGAATATAAGAGCGGCGTTTATACCGTAACGGAATTCCAGCATGTAAAACCGGGCAAAGGCGCGGCGTTCGTGCGTTGCACGCTGAAAAACGTCGTGACGGGACAAGTTCTTTCTGACGAAACGTTTAACCCCACGGCGAAGCTTGAAACGGCGCAAGTCGAAACGAAAAAGATGACCTATTCGTATAACGACGGCGAATTTTATTACTTTATGGACGAAGAGTTTAATTTAACTCCGCTCAATCTCAGTCAGGTTGAGGACGCTCTCCGTTATATCCGCGAAAACGATATGGTAACGGTAAAGTTCCTTTACGGCAACGCTTTCTCCGTAGAGCCGGAAAACTTTGTCGAACTCAAAGTAATCGATGCGGAACCGGGTGTGCGCGGCAATACCGCAACCAACGTTACCAAGACGGCTAAGGTGGAAACGGGCGCTATTTTTCAAGTCCCCATGTTCGTGAACGAAGGAGATACCATTCGTATCGACACCCGCACGGGCGAATATATGGGCAGGGTATAACCCATGAAATTTGTTGCGCAAAGAGTTTTGGACGCAACCTTGCAAGTAAACGGTCAGCTCGTTTCCGAAATCGGACGCGGGCTTGTCGTTTATTTTGGGGTGAAGGTTGGCGATAAGCCAAAGCAGGCGGAAAAATGCGCCGAAAAGATTGCGAAGTTGCGTATTTTCGAAGATGAAGCGGGAAAAATGAATCTGTCCGTCAAAGATGTCGGCGGAGAAGTATTGTTCGTTTCCCAGTTTACGCTGTACGGAAACGCGCAAAAGGGAAACCGTCCCGGTTTTAGCGAAGCGGAGCGCCCCGAAAATGCGAACGCGCTGTATGAGTACGCGGCGGAAAAATTGCGTTCGCAGGGCGTACCCGTAAAACTCGGCGTGTTCGGCGCGAATATGGAAATAGCGCAGAGGAACGACGGACCGGTGACGATTCTGTACGAGGTGTAAGCATGAAGATCGAATATCTTGGAACGGGCGCGGCGGAGGGAATTCCTGCGATGTTTTGCCGCTGCGAATATTGCAACGGCGTAAGAAAACGAGGAGGCAAGGAAATTCGTTCGCGTTCGCAAATCCTGATAGACGGCGAACTTTCTATCGATTTTCCACCCGATAGTTTTTACCATGCGGCGCAATTCGGTTGCGATTTTTCGGCGATAAAGTATCTTATCGTCACGCACTCGCATATGGATCACTTTTACGCCGCCGATTTTGTACTGCGCGGCTATAAGTACGCGGCGAATATGACTTCGCCCTCGCTGGACGTATTCGGCAACGCCGAAGTAATCGAAATTTTCCGCGAGAGCGCCCGCCGCGAAATGCGGGAAGAGGTGTCGAAGCATATTAGGCTGCACGCGATAAGCGCGTTCGAAGCGGTTGCGTTCGGGGGGTGGCGCGTAGCTGCGTTGAAAGCGAAACATTCTTCCGAAGATCCGTTGGTATTTTTGTTGGAAAAGGACGGCAAACGCATTTTGCACCTATACGACACGGCGTTGCCGCCCGAGGAAGATTATGCGTTTTTAAGCAAGCTCGGCGGCAGAGCGGTCGATCTCGTGACGTTCGACTGCACCTTTCTTTGGGACGAGGTTTCTTCAAACGCTCGCCATATGGGGTTGAGAGAAAATCAAGCCGTGTTTGATCGGCTTCAAGAAATCGGGCTTGCGGACGGGCACACGAAAAAGGTGATCACGCATTTTTCGCATAACAACCGTCCCGAGCTTGAACGGCTGCGCCGCGCCGAGGAGGAATACGGCGTGATCGCGGCGTACGACGGCATGGAAATCGAGATATAATTTGGCGCTTTGCGCCATGAAACAAAACAAAAAAGGGAATTTAATACCGCGACGTTCCTTTTTTGCCGATTGATTTTTGAAACAACTTGCAATCGGACGCTCCCCGACGGGGCAACCGCTTGCAATTTTTTTGCGGATATGATATAATTCGAGCATGAAAGTGTATGCGATTAGCGATCTGCACCTCTCGGGTAAAACGGATAAGCCCATGAACGTATTCGGACCGGATTGGGAAGGGCATTTCGAAAAAATAAAAGCCGATTGGCAGAGTAAGGTCACGGACGAGGATATCGTTTTAATCGGCGGCGACACCTCTTGGGGAATGCATCTCAACGAGGGGCTTTTCGACATACAGTCTCTTGCGCCTCTTGCGGGAAAGAAGGTTTTTATTCGCGGTAATCACGACTATTGGTGGAACGGAATCACCCGCGTACGCGCGGGAGCGCCCGACGATACGTTTTATTTTTTGCAAAACGATTGCGTAAAACTCGGCAGATACGTTATAGCGGGTTCGCGCGGCTGGACTTGTCCGGGCAGCGTCGATTTCACGGAACACGACATGGCGCTCTACTTGCGCGAGGGCGAACGCTTTAAACTTTGTTTTCACGAAGTGGAAAAAGTGCGGCGGGAAGGGGATATCGTCATTGCGCTCATTCATTATCCTCCTATGAATTTAAAACAAGACGACACCGTTTTTACGCAGTTATTCGAAGAAAACGCCGTCGATAAAGTCGTTTTCGGGCATTTGCACGGCGCGACATACTTTCCGTTGAAATCGCAGAAGAACGGTATTGAGTATATTTTGACTTCTTGCGATAAAGTTCGTTTTCGTTTGACGGAAATTTACTGAAAAATTCTTGACTTTCCTTGCTCGTTATGTTATCATGATAGCGATCTTTAAGAGCGGTACCGTGATGCCGACAAGACGAAACAGCAGAAAGGGTACGATAAGGTCTTGCGGTGTTACGCCGCGCGACCTTTTTTTATAAAAAGATCGGATCGGCATTGAGAAAGGAGCGGTCATGTCAATCATTATGGACGGTGCGGGATTGGCTCGCACGATAAAACGGCTCTCGCATGAGATTGTCGAACGAAACGAGGGATTCGAAAACCTCGTGCTTGTAGGCGTGAAACGGGGCGGAGAAGTGGTTGCCAAGCGTATTCAAAACGAGATTGCGCGTTCGGAAAGCGTTTTGCTTCCTTGCGCGGGAATCGATATCGGGATGACGCGAGACGACCTTGTCTCCGCTTTTTTTGTGCCCGACGCAGAGCGTAACGATCTCGGTTTTGATATTACGGGAAAACGCGTCGTTCTGTGCGACGATATTTTGCATACGGGCAGGAGCGCGGTTGCGGGGATCGAAGCGCTTTTCCGTCTCGGAAGAGCGGAGAAAATCTCGTTGCTCGTGTTGGTGGATCGCGGAGGCAGAGAAGTCCCCGTGCGCGCCGATTTTGTCGGCAAAAACGTTCCGACGGCGAAATCGGAATATATCGACGTATATTTTACCGAACTCGGCGCGAAAGAGGATCAATTAACGATTGTAAGGAGAGTTTCATGAAAGAGAAAGATGTTTTGGGACTATATGCAATGCCCGCGGAGGATATCGACGAAATCCTTACGACGGGCATGAGCATGAAAAAGCTGCTCCGCCAAAATATTAAAAAGCTGCCGCATTTACAGGGGAAATCGGTAACGATGCTGTTCTATGAGAACAGTACGCGTACGCGGTGCAGTTTCGAACTCGCCGCGGATTATATGGGCGCGCACGTCGTTAATATTACGTCGGCGTTCTCCTCCGTGCAAAAAGGAGAGACGCTCGTCGATACGGGAAAGACGCTGGACGCGATGAAAAACGACGTGATCGTCATCCGCCATCCCATGGGCGGCGCGCCCGCGTTGCTCGCCAAAACGGTGAAAGCGCACGTCGTCAACGCGGGCGACGGTATGAACGAACACCCGTCGCAGGCGCTTCTCGATATGCTCACCATGCGTGAAAATTTCGGAAAGATCGAGGGGTTGAAAGTCGCGATTTTGGGCGATATCCGTCACTCGCGCGTTGCGAAGAGCAATCTGTTCGGACTAAAAAAATTAGGCGCGGAGGTGCGGTTATTCGCTCCGAAAACGCTGATGCCGGCGGAGATCGGCAAGATGGGCGCGATCGTGGCAAAGAACCGCGAAGAGGCGGTAGAGGGCGCGGACGTCGTAATGGGCTTGCGCATCCAGCTCGAACGCCAGCACGGCGGAAATTTCCCCTCTCTCGGAGAGTATGCAAAGTATTACGGCGTAAATGAGGAAATCATGCGATACGCCAAGCCGAACGCGCTTGTCATGCACCCGGGACCCGTCAATCGCGGCGTGGAGCTTACGAGCGCGCTCATCGACGGGGAAAGTTCCAAAATCGAAGATCAGGTTTTAAGCGGAATCAGTGTTCGAATGGCAATTCTGTTTCTGCTCACCAAAGAGGAGGTGGGAAGATGATTTACAAGAACGCAAATGTTGTTACCGAAGAGGGGATCAAGCGTCTCGATTTTCGCGTGGAAGCGGGAAAAATCGTCGAAATCGCGCCCGTCGTCGAAGGAACCGCTACGAATCTGAACGGACTTACGGTATTCCCGGGACTGATCGATATGCACGTTCATCTGCGCGAGCCCGGTTTTGAGCGCAAGGAGGATATTTTAAGCGGCAGCCGCGCCGCCGTAAAGGGCGGGTTTACGCAGATCTGCTGTATGCCCAATACGAATCCCGTGATCGACAACAAGGTTGTCGTAACGTATATCAAAGCGCGGGCAAAAGAGGCGGGATTATGCAAGGTTCACCCGATCGGCGCAATCACGAAGGGACAACAGGGGGAAGAGCTCGCCGCGATCGGCGCGATGAAGGCGGCGGGAATCGTCGCCCTTTCGGAGGACGGAAAATCCGTTCTTTCCACAAAAATGATGGCGAACGCCATGCAATACGCTTCCGACTTCGGATTGAAATGTCTTTGCCATTGCGAGGACGCTTCGCTAGTAGACGGCGGTGTGGTCAACGAGGGATATTATTCTACGCTCACGGGATTGAAGGGGAGTCTGCGCGCGGCGGAAGATATTATTATCGCGCGTGAAATTTGTCTTGCGGAAAGTTTGGATTTACCCGTGCATATCTGCCACGTTTCCACATACAGCGGCGTGCAACTCATTCGGGAAGCGAAAGCGCGCGGCGTGCAAGTGACGGCGGAGACCTGTCCGCATTATTTTACGCTGACCGACGAGGCGATCGCAGGGTTTGATACTTACACCAAAGTCAATCCTCCGCTCAGAGCGGAAAAGGACAGACTGGCGGTTCTGGAAGGGTTACGGGACGGCACGCTCGATTGCATCGTGACCGACCACGCGCCGCACCACGAGGACGATAAAAACGTGGAATACAATCTCGCGGCGTTCGGCATCAGCGGGCTGGAAACTTCGTTTGCGCTATCCTACACGGGGCTTGTGAAATCGGGCGTTTTAAGCCCGGAACAGCTTGCCGGGAAGATGAGCTTAGCTCCCGCGCGTATTTTGGGCTTAGAGGGAGGAAGAATAGAAGTCGGCGCGCCCGCCGATTTCACCGCAGTTGATTTAAACGAAGAATGGACGATCGATCCCGCGCAATTTGTTTCCAAAGGGAAAAACAGTCCGTTCGGCGGCAGAAAGGTGTTCGGTCGTGTGAAACTTACCGTCGTAGACGGCGAAATCAAATACAGAGAGGATTAAACGATGATATTCGATACGCTCATTGAAAAGACGATTGAAAAAAACAACCCGACTTGCGTAGGGCTGGACACTTCGTTCGACTATCTGCCGGACGAATTGCGCGGCGGCGTGACGAATTTCGAAGGCGCCGCCGACGCGATCCTGCGATTTAATAAAAAAATCATTGATTATGTTTACGATATCGTGCCGTCCGTTAAGGTGCAGATCGCCTATTATGAAAGTTACGGAACGGCGGGATTAAATGCGTTTTACGGCACTTGCGCATATGCGAAAGCGAAAGGATTAATCGTGATTGCGGACGCAAAACGCAACGACATCGGCGCGACGGCTTCCCGCTACGCTCTGTCGTTTTTGGGAAAAACGGAGATAAACGGCGCGGAATTCGAGTCGTTTCCGTGCGATATCCTCACCGTAAACGGGTATTTGGGTACGGACGGGATCGCGCCTTTCACGGACGAATGCAAACGACGCGGCAAGGGAATCTTCGTGCTTGTGAAAACGAGCAATCCTTCTTCGGGGGAATTGCAAAATTTAAAACTTGACGACGGGCGCACCGTATATGAATGTATGGGCGACATGGCGGAACGCTGGGGGGAAGGAACCATCGGGAAATACGGCTATTCCGCGGTCGGCGCGGTCGTGGGGGCGACTTATCCCGAAGAGGCGAAAATCTTGCGAAAAAGACTTCCGCATACGTTTTTCCTCGTGCCCGGGTACGGCGCGCAGGGCGCGAACGCGGAAATGCTCAAAAACTGTTTCGACGGGCGGGGTTTGGGCGGCGTCGTCAACAATTCGCGCGGTATTTTGTGCGCTTATAAAAAACGCGGCGGAAGTTACTACGAGGCGGCGCGGGAGGCGTGTCTCGATATGAAGGCGGATTTACAGTCGGTATTGGGGGAGATATGCGCGAAATAACCGCGACGGTCGTCGAAAATAAATGTATTGCAGATCAAATTTACGCGCTCGCGTTTGCGTGCGGGGAAAAAATTCCCGTGCGCGCGGGGCAGTTCGTCATGCTGGGCGCGAAGGGGTTTCCTCTGCGCCGTCCTATCGCGGTTTGCATGACGGAAGGGGAAAACGTTACCGTTTGTTATCGCGTAAAGGGCGGCGGTACGCAGGCTCTTTCCGAGCTGAAAGCGGGTGAAACGCTTTCCGCATTATTGCCGCTCGGCAACGGGTTTTTCGTGAAAGAAGAGGAGAAACGCGTTGCGGTAATCGGCGGCGGCGTCGGTATTTTTCCAATGATCTCCGTTATTCGTCAATACGCGGGCAAAAAAGAAATTTACTCCTACATGGGATTTCGCAACCAAAACGCGCTTTGTATGGAGGAAGAGCTTCGAAAGAGCGCTTTTCTCACGCTTGCCTCGGACGACGGTAGCTTGGGCTTTCACGGCACGGCGGTGCAGGCGTTTATGCAGGATTTTGATAAAGTCAAGCCCGACGTCGTCGTTGCGTGCGGACCGACTCCCATGCTCCGCGCCTTAAAAGAGGCGGCAGCGGGTAAGAACGTACCCGTTTACGTCTCTTTAGAAGAGCGCATGGGCTGCGGAATCGGCGCGTGTCTCGTATGCGTTTGCGAAAAGACGGACGGCGCGCACGCAAGAGTGTGCAAGGACGGTCCCGTATTCGAGATCAAGGAGGTACGGCTGTAATGGAAGTGATCGCAGTCAAAAGAAGAGGAAGAAACAGATGGCGAATTTGACGGTTGATTTATGCGGAGTAGAATTGAAAAACCCCGTGATTCCCGCGTCGGGAACGTTCGGGTTCGGGCGGGAATTTAACGAGCTTTACGATATTTCCGTCTTAGGCGGCGTGGCGACAAAGGGACTTACGCTCTTGCCCCGTCTCGGCAATCCCACCCCGAGAATTGCAGAGAGCCGTTCGGTGATTTTGAACGCCGTGGGCTTGCAAAATCCCGGGGTAGAATCGTTTATACAAAACGATCTTGCATGGCTGAAAAGCAAAACGCGCGTCATTGCCAACGTCGCGGGGAATACCCTCGAAGATTACGGCGAAATGTGCGCGAAATTGGACGGTAAGGTTGATTTTATCGAATTGAATATTTCCTGTCCCAACGTGAAATGCGGCGGCATGGCGCTCGGAATCAAGCCCGAAAATATTTTAGAAGTCACGCGTCTTGCAAAGAAAAATTTAAAAAACACGCCGCTTATCGTGAAACTTTCGCCGAATGTGGAAAGCATAGCGCGCAACGCGAAGGCGGCGGAAGAGGGCGGCGCGGACTGTCTCTCTCTTGTCAACACGTTTACGGGCATGGCAATCGATATCGAACGCAGAAAGCCGGTGATTGCCAATGTGACGGGCGGCGTTTCGGGCGCCGGAATCAAGCCGATCGCAGTGCGCATGGTGTATGAGGCAAGCCGCGCGGTCAAAATTCCCGTCGTCGGCATGGGCGGGATCACCTGCGCGGAGGATGCGATCGAGTTTTTGCTTGCGGGCGCGAGCGCGGTGCAGGTCGGCACGCAGAATTTTACCGATCCGCTTGCCTGTCCCAAAATCATAGAGGGGTTAAACGCTTGGTGCGACAGACACGGCGTAAAACGGATATCGGAATTGACGGGCGCGTTAAAATTAAATTGAAAGGAGAAAAATATGCTCGGTTACAAACAACGGTTTATACAATTTATGGTGGAAAACGAAGCGCTGCTCTTTGGCGATTTTACGTTAAAGAGCGGGAGGAAAGCTCCCTATTTCATTAATGCGGGAAAATACCGCACGGGCGCGCAGATTGCGCAGCTCGGCGAATATTACGCGGAATGCTATCTTGAACACGGGGTAGACGCTAAGACGCTGATGGGTCCCGCCTATAAGGGAATCCCGCTTGCCGTTTCTACGGCGATCGCGCTCGCCAAAAATCATGGCGTGGACGTCGGTTTCTGCTTTGATCGGAAAGAGGCGAAGGATCACGGCGAAGGCGGGCTTTTCGTCGGGCAGACGTTACAGGACGGCGATAAAATTGCGATTATCGAGGACGTAATGACTTCGGGGAAAGCGCTTAGAGAAGTGTTGCCCAAAATCAAACGGGAAGCCGACGTCACCGTGAGCGCCATGATCATCTCGGTAGACCGTCAGGAAAAGGGTACGGGTGAGAAATCGGCGGTGCAGGAGGCGTTCGACGAATTCGGCGTGAGGGTGTATTCCATCGTCACGATGCAGGATATCATCGAGGCGATCGAAGAGGGCGTGATCGGCGGAAGAGAGTATTTGCAGGCGATGAAAGATTACCGTAAACGTTACGGAGCATAAAGCGTCCGCCTTGCGGAAAAAGGGGAAGGAGAATGGTATGAACGTGTATCTCGACTATGCGGCGACAACGCCGCTCGATCAGGACGTGCTCGAAAAAATGCTGCCGCTTTTACGGGATAATTTCGGTAATCCCGATTCGTTGCATTCTTTCGGGCGCGACGCGGCTTATGCCGTTACGAACGCGCGCGATACGATCGCCCGCGTTCTCGGGGTACACCCGAACGAGGTGTATTTTACCTCGGGCGGAACGGAAGCGGATAATTGGGCGGTACGCTCTCTCGCGCAGGGGAAAGAGATCGTCGTTTCCGATATCGAACATCAAGCGGTTCTCTCTGCTGCGCGGCTGCGCGGCGGTTTTCGCTTTGCGAACGTAAATAGGGAAGGAATCGTAACGGCTCAGGCGATAGACGCCGCGCTTTGCGAAGATACGGGGCTTGTCTGCGCGATGGCTGTGAATAACGAGACGGGATGCGTTCAACCGCTCGAAGAAATTTCCGCGTTGTGCAAGCGAAAGGGGATTTTGCTTTTTTCCGATTGCGTACAGGCGGCGGTCTCGCAGGATTTAAAGCGGATTTGCAAACTGTGCGATTGCGTCTCTCTTTCCGGTCATAAACTGTACGGACCCAAAGGCGTAGGCGCGCTCGTCGTGAAAAAAGGCGTAAAATTATCTCCGCTCATTGCGGGCGGAGAACAGGAGCGGGGACTTCGCGGCGGCACGCTCAATCCCGCGGCGATCGTCGGCTTTGCCGCCGCGCTTGAAAAGGCGCAAAACGAACGGGAGACTTTTTGCGCGCACACGGTGCGTCTGCGCGATTTGTTTGAAGAAACAGTTTGCGCCGCCTTGGGCGAAAAAGTCGAAAGGGACGGGATCAACCGCGCGCCGAATATTTCCCATCTCACCTTTGAAAAGGGCGGCGAAGCGTTGTTGAACAAGCTCGATTTGTGCGGCGTCGCCTGTTCGGGCGGAGCGGCTTGTTCCGCGCACGCCTCTTTGCCTTCGCACGTCATGCTCGCTATGGGGCGCAGTGAGAAGGAGGCAAAGCGCGGCGTCCGTTTTTCTTTCGGCAAGAATACGACGGAGGAAGAGACGCGCTTCGCCGCGGGAAAGACGATTTCTGTTTGCGGCGGATAAAACTAAACCCGCTTGGCGCAAGGAACGTCGCCCGCAGCCGGAACTTATGCCTTTTTTATGATTTTACGAAAGATATGCAAGCGCCGTCGAGCGATGGAGGAATATCCCGGGATCGCGGAGAGCGCGCTGCGTTGAAACGGGCGGAGTGTCGGGAGCGCGTAATCGGAAAAATTTGTCGCTACGGGCGGAAGAGTGTTTACATTTTATGCGAAAGGTGTTATAATATAAGAAAACAAACGGAGGAATATCATGTCGGAAAAGGAAAAATCGGCAGGGCAGAAAATGCAGGAAGAGCTTTGCTATAAGCGGAAAAATTATTATGAAATCGCCTCGGAAGAGGAGAAAAAGGAAATTTTTGATTACGCGGAAGGGTACAAGGCGTTCCTTGACGCGGCAAAGACGGAACGCGAGGCTTGCGCATATTGCGTGAAAGCCGCTCGGGAAAAAGGGTTTACCGAGTATCAATTCGGCGAGAAACTCGCCGCGGGCGATAAAAAATATTTTGTAAACCGCGGCAAGAGCGTGGTCGTTTTCCGTGTGGGCAGCAAAAACTTGGAAGAAGACGGCGTTCGCATCATCGCTTCCCATATCGACGCGCCCAGAGTGGATATCAAACAAAATCCGCTGTACGAGGACGGCAATATGGCGCTTTTAAAAACGCATTACTACGGCGGAATCAAAAAATATCAGTGGACGGCGATTCCGCTCTCTCTGCACGGTGCGGTCGTCTTAAAAGACGGAAGCAAAGTGGAAATCAGAATCGGCGAAGAAGCGGGGGATCCCGTGTTCTGCATTACCGATATCCTTCCCCACCTCGGCAAAGAGCAGATGGCGGGCGCGGCGAATAAAATCGTTGAGGGCGAGCAGTTGAACGTGGTCGTCGGCGGGCTTCCCTACAACGATAAAGAAGCGAGTGACAAAATCAAACTCACCGTACTTTCTCTTCTCAATAAAAAGTATGGAATGTGCGAAGAAGATTTTCTTTCGGCGGAGCTTTCCGCGGTACCGGCGTTCCCCGCGCGCGACGTGGGGCTGGATCGTTCTCTTATCGGCGCGTACGGTCACGACGACAGAGTTTGTTCTTATCCCGCTTTAACGGCGGTTCTCAATAACGAAAGCGAACACACCGTGCTTGCGATGCTGGTGGATAAAGAGGAGATCGGCAGCGAGGGTACGACGGGATTGCAATGTCAGGTTTACGAGGATCTGATTGAAGAGATCGCGCTTGCGTTCGGAGCGAATTTCAGAAAAGTACGCGCCAATAGCAAATGCCTTTCGTCCGACGTAACGGCGGCGTTCGATCCGAGCTTTCCCGGCGTATTCGAAAAGATGAACGCTGCGCTGCTTTCGTGCGGAACCTGTATGTGTAAATTTACGGGTGCGGGCGGCAAGAGCGGTTCCAACGACGCTTCGGCGGAGCTTGTGGGAGAGATCAGAAAAGCGTTTGCCGAAAACGGCGTCGTTTGGCAGATGGGCGAGCTTGGCAAGGTAGACGCGGGCGGCGGCGGTACGGTGGCGAAATTCGTTGCCAAAATGAATATCGATACCGTCGATTTGGGCGTTCCCGTGCTTTCGATGCACGCGCCTTGGGAAATCATCTCCAAAGCCGATTTGTATAGCAATTATAAGGCGTTTTTGGCGTTTATGAAATAACGTCAGATTCAAAAACCGTCCGCCTTCTTCAAAAGGCGGACGGTTTTTGAATCCTTATCATGTATAACGGTCGGAAATAATATCAATGAGTTTTTTTCGATACGAAAAAGCGCGGTAAGCGCGGAAAACGCAAAAAAAAACTGTGAGGGCTTTTTTTGTTGCGGCGCACCGAAGCGGAAACGCGACAGGCGACTCCGACAAAGCTACCTTATGGCACACGCGCCGATCTGTTTAGTGCTGCTGTATCCCTACCCTGACACGGTTCGCAGGAGCGCGTTGCATAAGACCTTGTTATCAACATTCCTTATCGCGTGCGGCCTTCCATACGTCGCACCGAGAAAAGCGTTCGGCTCTGCTATAGCGGATTGCAGATACAGGGCACCGCTGACTCCCCGCCTATCACAGTATTATCAGTATACCCCAAATGCGCGCATTTGGCAAGCGTTTCTTTCGGAACTTGAAGAAAATTTTGCGGAAAAGCATAGGAATGCTTGCGGTTTTTGCCGAAAGGTGATAGAATAAACCCGATTTTTATGAGGAGCGCGTATGGGGGTATTTCGGTTTGGGCTGGGATATTGGAAAAAATATATTCCGTTGTCTTTACTGTCTAAATTATTTTCGCTGATTGCAATTTTGTGCGATATCGCTCTTCCTCTTCTCAGCGCGGGAATCATCGACTACGTTATATCTTACGATTCCGCATCTCCCGCGGACGAAGGGCTTTTGCAGTTTCTTTTTTCGGGTAATTTCGGTTTGCCCGAATCATGGGAACTGTTTTGGAATATCGCGGCGATTTTTGCGGTTGTTTTTTTGTGCAGAATTCTCTTTCTTTATTTCAAAAACGTCGTCTTTCAGTGGTGCGGATTGCGCATGGAATGCGATTTGCGTGCAAAAACGTATTCGCAGTTGCTCGAATTGGACGGAGAAACGCTTTCCCGCTACAATATGGGCGAGTTGCTTACTACCATGAACCGCGATACCATTATTTTTAAAGAGATGTATTCGCGCGTTTTTATGAATATTTTCGATTCGGTTTGTATGATCGTGATTTCCGTCGTCGTACTCACGACGATTGATTTCCGTCTTCTGTTTCTTCCTGTTGTCATCGCGCCCTTTTTCGTCGTTTCTCTCGTGCGTTATCTCAACCGTTCGCGCGCGCTCTTCCGCGCCATACGCGAGAGCTATTCCGATATTAATTTAGACGTGCAGGAGAATATCGACGCGGTGCGCATTGTGCGTTCCTTTGCGGGAGAGGACGCCGAAATGCAAAAATTTGACAAAGCTAACGAGAACGTTTTTCAGCTCAGTAAAAATCAAGTGAAGCTCAACGCAAAGTATAACAGTATTTTTACCGCTTTTCAGCAAGTGGGGTATGTGGGAACGGTTATCGTTGCCGTGCTGTTGGTCTTAAACGGCAATATCGCGCTTGGCGCGCTCACCGCCGCCACGACTTACGTCACGAAAATCATCTCGCACATCACGCAAATCAGCCGTTCTTTTTCCATGATGCAGAACCAGCTCGTTTCGGGCGGAAGGCTCAAACGTTTTCTCACGGAAGAAGGGAATGTTCCCGACTATCCTTCCGCGCTCACAGCCTCCGTCAAACCGCATATTGCAATGGAGGACGTAAACCTCGTACTCGGGGAAAAACAGGTACTCAAACATATCGATCTTGATCTTCCTTACGGAAAGAAATTGGGGATTATGGGCGGAACGGGCAGCGGTAAAACCGTTTTGCTGAAAAGTCTTTCGCGCATTTTCGACGTTTCTTCCGGCAGCATTACCATCGACGGGAGAGACGTGCGCGATTATCCCCTTGAAGCCGTTCGGGCGGAATACGCTTACGTCTTTCAAGACGTGTTTCTTTTTTCCAATACGGTAGACGCGAATATCGCGTTTGCCCGTCCCGATTGCACCGAAGCGGACGTATATGCGGCGGCGGAGACCGCGCAGGCGGCGCGTTTTGTGGAAAAACTCGACGAAGGGTATGAGACGGTGGTCGGCGAACGGGGCGTGGGACTTTCCGGCGGACAAAAACAGCGTATCTCTATCGCGCGCGCAATCATAAAAGGCGCGCCCGTGCTCATTCTCGACGACGCGTCGTCGGCGCTTGATATGGCGACGGAAAAGCGCGTGCTTTCCGCGCTGAAAAGCGATTGTCCCGAAAAGACGGTGATCATCTCCGCGCACCGCGTCTCTTCCGTGATCGACTGCGACGAAATCATCTTTCTGCGCGACGGGGAGATTGTCGAACGCGGTACGGCGCAAGAGCTTATTTCTCTCGGCGGCGCGTTCGCCGCGATCTATCAATTACAAACGAGCGACGGTCAGCTTGACGATTCTTCGTACGGGAAGGGGGAGTTGTAATGAAGCGCAATACCTATTTCATGGATGAAGAGATCAAGGCGGATAAGGTGGACGTCAAATACTTAAGACGCATCCTGTCTCGCGTGCTTCCGCATAAAAAGCTCTTTTTGTTGGCGCTCATTTTGCTTGCGGCGTCCTCCGTCGTAGCGCTTTTGCCGCCGATGATCATACGCATAATCGTAAATACCATCATTCCCATGGAGGACGACAGAACCGCGCCGTTGGCGCTCTGCATGGCGGGGCTTGTCGTGTTGGGAATCCTTACGGCTGTTTTGCCGTACTTCCACAAACTCATTATGGGCACGATCGGTCACGGAATCATCCGCGACGTTCGGCGGGAGATATTCGAACATCTGCAGGAGCTTCCTTTCGATTATTACGACGCCCGTCCCGCGGGTAAGATATCCATTCGCGTAACGGACTACATCAACGAGCTTGCGGACTTTTTTACCGATTATCTGCTCAATTTTATCGTAGACGTACTCAAAATTTTCGTCGCAACGGTGTTCATGCTGTGTATCAGCCCTCTGCTCACCGCCGTCGTATATTGCGCGATTATTCCGCTTACGGCAAGCATTTTGCTTGTCAAAAAACAAGTGCGGAAACTGTTCCGTAAGCATCGCGCCAAAAATTCCAATCGAAACGCCTTTATCGTGGAATCGATCATGGGCGAAAAGGTGATTAAGAACAACAACCGCTCGCAATATAACCGCGAAATTTATCACGATTTGCAGGAGGACAGCGCAAAAACCTGGATGAAAATCGTTCGCCGCAACGAGCTGAACGCGCCTGTTTCGGAATTTTTCTGGAATGCGGGTACGCTCGCTCTTTATGCCGTCGCTTTTGCTTTGATTTCGGGCGGCAGCACGACAATGGCGGGAACGGTTATCATGTTTTTGCTCTATATGAGCGTGTGTTCCGAACCGCTTTTGCAAATTGCCGCCGTTTTGCAACAGCTTGCGCAGGTATCCGCTAATTTGGAACGCGTTTACGAAACGATCGACACGCCCGTTTCCATTCGGGATAAAGAGGACGCGATCACACTCTCGAATATCGCGGGAAGAGTGGATTATAACGACGTCACGTTCGGATATGAAGAGGACGTGAACGTACTCGAACACTTCGATTTGCACGTAAAAGAGGGGGAAAAGATCGCGTTGGTCGGTCCCACGGGCGCGGGAAAGACGACGGTGATCAACCTTTTAACGCGGTTTTACGATGTGAAGGAAGGGAGCGTTTGCATAGACGGCGCCGACGTGCGCGACGTGACGCTGCGGTCGCTGCGGAAAGAAATCGGCGTACTGATGCAGGAACCGTTCATCTTTAAAGGGAGCGTTCTCGACAATATCCGTTACGGCACGCCCGAGGCGACGGACGAGGAGTGCATCGCGGCGGCGGAAGCGATCTATTGCGACCGCGTGGCGAAAAGACTGCCCGAAGGTTACAGGACGCAGCTCGAAGAACGCGGCGCGGGACTTTCCGCAGGGGAGAAACAGCTCTTGTCTTTTGCGCGCATCGTGCTGAAAAACCCCAAAATCGTTATTCTGGACGAAGCGACGAGCGCAATCGATTCGGAGACCGAGTTGCTCATTCAAGAGGCTCTCGACCGCATTTTGGCGGGCAAAACGGCGTTTATCGTAGCGCACAGACTCTCTACCATCCGTAAGGCGGATCGAATCTTGTTTATCGCGAATAAAGGAATCGCGGAGCAGGGCTCTCACGCGGAGCTGATGGCGCGGAAGGGAATGTATTACGCTCTCAATCAACGGAAATAATCAAATAAGATTTAAAAATAGGAGGAAGATTATGGCAAATTGCACTCCCGACGATTGTTCCGCGTGCAGCGGAAATTGTTCGTCAAGAGACAAAAAATCGTTTATCAAACCGCTTCATCCCGACGCAAGGGTGAAGCGCGTAATCGCCGTTGTAAGCGGCAAGGGGGGCGTGGGCAAATCGCTCGTGACCGCCCTTCTCGCCGCAAGAGCGCGGGAGAACGGTTACCGCGTCGCCGTCCTTGACGCGGATATCACGGGACCTTCTATCCCGAAGATGTTCGGGGTTCACGAACGCGCGAAAGGTACGGAAGGGGAAATCTATCCCGTGCGTTCGGCAGACGGGGTTCAGCTCATGTCTATGAATTGTCTGTTGGAGCATGACGACGACCCCGTTATCTGGCGCGGTTCGCTGATCGCGGGCGCGGCGGTGCAGTTTTGGACGGACGTCGTTTGGGACGACGTGGACATTATGTTTATCGATATGCCCCCCGGAACGGGCGACGTGCCTCTTTCCGTGTTCCAAAATATTCCTTTAAGCGGGATCGTCGTCGTAACCACGCCGCAGGATTTGGTGGGACTGATCGTAAAAAAAGCGGTGAATATGGCGAGAATGATGAACGTGCCCGTGCTGGGGCTGGTGGAAAATATGAGCTACTTCGTCTGTCCCGATTGCGGCAGAAAATCAGAGCCGTTCGGCGCGAGCAAGGCGGGCGCGCTTGCCCTCGAATACGGCATTCCCGCTACGGCGCGTATTCCCGTTGACCCCTCGTTCGCCGCGCTTGCCGACGAAGGAAATATCGCAGAGGCCGACACCGACGCGCTCGATAGCGTTTACGCGCGCATTCTGCAATCCCGCGAGATCAGAAACGACGCGGACTAAACGGATATCCGACGACGGACGTTTTCGCCCGTCGTTTTTTTATCCTGCAAACGAGGGAGCGGGCGGCAGAAAAAGAGTCCGATACGGGGCGGCGGCAATTTGGCCGCCGTTTTTTTAAAGCACGCTTTTGCGCGGATTGCAGAAAGGCGTTTGAAACGGATAAATTTGCGTTATAATATTGACAGAAAATATGGGAACGACAAAGAAAGGAGGTTGTTATGGAAGCAAATAAATTTACGCAAAAATCAATGCAGGCGTTGCAGAACGCCCAAAGTCTCGCGTTGGAATACGGAAATTCAGAACTCAATACGCTGCATTTATGTTATGCGCTTTGCGAAACGGACGGGCTTGTATGCCGCATCCTGAAAAGAACGGGAGCGGACGCGCAAGGCTTTGCGCGCGCAGTGAAGGAGGAGATTGAGCGTTTGCCCCGCGTTTCGGGCGGAAACGGACAAGTTTACGCTTCTTCCGCGCTGACCCGTTTGCTTTCGGAGGCGGAAAAGCTTGCCGCGGGCATGAAAGACGATTACATTTCCGTCGAACATCTGTTTTTGTGCTTATTCGACAACGCGGAGAGCCGTTTGAAAGAGCTGTTTTCACGGTTCGGATTGGAGAAGAATTCTTTTTTGAAAGGATTAAAGGAAGTCCGCGGAAACCAAAACGTGAAAAGCGATAATCCCGAAGAAACGTACGAGGCGCTCGAAAAATACGGGAGTGATCTTACGAAGCTTGCGCGCGAGCATAAGTTGGAACCGGTGATCGGCAGGGACGAGGAAATCCGCAACGTGATCCGTATACTCTCGCGCAAAACGAAAAACAACCCCGTACTCATCGGCGAGCCGGGCGTGGGCAAGACGGCGATTGCGGAAGGGCTTGCGCAGCGCATCGTGAAAGGAGACGTGCCGGAAGGGTTAAAGAACAAAACGTTGTTTTCTCTCGACATGGGCGCGCTGATCGCAGGCGCGAAGTACCGCGGAGAATTCGAAGAACGTTTAAAAGCCGTATTGCAGGAAGTGAGCAAATCGGAAGGCGGCGTCTTGCTGTTTATCGACGAGCTACACACCGTCGTCGGCGCGGGGAAAAGCGAAGGGGCAATGGACGCGGGCAACCTGTTAAAGCCTCTTTTGGCGCGCGGAGAGCTACACTGTATCGGCGCGACTACGCTCGACGAATATCGCAAATATGTAGAAAAGGACGCGGCGCTCGAACGCCGTTTCCAACCCGTGCTTGTAGGAGAGCCGACCGTGGAGGATACCGTTTCCATTTTAAGGGGATTAAAAGAGCGGTTTGAAATTTTTCACGGCGTGCGCATTCACGACGACGCGCTCGTAGCGGCGGCAACGCTTTCCAACCGTTATATTACCGACCGTTTTTTGCCGGATAAAGCAATCGATCTTGTGGACGAGGCGGCGGCGATGATCCGCACGGAAATCGATTCCATGCCCGCGGAAATGGACGCGCTTCACCGCAAAATCGTACAGCTCGAAGTGGAGGAGAAAGCGCTCTCCAAAGAGAAAGACAATCTCTCCGCCGCGCGGTTGGAGACGCTGAAAAAGGAGCTTTCCGATTTAAAAGAGAAATTCGACGGCATGAAGGCGAAATGGGAGGACGAGAAGAACGCCATCGGACAGGAAAAGGATTTAAAAGAAAAAATCGACCGCGTGAAAGGGGAGATCGACTCTGCGATGACGCACGGCGAACTGGAAAAAGCGTCTCGGCTCAGATACGGCGAATTGCCCGATTTGGAACGCAGACTGGAAAACGCAAAAAAGAGCGTAAGCGGAAGGGAAAACGCGCTTTTACAGGACGAAGTGACGGAAGAGCAGATCAATCAAATCGTAGCGCGGTGGACGGGAATTCCCGTGTCGCGGCTGAAAGAGGGCGAGAAGCAAAAGCTTTTGCGGCTTCCGGAGCAGCTTCATAAGCGCGTTGTAGGACAGGACGAGGCCGTTACGAAGGTTTCGGAGGCGATTTTGCGCGCCCGCGCGGGCATTTCCGATCCCAACCGTCCCATCGGTTCCTTCCTGTTTTTAGGCCCTACGGGGGTGGGAAAGACCGAACTTGCGAAAGCGCTTGCCGAAAATCTGTTCGACGACGAAAAAAACATTGTGCGTATCGATATGTCCGAATATATGGAGAAATTTTCCGTTTCCCGTTTGGTCGGAGCGCCTCCCGGATACGTTGGTTACGAAGAGGGCGGTACGCTTACCGAAGCGGTTCGCAGAAAACCTTATTCTATCGTGTTGTTCGATGAAATCGAAAAAGCGCATCCCGACGTTTTCAACATTCTGCTGCAAATACTCGACGACGGACGAGTAACGGATTCGCAGGGACGGACGGTGGATTTTAAGAACACGATTATTATTTTAACGTCCAATCTCGGTTCGGAATTCATCTCGGAGGGGATTGAAAACGGCGAGCTTACGGCGGAGGCGCGCGAACGGACGAACGCGTTGTTAAAGCGTTCGTTCCGACCCGAATTTTTGAACAGACTCGACGAAATCATCTTCTT
This sequence comes from uncultured Clostridia bacterium, assembly GCA_964481555.1. Classification (GTDB taxonomy): domain Bacteria; phylum Bacillota; class Clostridia; order Christensenellales; family Borkfalkiaceae; genus Gallimonas. Next base: position 13,875 of record CAYZTP010000009.1, on the reverse strand, counting down.
CAAGCCGCTCACGCGGGAGAATATCGGCGATATCGTGGAAATTCTGTTACAACGGCTGCAAAGTCGGCTGAATGCGGAAAATATTCGATTGGAAGTGACGAACGCCGCCAAACAATATATCGCGGATTTCGGTTATGACAGCGTTTACGGGGCGCGTCCGTTGAAACGTTTTATTCAAACTCATGCCGAAACGCCCATAGCGAAGTATTTGATTGCTGAGAATCCTGCGGCGGGTTCGGTAATTACGCTCGACCGCGACGAAACGGGGTTAATTTTGCGTTGAAAGTTTTATGTTGAAAATTTCATAACGACATACGCGGCGGAGAAATTCCGCCGCGTATAATTTTTCATATTGACATTTTTTCGCCGTTTCGCTATAATATCTCCAAAAGGAGAGAATATGGCGCAAATAACGGCAATTACGCCGCAGATAAAAGATAAAACGCGTTGCAATATCGAAGTGGACGGCAGATTTTATTGCGGCATGAAGCTGGAAACGGTAATCGGTCACCGTTTAAAAGTCGGCGACGCCGTCACTGCGGAGGCGCTTTCGCAGATGCAACTTGAAAGCGAAAAACGCACCGCCCTCGATAAGGCGCTTACGCACATCGCCGCTTCTATGAAGACGGAAAAAGAAATAGCGGATTTTTTGCAAAAAAAAGGCTATTTGCAGGACGTGCGCGACTATGTGATCGCAAAAATGAAGGAATACGGGTTTCTCGACGACGGCGAATACGCCAAAGCTTATACGGAAAACGCCGAAAAACGCAAAGGAAGGCGTTTAATCGCCGCAGAGCTGCGCAGAAAAGGAATTTCCGAAGAGGATATCGAAAACGCGCTCCAAACGATTACGGGTGAGAAAGAAAGCGCGAAAATCGTTCTCGATAAATATATGCGGGGTAAAACGCCCGACCGAAAAACGCTTGCGAAGGCGTACGTTTATTTAACGGGGAAAGGTTACGATTACGACGCCGCGCGCGCCGCGCTTGTCTCGTACGGGGCGGATGATGAAGATTGAACTTTTAAACGAGACGGATTCCACCAACCTCTATATCAGAAAATATATTGCGGGCGGCGAGAACGTAATCGTTTGCGCAAGCAAACAGACGGGCGGCAGAGGCACCAAAGGGAGAAGTTTCGTCTCGCAAGAAGGCGGCGTTTACCTTTCCGCGCTTTCGTTTTATCGGGATCTTCCCGCGGAGCGCGCTTTTTGCATTATGACGCACGCGGCGGTCGCCGTTTGCCGCACGGCGGAGCGGTTCGGCGTCGCGCCGGAGATCAAATGGCCGAACGACGTTCTTGTTTCCGGCAGAAAACTGTGCGGGATTCTCATTGAAAACGGCATATCGGACGGGAAAGTAAAATACAGTATCGTCGGAATCGGACTCAACGCAGAAAACGATCTTTCGGCGTTGAACGGAATAGCGGTGAGCCTTTCCGAAGCTGCGGGGCGGGTTGTTCCCGTCGCGGCGGCAAGAGACGGATTGATTGAAAATTTGCAAAAGAATCATTCGTTCGGCGATTATTTGTCTTATATCCGTTTTATAGGACGGGAAGCGACGGTAACGGAAGGCGGACGCGTTTACCGTGCCGTCGCGCGCGGCGTCCTTGCGGACGGACGGCTGGAAATTGAAGAAAACGGGATGATACGCGCGCTTTCGGCGGCGGAAATCAGTTTAAAAATTTGAGGCGACTATTATGAAATATTCCTATACGAACGCGCAAATGCGGACGGCGGATGGAAACACGATCGCCGCAGGTACGCCCTCGTTAATCTTGATGGAGCGCGCCGGCGCGGCGCTTGCGGACGCCGTGGAACGTGTGATGGAGCGTTTAAACGAAACTCCGCTGTTCGTATGCGGTGGAGGAAATAACGGTGGCGACGGGTTTGCCGCGGCAAGAATTTTACGCGAGAGAGGGAAGCGTGCGGAAGTGCTTTGTATCGCAAAAAAATATTCCGACGACTGTCTTGTGCAAAAGGAAAAATACGGCGGAGAGATTCTCGGGAAAATGACGCGCAGAAGATACCGTTTAATCGTGGATTGCGTATTGGGCACGGGGATTACCCGCGCCCCCGAAGGGGACGCCGCGGCTTTAATTTCCTTTATCCGTTCCAACGGCGCGTATGTGATTTCCGCAGATATTCCCAGCGGACTTTCGGATGGGGGAACGGCGTTCGAGCCGTGCGTCATCGCGGACGAAACGGTGTGTATGGGGCGGCTGAAAAATTGTCTGCTCCTTGCAGACGGCGCGGACGCGGCGGGTAAAATAACGGTTGCCGATATCGGAATCGACTGCGCCGAGACGGGTACGGAAATTTGGGAGCGGGAGGACGTTTTGCGTTTTTTTCCGAAAAAAAAGAGTCATTCGCATAAGGGAACTTACGGCAGCGCGTGTATTTTGGCGGGAGACGCGCCATATAGCGGCGCGGCGTTTTTGGCGGCGGAAGCTTGTTTGAAATCGGGAGCGGGATATACGCGCCTATGCGTGAGCGAACCGTTGTACGGACGGGCGGTAGGGAAGTTGCCCGCCTGTATCTTGAAAGATTTCCACGCGATCGACGGAGAGATTCTCTCTTCCGATTGCATCGCCGTGGGAATGGGCGCGGGAATCAGCGAAAGATTGTACGTTTTGATTGCGGAGCTGCTTCGCAGCTACGGCGGCACGTTGGTTTTGGACGCCGACGCGTTGAATACGCTCTCCGTTTACGGCGTGGAAATATTAAAGGAAAAGACCTGTAAGGTAATTATTACGCCTCACCCCAAGGAGTTTGCGCGTCTATCGAAGCAAACGGTAGAGGAAACATTGTCCGATCCGATCGGGAACGCGAAGCGGTTTTCTGCGGAATACGGCGTAACGGTTGTGTTGAAAAACAACCGCAGCGTAATTGCCGAAGGAGACCGTACGGCGATCAACGTTACCGGCTCGCCGGCTCTTGCGAAGGGCGGAAGCGGCGATGTTTTAACAGGGTTGCTTGCGGGAACGTGCGCGCGCGGCTTGTCTCCGTTCGAAGGGGCGTGCGTTTCATGCTTTCTGTTCGGAAAAGCGGGCGAGATCGTCGCGGAAGAGATGGGGGAGTACTCGCCCGACGCCGTAGACGTCATTCATCGTATTTCGAAAGCGGTTATGCAAATCGTCGGTTAAAACCGTATAACGGAACAAAAAACGCCGTATTCACGGCGTTTTTTGTTATTTTGCATAGTATTATGTCTGATATAATATTAATATTATGTCTGAAATAGTACTATGCAAAACCGATAATATCACGTATAACCAAAAATTCGAACGGTGACGGCGCACAATAAAAGGACGCTGCCCGTTACCATGTAATATAAGGGAAAGAAAACGAACAGACTCATGATTAAGAGTAAAAAGCCGCTGACGAAAAACGCGCGCGCGTTTTTCTTGGAAAACGCTACTTTCATTCGCTGTCTGATCGTTTTGCGGGAAAGATTTCCGCAAATGAGAGGGGACGGCATTGTTTTTGTGCGCGTAAACAGCGCGTAAACCTCGTCCCGTTTTGCAACGGGGATACCAAAAGAAGAGAGTAATTTTTCCGCGTCGACCGTCAGCGCGTTGCAAATTAACGCAAAATCGCTTCCGTAACGGCGTAGAAGACGGGCGATACCGTCGGCGGAAACCGGCTCCATGGTGAACAGAGGAACGGTAATTTTATCGTCTACGATGAATTCGTCGTCTGCGCAGTGCGCTTCTCTTCCGTCTGCGGTGAAAGCGGCGATGAATGCGGCGCGTACGCGTTCCGACTTTTCCAACGCGAGATGTAGCAGTAATTTTTCCTGTTCTTCCCGCTGTTTGGAACTGAATATTTTTCTTTTATGGCTTTTGTTCAAGAGTAAAAAACTCAGAATTCCGATCGACAGCGCGATGCAGACGGAGACTGCGATTGCTCCCGCGAGGGGGATTTTGTAGTAGCGTAGCACGCAAAAGGAAAGCGTAAGCGCGCAAAAAGCGTAAAAAATCGTGTCCGCAATCAGGGGGAATTTTTTCATAGGGTAATTTTTGACGAGGCTTGCGCAAATTAAACTTGCAATACGCGTAAAAATATTGTATAATGAATTTATGAAGATCGCCTTATTCGGCGGATCGTTTGATCCCATACACAAAGAGCATATGCGCTGCGTTCAAGCCGCCGCGCGCGTGTTCGATAAAATCATCGTAACGCCCTCTTATATTGCGCCGCATAAAGGCGAGGGGGCGGTCGCTTCGGGCGGCGATCGACTGGAAATGTGCAAAATCGCGTTTCGTGATATGCCCGTTGTGCAAGTGAGCGATTTTGAAATTTTGCGGGGGGAAACGAGTTATTCCTATCTGACTTGCAAAAAATTTGCCGCGGAATATCCCGAAGCGGAGCGTTATTTTTTGATGGGCGGGGATATGCTCGAGGATTTTTTTACCTGGAAAAACCCTCGGGAGATTCTCGCCGTTACAACGCTTGCCGTTTGCGGGCGGGAGAGGGAGATATCGCCGTCTTTGCGGGAAAAATTCGAGTCGGCGTTTGGCAGAACGTTTCGGGTGATCGAGTATGTGGGCGGACGCGTGTCTTCTACGGAGCTTCGGGTTGCGTTGGCGTTCGGCAAATCGCCCGAAGAATTGGACGAAGAAACGCTTCGTTATATTCGGCGGAAGGGGCTATATGCCCATCCCGCAATCGAACCTGCGCTTATGCTGGAAACGCCTGCGCGTCGGGAGCATAGCTACCGCGTGGCGAAAACGGCGTGTTTAAGAGCTCGCAGTTTAAAAATTCCGGAACGAAAGGCGCTGCTTGCGGCGGCGTTGCATGATTGCGGAAAATATGTGCCGCTTTCCTCGCCCCTGCTGAAAGGATTTTTGCCACCGGAAGGGGTTCCGGAACCCGTGATGCACCAATTTACGGGGGCTTATATTGCCGAACATACCTTTGAAATCGAAGATGAGGAGATTCTCGGCGCGATCCGTTATCACACCAGCGGAAAAGAGGATATGAATGCGTTGGAAAAACTCATCTTTCTTGCCGATTTATTGGAAGAAGACCGTAATTTCCCCGGTGTAGAGGGGCTGCGGGAACTGTTTTGGAGGGATTTGGACGAATGTCTCTATCAAAGTTTGACTCTGAACGTCGATTATTTGCATAGAAGCGGTAAAACGGTCTATCCGTTGACGGAAAAGGCTTTGACGTGGTTAAAATCAGCTCGAAATCGTTGAAATTTGGATTTTGCATAGTACTATGCGAGACATAAATCATCATTTTTAAGGAGATTAGCATGGATAGTCATGAATTAGCGTTGGCTTGCTGCAAGGCGTTGTCCGAGAAAAAGGCTTCGGATATCGTCATTCTCGACGTAGGCGAACAAACGGTTGTTTGCACCTATTTCGTGATTGCAAGCGCGCAAAGCTCCACGCAAGTGCGTGCGCTCGGCGAGAATGTGGAAGAGCAGATGAAAAAGAAGTACGGGATAAGCCCGATCCGAACGGAAGGTATGAGAGAGGGGCGATGGGGCGTGCTTGATTACGGCGACGTGGTCGTTCATGTGTTCAACGAGGAATCCCGTTTGTTCTATTACCTCGAACGGCTTTGGGATTCCGGCAAAAACGTAACGCGTTACGAGGAGTAGACGGCGCGCGCAAACGCGGAAAACGGCTGACGCGAGAATCGTAACGGTTATCCGTCAAACGGAAATTTTAAAAGCTTCCGAATCGTGATAGTCTTTTAGCTTGCCGCAAGGCATGGTTTTGATTCGGAAATGTTATTTGAAGCCGACTTCCCGAGGTTCGGCATATTCTGTTTTACTGTGTTTTTTCTTTTTTTCCACAATATAGTAGATCGGCTCGGGCTTTTTTTCCGGCTGCGGCGGTTCGGGTTTTTTGCTGATTGCGCGGTAGCCGATGATGGAGAGCTTTACGCCGTGTACGATGATCGCGCATAGCGCGAATAGGAGCGCAGTCCACACGACGCCTTGCGCCTGAACGGTTAAAAGATTCATAATCGTATGATAACGCGATTGTTTTGTCATAAATTGGCAACGTGAGGAATATTTTCTTTCCTTTTGGGAGAAAATACCTTCCATGGAAGAGCAAACGTTGATATCTGCGGCGGAAGCGGCCGAATACGGAGAATTTAAACGGAATAAAAGGGAAGCGGAAATCGCTTTTACGCTGAGGAGATTGATTATTGACGCTTCACGGCTTGAGGAGCCCGCGTCTTTAAAACGGGCTTGCGAGACGGCGCAAAGGCTGAACGCTTCCGCCGTGCTTGTTTCTCCCGTGAACGTAATCAAGGCGCGTAAGCAGTTTACGACCGCGGACGTACCCATATATTGCAACGTGGGAGGAACGGGAGAGAGCGTGATCGCGGTAAAGAAGAAGGAAGCGAAAATCGCCGTGCGGCAAGGCGTCCGAGAGATAAAAATCACGCTTTGCTATTCCGCGCTGAAAAACGGGAACGCGGGGTATTTAAAACGGGAGTTGAAACGCATTCGACGCGCCGTAAAAAAACGGACGTTAACCGTTTCGTTGGAAAATTACGCTTTGAGCGAAGAGGAGATTTCGCTTGGCGTAAAAGCCGCCTGCGCCGCAGGGGCGGACGGCGTATGCGTGCGGGGAGAAGCGCGTCTTGTCGAATGCGCGGTTACAGCGGGCGCGGGACGGGTCTTCGTCGAAGTTGCGGGCGTGGAAAATTCGGCGCAGTTGAAAGCGCTGATTAAAGCGGGCGCGGCGCGTGCGGTTACGGCGGACGGCGGTAAAATTGCCGAAGAGCTGTATGCCGCTCTTCCCGAAAGGAACGGCGAAATATAACGTTTTAAATTTTTTTATATTTTTATATTTAGTATATTAAGGAAAGGGAGAAAAAAAGATTTTCGCCGAAAAAGCGCGTTTTTCGCGTGATAAACGGATGAAAATCTTTTTGCTTATGCGTAATTTCCTTTAAAACGACTGAAAAACGCTTTGATTTTTTCGGGAAATATTGTAGAATAATATAGAATCATAAAACGCTTGAAAGCGACGGAGACGGACGGATCAAATGGGATTAATCAATTATTGGAAAAACGGCGACAGCCGCAGAAGCCTAAAAAAGTTGGAAAAAACGGCTTGCGAAGTGGAAAAGCTCGAATCCAAATATGCTGCGATGAGCGATAAAGAATTGCGGGGGCAGACGGCAATCTTCAAAGAACGGCTTGCGAAAGGCGAAACGCCGGAGCAGATTTTGCCGGATGCGTTCGCCGCGATTCGGGAAGCGAGCGGACGCGTGCTTGGAATGAAACATTTCCATGTGCAAATCATCGGCGGAATTTGTCTCTTTCAGGGACGTATTTCCGAAATGAAGACGGGCGAAGGGAAAACGTTGGTGGCGACTTTGCCGAGCTATCTCGAAGCGCTTACGGGCAAAGGCGTGCATATCGTTACGGTAAACGATTATCTTGCCCGCCGCGACGCGGAGTGGATGGGCAAAGTACACCGCTTTATGGGGCTTACGGTGGGGGTGGTCGTTCCCGGTATGAACGACGACGACAAACGCGCCGCTTACGCTTGCGATATCACTTACGGTACGAACAACGAGTTCGGCTTCGACTATTTGAGAGACAATTTAAAATCCGATTTAAAACTTATGGTGCAGCGGGAGTTAAACTTCGCCATTGTCGACGAGGTGGACTCCATTTTAATCGACGAGGCGAGAACGCCCTTGATCATATCGGGCAAAGGAGAGCAATCCTCCGCGCTGTACGAGCAAGTGGATAAATTCGTCCGTACGCTGACGGGCGGATTCGACGACGATTTGAAAGACGCGGAAAACGAAGTCGCCCGCAATAAAAAGAGCAAGGATTCGAGCGCAAAAAAAGTTGCTAAGGCGGAAGAGCTGCAATGGGATTACGTGATCGAACGGCAGGACAAACAAGTTCAGCTCACGGAATACGGCGCGGAGAAAGCGGAAAAATTTTTCAATGTAGACAACATTGCCGACGTCGCGCACGTTACGTTAAACCACCATATCCAGCAGGCGCTGAAAGCGCATAAACTGTTCCATCTCAACGAAGAATACATTGTAAAAGACAACGAGATCATCATCGTAGACGAATTCACAGGTCGTTTAATGATCGGCCGCCGCTATTCGGACGGTTTGCATCAGGCGATCGAGGCGAAAGAGGGCGTAAAGGTTCGCGAAGAGAATAAAACTTATGCGACCATCACGTTCCAAAACTATTTCCGTCTTTATAAAAAGCTTTCCGGCATGACGGGTACCGCGAAGACGGAGGAAGGCGAATTCAAAACGATATATTCGCTCGATGTTATTGAAATTCCCACGAACAAGCCCGTGAAACGTCTCGATTTGCACGATCGGATTTTTTCTACGGAAGAGGGGAAAAAGAAAGCGATCGTACGCGATATCGTAGAGCGTCACGAGGCGGGGCAGCCCGTACTCGTAGGTACGGTTTCTGTGGAGAAGTCGGAGGAAATATCCCGTCTTTTGCGTCGCAATGGCATTCAGCATAATATACTTAACGCAAAGAACCACGAACGCGAAGCGGAGATCGTCGCGCAAGCGGGTAGATACGGCGCGGTAACGATTTCTACCAATATGGCGGGCCGCGGAACGGATATTCTTTTAGGCGGCAATCCCGAATACCTTGCGAAAAAGCGTTTGCGCGAAGAGGGAGTCGAACATACGACGATCGAGCTTGCAACCGGTTATGCGGAATTATTGGACGAAGAGACGCTAAAGATCCGCGAACGCTATCAATCTTTGTATGCGGCGTATAAAAAGCAGACGGACGAAGAGAAGAAGAAGGTGATCGAAGCGGGCGGACTTTGCATTATCGGCACCGAACGCCATGAATCCCGCCGTATCGACAATCAGCTTCGCGGTCGTTCGGGCAGACAGGGGGACGTGGGCACGTCGGTATTCTTTATCGCCCTTGAAGACGATCTCATGAAGCGGTTCGGCGGCGAACGCATGAAGAGCATTTATAATTCCACGAAAATGCAAGAGGACGAATGTCTCGAATCCAAAACGCTTTCCCGTCTGATCGAATATGCGCAGAAACAGATCGAGGGCAAACACTTCGCCGCAAGAAAGAACGTGCTGCAATACGACGACGTGATGAACAACCAACGAAAACTGATGTATGCCGAACGTTTGAAAGTTCTCAAAGGCGAAGACGTCCACGAACAGATTCTCAAATATATTCCCGATTATGCCGAGAGCGTGATTCGTTCGGCGGTGAACGCGGAAGACGCGCCCAACAAATGGGACGAGAACGATTTAAACGCGGCGATCGAACAAAAACTCATTCCCGAAGGAACCAATTATGTGACCCGCGAAAAATTGGAAAAATGGGATTACGACGTCGCCGTCGGAAAGATCGTAAAAAAGACGGAAAACGAATACGAGGAGAAAATCAAGCGTATTCACGAAGAGACGGGAATCGATTATGCGAGCGTCGAACGGCAAATTCTGCTGCGCAATGTGGACAGAAACTGGATCGACCATATCGACGCAATGGATCAGCTCCGCAAAGGCATCGTTTTGCGCGCTTACGGGCAAACCGATCCCGTGATCGCCTATAAGCAGGAAGGATCTGCAATGTTCAACGAAATGATCGAACGCATCCAAACAAATACGGTCGCAATGCTCTTAAAACTCCGCGTGGAAGTGCGTCAGCAACCCGTTGCCCGCGTGCTTCCTACTATACCGACAGCCCGTCCTGCCGGGGGAGAAGGACAGACCGCTCCCGTTCAAACGCAGGCGACGCCGCAAACTCCCGCTTTCCAAGCGCCTTCCGCGGCAAATATCGACCGTACGCTTTCGCAGATAGAAACGCCTATGGCGGTACCCAAAGCGGTGGACGTGGACAGCTTGAAGACGAGCGGTTCGGAAAAGTTCAATCCCGCTTCCATGCCCAAAAAGAAAAAAATCGGACCGAACGATCCTTGTCCGTGCGGGAGCGGCTTAAAATACAAGAAATGCCACGGAAAACCGTAATCATAACGAAGAATCATCAATAAATAAAATACCAAACAAACCGATCTCCGAGTTGTCTGCTCGGAGATTTTGGCGAAGGAGAGAGTATGTTCAAGGCAGACGATTACAGACTGAAAATCAAAGAGTTGGAAGATACGTTGGGCGAGGCGAAATACGCTCTCGATATCGACAACCGTTATATTCGGCTGAAAGAGCTGAAAGCGGAGCAGGAGAATCCCGAAGTATGGCAAGATCTTGAACGCTCCAAAAAAATCGGACGGGAGATCTCTTCGATCGAAAGCAAAATTTCCTCTTACGAAGCGGGCAGAAAGGCGCTCGGAGATGCGAACGAGATCGTCGATCTCATCGAAGAAACGGAAGAAGAGGAACTCGTGCCGGAATTGGATAAGATGATCGCGGCGGCGGAAAAGGATATCGAAGAAATGCGCATAAAAGCTCTTCTTCGAGGGAAATACGATAACAGCAACGCGCTTCTCTCTCTGCACGCGGGCGCGGGCGGCACGGAGGCTTGCGACTGGTGCCAAATGCTCTATCGTATGTATTGCCGTTATGCCGAAATGAACGGGTTCAAGGTGACGGAGATCGACCGTTTGGCGGGCGACAGCGCCGGGTTGAAATCGGTCGATTTCAAAATAGAAGGGGAGAACGCCTACGGCTATTTGAAAGCGGAAATCGGCGTGCATCGTCTTGTGCGCATTTCCCCGTTTGACGCAAACAAACGTCGCCAAACGTCGTTCGCTTCGCTCGAAGTGATGCCGGAAGTGGACGACGACGGGGAGATCGAGATCAAAGACGAAGATATCCGAATCGACGTTTACCGTTCTTCCGGCGCGGGCGGACAAAAAGTCAATAAAACAGAGACGGCTATTCGCATTACGCATTATCCCACGGGCATTGTGGTTACCTGCCAAAACGAACGCTCGCAGTTGCAGAATAAAGAGATGGCGTTCAAATATTTGCGCAGTAAATTGCTGGAAAAACAGCTTGAACAGCGCATGGCGGAGGAAGCGGCGCTCAAAGGAGAGACGAAAAAAATAGAATGGGGTTCGCAAATCCGCTCCTATGTGTTTTGCCCGTATACCATGGTAAAGGATCACCGTACCGGCTTCGAAGTGGGCGACGTGCAATCGGTGATGGACGGCAATATTCAAGGATTTATCATCGACTACTTGAAAAAGTCGTAAGTTTATGGAAACAAACGCGATGAAAAATAAAAATCTCCGAGATCCGCTGATATTGGGGATCGAATCTTCCTGCGACGATACGGCGGCGGCCGTGATACGGGGACGAGAACTACTTTCGGATGAAATTATTTCGTCCGCTTCCGTACAGGCGCAATACGGAGGGGTTGTGCCGGAAATCGCATCTCGCGCGCACGCTTCGGCAATCGACGATGCAGTGTCTCGCGCGCTGAAAAACGCGGGCGTTCGAAAGGAACAATTAAACGCTGTGGCGGTTACTTACGGGGCGGGGCTTTTAGGCTCTCTTCTTGTGGGATTATCCTTTGCGAAAGGATTCGCTTTCGGTTTAAACATTCCCCTAATCGGCGTCAACCATATCCGCGGACATCTTGCCGCGGCTTATTTGGAGGATAAAACGTTAAAACCGCCTTTCGTCACCTTGCTTGCGAGCGGCGGGCATACGGCGGTTCTTTATGCGGAATCGTATACAAAATTTACCGCTTTGGGCAGCACGCTCGACGACGCTGCGGGCGAAGCTTTCGATAAGGTCGCCCGCGTGCTGGGGCTTCCCTATCCCGGCGGACCGCAAATCGAAGAATTGGCGCGCGGCGGGAATCCCGTTGTCCCTCTGCCCAAAATGCTGAAAGGGGAGGGCGGTTATCAATTTTCGTACAGCGGATTAAAGACGGCGGTCATGAACTATGTGCATACCAAACAGCAGCGCGGGGAAGAATGGAACAGGGCGGACGTCGCCTGTTCGTTCCAAAAAGCCGCGATTGACGTTCTCGTAAAAAAGACGTTGGAGGCTGCCGAGGAAACGGGCGTCGATACGATAACGGCGGGCGGCGGCGTAATCGCCAACGGCTATCTGCGCGAAGAACTTTCAAACGCGTGCCGCGCGGCGGGTTATAAATTGGTATTGCCCGTTAAAAAACGTTGTACGGATAACGGCGCGATGATCGCTTCGGAAGGGCTTGTTCAATACCGTTTGGGAAATGTTTCTCCGTTTTCTCTCAATGCGCAAGCGAATATATCGTTTTGAACATTCAAAACGATATTTTTTTACAAAAAACGACAAGATTTATGAAATTTTCCAAGAATATTTTTTCATAAGATTATTGACAAATTTTAATTATAATGATATATTAAATATGGTATTAAGGTTTCGTATAATAAATTTTCTCGGTATTTGTATAAATTCGGCCGCAATACCAAGGAGGAAAGATATGAATAATCCGGAAACGATCATGGCGATTCTTTCACTCATGCTCGTTGTGGTTGTGCTTGCGCTTTTGATAGCGGAAACTTTGCGCTTAGTCGACAGATTCGGCGAATTAAAGAAGTATGAGCAGAAGCAGCAGGAAGAGCGGAATGAAAAAGTTATTTTAATAAAGCAGCCCCAAGGGACGGTGCGTTTGACGTATTCGATCGACCAAACCGAAAACGCGCCGGATGAAGTCGCGGTAACAAGGGGCGCGGTTGCAACGCCGGAACCCGTTGCGGTTCAAGAGGAAGAGACGCCCGAAGGCGTGTTGCTTCCCAAGACGGAAAAGCTTACGTTCCAACAGAAATACGAGCGGTTGAAGAGGACGGATAAACGCTTGATCGACGAATTTACCGCCTACGTCGTAGGAAAAACGGATTGTTCCAAAGTATTGCAGGTAAGCGCGCTTGCTTATAAATACAAGAAGAGTTTAATCGCCAAAGCGACGATTCGGCGCGAGACGGTCGTATTGAATTTTTTAAGCGTAAATACCGAGTTGAACAAAAAAGTACGCGACGACAGCGTGAAAATCAAGCCGATCGAATTGCGGCTGATTGAAAGAGAGGATCTTGCGTTGGCGAAACAGGCGGTTGATCTTGCGGTAGAGTCGATGCAGGAAGAAGAACGCGCCCGTTTGGAGCGGCGCAAAGAAGGGCGCAGAAAAAATTCGGAAGCGGAATCCCAAACGGAGGTTAACGAATAATGAGTACGATCTATATTATTTTCGGCATTGTGTTTGCGGTTCTCGGCGTTTTGGCAATCGTGCTGTTTTGCTTCAACGTGAAATATATGAAAAGGCGTACGGACGCGGAATGCAATCAACCCGCCGTTCCCGTTCCCAAAGAGGTACAGTCGGAAGACCTTACTCTTCGCGTGAAAGACGCGCTCGTTGAATTGTACGAAACGCCGGAGGAAAATGCCGTTGCGGAAGAAATTGTTCCGGAGCAACCGGAACAGGACGGCGTATTTATTCCCGTGATCGAAAAACTGACGTTTTCGGAAAAATACGATAAGCTCGATCGCTATCAAAAATCGTTGCTCGACGAGTTCGTAGCGTACGTTACGGGAAAAGAAAATTGTGAAAAGCAGTTACAGGTCAGTTCCTTGGTGATCAAATACAAAAAAACGTGCGTCGTGCGTTCGGTGATTCGCCGCGATAACGTGCTTTTGCAGTTTTCCATTCTCGATCCCGATTTCGGCAGATTGGTGCGCGAAGAAAGGACGGGCGGGTTAAAGGTAAAACCGGTAGAAGTTCGTCTGAACTCCCGCGAGGCGCTCGAAGCCGCCAAACAAACGGCGGATATGACGGTGGAATACTTAATCGGCGAGGAAGCTTACCGCTTGGAAAAACGCAAAGAAGCAAGACGGGAAGCGCAGCGCAAAAAAAGAGAGATTACGGAATCTTAACGTTTGAAAATAAAAAATCGGTTTCTTCGGAAACCGATTTTTTTATG
>CAYZTP010000008.1:0-34352 GCA_964481555.1 uncultured Clostridia bacterium | reverse complement strand
CGCGCCCGAGGGCGTGACGATTTTGAAAGCAAGCGCGGAAAAATAATACGGAGCTACGATCATTTTTATAGATAAAGAAACGGAGATAGAATTATGAAATATAGAAAGATAAAAGTTGTATGCAACGACTGTCCGGAAAGATTTTACAGAATCATGTACGTCAGAAACGACTTGAATTTAATGCAATTAGGTTAGCCGTTATAAGCAGTTTGCGTTGCAAATTCGAACACGAATATCTTTTCCGCGACAAGGATAGCAGCTATGTTCCAGAAGAATGGCTTGAAGACTCCTTTCCCGGCGACAAATCTTTGATTGACGCGACGCTCGACGACGTTCATCCTTTTTCCGGAAACAAAATAATCCTCGAATACGATACGGGCGACGGTTGGGAGTTTGGATAATTGGCGGGATATTTATTTTTGATAATCAAACAGAATTTGATATCTTTAAAATTTTTGAACAAAGAGGCAGATATTATTGTAATGAGCGTTTTTTGACTTTTTGTGACATAAATCATTTTACTAACATAACTGAAAGTTGTTGTCCCATAAATGAAAATTAACGGTAGGAGTCATCAAAAGATGGCTCCTTACGCATAAAAGACGGAATATGCCTATTCGACGACTTCGGTACGCGAACCTGCGGGAATAACGCCGACAGGATTGAAACGATATACATATGCGAGCGAGGAGCGGACAAATTAATAACGCGGGAAAACAAGAAGTGGACAAAATAAGTTTTTATTTATATAGATCGGGTTGAGCAGACGAAAAAATAAAAAATATTTTTCGGACACACCTACCAATTCAAAGTAGTTTACTTTTTGCCGAAAAAAGAGTAAAATATAAGAAACGCTCTCTTTTGGAGAATTTACGGAGTCATTGCAATGGGGCTGTTTGCCCGTTTAAAAAATTTTATACGGAATCAATGCAAAAAGAGCGTTCGCATCGGACTTGCTTTGGGCAGCGGCGGGGCGAAAGGGATGGCGCACCTCGGAGCGTTACAAGCGTTTGAGGAGGAAGGAATACGTTTTTCTGTTGTGACCGGATCGTCTATCGGCTCGATCGTCGGCGCGCTGTACGCAAAGGGCTACTCCTCCGCCGATATGATGCAAATCGTCGAAAATCTGAACCGTAAGGAGTTTTCTAAAAATCTGCGGCCTTTCGCCGATCTGACCTTTGCGGAAAATTTTCTCGAACGGTATCTTGAAGGGGATTTCACTACGCTTTCCATTCCCTTCGCCGCATGGGCGACGGACGGGGATAACGAGGGCGTGCTGCTATCCGAAGGGAAATTAGCTCGCGCGCTGACCGCTTCTTCCGCGATTCCGCCCTATTTTCGCGGCGTCGAAGTGGACGGGCGCAAGTTGTACGATGGCGCGTTTACGAACGCCGTGCCCGCCGACGTGTGCAAGCGGCTCGGCGCGCAGTTCGTAATCGGAATCGATCTTTCCGCTTTTACGAAGCCCGCGGCGGAACGAAGCGCAATCGCAAGATTATTCGGTTCGGCAATGGATCGGCTTTCGCCTGTAAGATATACTAAGGATTGCAAATCGCGCGGCTATGAAAACGCCGACATCATGCTTTGTCCCGATCTAAAAGATTTTTATGCCGCGGACGTGTCCGCCTACGCCATGAAAACAATGTATGAAAAAGGCTATCGGGAAGCGAAATCGCATATGGATGAAATAAAACGGGCGATATCCAAGGTAAAATAATATGAACGGTAAAAAGAAACGCGCGTTCATCAAACCGCTCGCCGTAGCGGCGGTCGCGCTCGCAGCGATTATCGGACTTACGATTTTTCATTCTTTTGTTCCGTTTCGCTCGTTGCTTTCCGCATACGAATTCCCCGTGCGGCAGAAAGGGGAGTTGCGCATACATTTTGTCGACGTGGGGCAGGGCGATTGTACGATTGTGGAATTTCCAGAAGGGAACGTACTCGTCATAGACGCGGGAGACGGTTCCTGGAATCATACGAATAAGCTCGTCCGCTATCTCAAAGGACTTGCGCCGTCTTCGGTTTCCATGCTCGCTACGCACGCGGATATCGACCATATCGGCGGGTTTTCCGCCTTGCTTGCGCTGTTCGGCGCGGATACGTTTTATCTGCCCGCAGTCGAAACGCAAACGAAAATATACGCAACATTGGTCGACGAAACCGAAAATGCGGGCTGTCAAATTTGTACGCTATCGCGCTATCGGACGATCGGCGACGATTCGGGCGCGTATGCAGTCTGTTTATCGCCCTATTCCCTCGGGGAAACGGATGAAAACGACGCCTCCGTTGTTCTCTATTTTGTTTATGAGGGAGTCAGTTGCGTATTCTGCGGCGATATTTCATCCGTCAGGGAGAAAAAACTCGTAAGGGAATACGCTCTCGACGGGACGCTGTTCAACAGCGGAGATTACGCCGTAAATCTTGCGGGCGTCGATATTTTAAAAGTCGCCCATCACGGATCGGCGTATTCTTCCAGCGAAGAATGGATATCGTTATTGCAGCCGTCTGTTTCCGTAATTTCATGCGGGCGGGGGAACGGTTATTCCCATCCGGCGGGCGAAACGGCGTCTCGGCTCGCGCAAAGCGAAATTTACCGTACGGACGAGCTGGGAGACGTGATGATTACCATTCGGGAGAGCGGTTATTCCGTTTACACGCATTTTTACGGTTGATCGGGGAGGAATTATGTTAAAAATCACAACGGCGGGAGAATCGCACGGAAAGGGTTTATTCGCCATCATCGAAGGCTTGCCTTCCGGACTCGATGTGAATTTGGAAGAAATAAACGCCGAGCTCGCCCTTCGGCAAGGAGGATACGGCAGGGGCGCGCGGCAAAAAATCGAGAAAGACGAAGTGGAAATTCTTTCGGGCGTGCGCAATCGCAAAACATTGGGCAGCCCCGTCGCGCTTGCCGTTTGGAATAAAGATTACGAGAATTGGAAGCCTTATATGGCGCCCGAGGGGTGCGACGTCTCGGCGCGGCGGCTGACGAAGGTACGCCCCGCCCATGCGGATCTTACGGGAATGGTAAAATTCGGCGCTTCCGACGCGCGCAACGTATTGGAGCGCGCTTCCGCACGGGAAACCGCCGTACGCGTTGCGGCGGGCGCGCTGTGCCGTCAGCTTTTGCGCGCTTGCGGCGTTCGCATTGTCGGCTACGTCCGTTCGGTAGGCGGCGCGGAGGACGAGGGAGAATATTCTTTTGAAGAGATTGAAAATAAGCGGCTTTCCGCGTTGCGCATGATGCAAACGGAGGCGCAAGCCGCCGCAATCGGGCTGATCGACAAAGCGAAAGAGGAAGGGGACACGCTCGGCGGAATCATTGAACTCCGCGTCAAAGGCTTAAAAAGCGGATTCGGAAGCTGCATGACTTATCGCGAAAAATTGGACGCGCGTCTTTGCGGCGCGCTGATGAGCGTGCAGGCGGTGAAAGGCGCGGAGGTCGGTTTGGGCTTTCAAGCGGCGCGCCGCTTCGGCGGCGAGGTTCACGACGAAATATTTTACGGCGAAACGCGCGGATTTTACCGCAGGACAAACCGCGCGGGCGGCATCGAGGGGGGAATGAGCAACGGGGAAGAGATGATTCTGCGCGCCGCCATGAAGCCGATTCCTACGTTGACGAAAGGGTTAAACACCGTCGATTACGGAACGAAAGAAGCCGTGCGCGCGGCAACGGAGCGCAGCGACGTATGCGCGGTCGCGGCTTGCGAAGTGATCTTGGAGAGCGTTCTTGCGGCGGAACTCTGCGCCGTAGTGTTGGAACGATTGGGCGGCGACAATATGGACGATATCATTCGCCGTTACGGGAGCTTGCCGCAATGAGGACGTTTCGGATTAAAGAAAAAAACGCGTCGGAAAGTGTGATCGTTTGCCGAAAAAACGCCTTAAAAGAGCTGGTTCCCGGCGTGCGGACGTTTGTGTTTACCGATTCTAACGTGTATCCTCTCTATCGGGGACTGATCGATAAGCAATTTCCAAAATCGCCCGTATTCGTCATGCAGGCGGGCGAGGAGAACAAGACGGAAAAGACGCTGTTCGCGCTCCTTTCTTCCATGGCGCAGGCGGAACTGCACCGCAGCGATAGGCTGCTCTGCCTCGGCGGCGGGGTAGTTGGCGATATCGGAGGGCTTGCCGCCGCGCTGTATATGCGCGGAATCGAGTGCGTACAGGTTCCCACGTCGCTTTTGGCTCAGGTGGATTCTTCCGTCGGCGGTAAGACCGCCGTCGATTTTTGCGGCGTTAAGAATTTGGTCGGCGTATTCCGTCAGCCGCGGCAAGTGCTCGTCGATCCCTTGTTTTTAAATACGCTTCCGCCGCGGGAAATCCGCTGCGGATTGGGAGAAATCGTAAAACACGGCGCGTTGAACGGCGCGCTCTTCGAAAAGCTTATCGCGGGGCGCGGCAGGTTGTTCGATTTGAAATTTTTGGCGGAGCTTGTTCCCGACAATATTGCGATTAAGGCGGACGTTGTGCGCCGAGATCCGCAAGAGAAAGGACTGCGGAAATGTCTGAATTTGGGACACACGACGGGACACGCCCTCGAACTCAGCCATAAAATGCTTTCTCACGGCGAATACGTTCTCCTCGGTATTTTATTCGAAGCGGAGATCGCAAAACGGCATACGGACTGCGACGGGGCTTATTTGGCGGATTTACAAGCCCTTGCCCGACTTGCGCTTGGGGAACCGCCGTCTCTTCCCGATATGCGGGAAGCGGCGCGGCTTGCGCTTCTCGACAAAAAGAACGTCGCCGAGCGGGAGATAACGCTTACCGTTCCCAAAGCCAAGGGGCAATTCGAATTGCTCGTGCTGCCTTACCGTGCGTATGAAAGAGAACTTGAAGAGATTCGGGCGACGTTATGTTGAAGCTTGCCGTCGTCGGGAAAGACGTTTCCGCGTCGCAAAGTCCCCAAATGCACGCGTTTATTTTAAAAAAGCTGGGTGAAAATTGTTCGTATGAAAAAATATCCGTCTCGACGGAAGAGTTTTCCGCGCGGACGGAGGAACTGTTTGCCCGATTCGACGCGTTTAACGTAACGATTCCTTATAAAACGAAAATCATTCCTTATTTGAAAGAACTGAGGGGAGACGCTTCGTTATTCGGCGCGGTGAATACCGTAACGACGCGCGAACGGGCGGGATATAATACGGACGGATTCGGATTTTTACTCATGCTTGAAAACGCGGGCGTAGCAGTGCGTGGAAAGAGCGTGCTTGTCCTCGGCGCGGGCGGCGCGGGCAGGAGCTGTATCGGAAAATTGTTGCGTGCCGGCGCGGAAGTGTACGCTTATAACAGAACGGCGGAAAAGCTGCAAAGCGTCTATCGGGAATTCGGCGGATTTACGCCGCTCGGCGTCGTTGAGCCGCGCGATTTCGATATTATCCTGAATTGTACGGGCGTTGGAATGCAGGAAACGGAAGGGGAAACGCCTTCTGTCCGTTTTACACACGGCGTAGAACCGATAGGGGTGCAATTATTATCACGCTGCTCTGCGGCGGTGGATCTGATTTACGCGCCCGAAGAAACGGAATTTTTGCGCCTTGCAAAAACGCTCGGCAAAAAAACGGTGAACGGCGCGTCTATGCTCTTCTATCAGGCGTATATGGCGGATTGCATCTATTTGAACGTAACCCCGAACGCAAACGAAGCGAAAGCGTTTTGGGAAGAATACAGGGAGAAAACCAAATGAAATTTTTAGTGATGAACGGCGTGAATCTCGCTTTGACGGGAAAGCGCGAACGGGGCGTTTACGGCGCGCAGTCTTTGGAAGAAATCAACGTTGAAATCGAGGATTTCTGCAAGAGGAACGGGCATGAAACGGAATTTTTTCAGTCGGATATCGAGGGGGAGCTGTGCAAAAAGCTTCACGAAGCGGACGGCGTTTACGACGGCGTTGTGTTGAATGCGGGCGCGTTTACCCATTATTCTTACGCGATACGCGACGCGATTTGCGCGATCTCCGTTCCCGTTGTAGAAGTGCATATGTCCAACGTACACGCGAGGGAGGAATTCCGTAAAAAGTCCGTGCTTACCGAGGTGTGCCGCGGGGAAATTTTGGGCCTCGGAAAAAACGGTTATAAACTTGCATTGGAGAGTTTTTGGTTATGAATATCGTACTTTGCGGCATGATGGGGGTTGGAAAATCGAGCGTCGGCATTCGTATTGCCGAACTCACGGGACGGCGGTGGTTCGATACGGATATCGTGATCAGCGACCGTCACGGCAGGATCTCCGATATTTTCGAATATTACGGGGAAGCTCACTTCCGCACGTTGGAGACGGGCGTTGTAAAAGAGCTTTCGGGACAGGACGGGCTGGTGATCTCCACGGGCGGCGGTCTGGTGCTGAAACACGAGAATACGGAACTAATCAAAAAGAACGGAAAAATCTTTTTCTTGCGCGCCTCGTTCGAAACGCTGTTGAAGCGCGTACGGGCGGATGAGACGCGTCCGCTGTTAAAAGATACGGGAAAGACGGCGGAACGGCTTGGCGAACTGTTGCAGGAACGTATGCCCGTTTACGAACACGTGGCCGATTATATCGTCGACACGGACGGGAAGACGGTCGACGAGGTGGCGCGGGAAGTTGTCGCGCTTGCGTCGGGATCATGAAATACGCATTGGTAACGGGAGGGACCCGCGGAATCGGATTGGAAATATGCAGGCTCTTTTGCGAAAAAGGCTATTTGGTGACTTCGCTTTATTCTAAGGACGAAGAGGCGGCGAAACGGGCGGGTTCGCTGCTTCCGGAAGTGCGTTTTGTACGGGCGGACGTTGCAGACGAGGAAGCGGTAAAGGGCGTAATGGAGTCTCTTCCCGCACTCGACGTTCTGATAAACAATGCGGGGGTGTCGCTCTTTTCCCAGGTGCAGGATTCCTCGCTTGCCGATTGGAACCGCGTGATGGCGGTGAATGCCGGGGGAACCTTTCTTTGTTGCAAACACGCTGTAAAAAAGTTTTTGTCGCGCGGCGGCGGAGCGATTGTAAACGTCTCATCCGTATGGGGGGAGACGGGAGGAAGCTGCGAAAGCGTTTATTCCGCTTCGAAAGGGGCGGTCATCGCTTTTACAAAAGCGCTTGCCAAGGAACTTGCTCCCGCGCGCGTCACCGTGAATTGCGTGTCTCCGGGAGTGATCGACACCGAAATGAACAGCCGCCTAAGCGCAGAGGAAAAGCAAGCCCTTGTAGAGGAAATTCCTCTGTCAAGACAGGGCGGGACGGGGGACGTCGCTCGAGCCGTTTATTTTTTGGCAACCCAAGACTATATTACGGGGCAAATCCTCGGCGTGAACGGAGGCTTTCTTATTTAAGATTTCATTGTGCGGACAACGCGAAAAAGTCCTATTTTAGGACTTTATTTTTTGTTTTTTATCGTTTTACATAGTATTATGCGTGGAATAATTAATGTTATGTCAGACATAATTAATGAGCATGATTTTAAATAAATTCAAAAATTTACAAAATTTTTGCTAAAAAAAGGAATTTTCGCTCCTTTTGACGAAATAATAAACGGAAAATTCAAGAATATTGCGGTTTAACATCAAATCTGTGCCGTATTCGGATAATTTGCTTCGAAAACGGCAAGGCGTTGCATGAAAGAAAAAACTTACGAAAAAGAGAGGGCGTTTCTCTCGCCGTATGCGGTACGATCTTACGAGAGCAAGGGGCGGTTAAAAGAAGAACCCCCTTGTACCATGCGGACTGATTTCCAACGCGATCGGGATAGAATTATCTATTCCAAGGCTTTTTTGCGCCTTAAAAACAAGACGCAGGTTTTTTTCGCGCCCGACGGAGATCATTATATGTCGCGGTTAACGCATACATTGGACGTAAGTCAAATAGCACGTTCGCTTGCGCGCTGCCTTTCTTTGAACGAAGATTTAACGGAGGCGATCGCCCTTGGGCATGATTTGGGACATACGCCCTTCGGTCATGTGGGGGAGCGGGTGCTGAACCGCCTTTCTCCCAACGGATTTCGCCACAACGAACAGTCTTTGCGCGTGGTGGACGTTTTGGAAAAGGACGGAAAAGGATTAAATCTTACATACGAAGTGCGCGACGGAATCGTAAATCACAGCCAAAGCGGTCATCCCGCCACGCTTGAAGGAGCGGCGGTTTCGCTTGCGGACAGAATCGCTTATATCAATCACGATATCGAGGATTCCGTTCGGGCGGGATTTTTAAACGAAGATGAGCTTCCCAAAGAGGCGATTCGCGTGTTCGGGCGGGATACGTCGGCTCGTATCAATACCGCGATTCTCGATATCTATGCGGAATCCAACAATCAACCGTATGTGAGAATGTCCGCCGAAAAACAGCAGGCGCTCGACGAGTTGCGCTCCTTTATGTTCGCGCACGTTTACGAGCGCGCCAACAAGCTCATTCAAGAGAGTGCGGAAAGAATGCTGCGCGCTTTATACGAATATTACACGGACAAGCCCGATGCGTTGCCCGCGCTCTATCAGCCCACCGTGGAGAGAGGAGAAATTCCGCTTGCGGTGTGCGATTATCTTTCTTCTATGACGGATAAATACGCCATCTCCGTATTCAAACGACTGTTCGTTCCGCAGGAGGGCGGCGTATGAAAGAGAATTGGCAGGAATTTCTTGCGCTGCTCAAAGAAAAGAACGATATTATCGACGTGATCGGCTCATATGTCAAATTGGAGCGGAGAGGATATAATTATTGGGCGTGCTGTCCGTTTCATCATGAAAAGACGCCTTCGTTTTTGATCAACGCGGCGGACAAGTATTACCATTGCTTCGGTTGCGGCGTTTCCGGCGACGTGATCGGGTTCGTGAAAGAATACGAAAACGTCGATTTCCGCACGGCGGTGCAAATACTTGCCGCCCGCGCAAAGCTTGAAATACCTGCTTACGACGATAAATCGGCGGAGGAGGCGGCAAAACGCAAGCAAAAAAAGGACAGGTTGCTTTCGCTTATGCACGATACGGCGCGGTTTTATCTTGAAAATCTTTATTCGGGGAAAGCGGAGCCGCATCTTAAATATCTCGAAGAAAGAAAGATACTCCCCTCCAACCGTAAGAAGTTCGGCTTGGGCGCGTCGCTCGATTTTAATTCGCTGCCTTCTTTTTTGCTTTCCAAGGGATATACTCCCGAAGAATGCGTCGAAAGCGGCGCCTGTTCCCGCGCTACGGACAACCGCTTGATTGACGCGCAGGGCGGCAGGCTCATCATTCCCATCATCAACCACTTGGACGAAGTGATCGCTTTTGGCGGACGGTTGATCGTCAAGGCGGATAGAGCGAAATACAAAAATACGAAGGATACGATTCTCTTCGACAAAAGCAAGAATTTATATAACATTAATTTAGTCAAAAAACAAAAACGCGCGGGAGGCTTGTCCTCTCTCATCATGGTAGAGGGGTATATGGACGCGATTTCTCTCTATCAAGCGGGATTTCAAAACGTCGTCGCCAGTATGGGGACTTCGCTCACGAAGGAGCAGGCGCGGCTTTGCAAACGGTATACGGACAGCGTTTTCATCAGCTACGACGGAGATTTTGCGGGACAGAAAGCAAATCTGCGCGGACTTGATATCATGAAAGACGAAGGCGTGCGGGTGCGCGTAGTTCCCCTTCCCGTGGGACTGGATCCTGACGACGTCGTAAAACAATACGGCGCGGAGGGGTATCGAAAATGTCTTGACGAGGCGATGCCTCTGATCGATTTCCGCTTGCACGCGATCAGGAGCAAATACGATTTGACTCGCACGGACGATCGGCGGGACTATGTAAAAGACGCGCTCGCCGTGGTGCGGGAAGCGGAAAGCAATACCGAGCGGGAGGAGCTTTTAAAGCGTATTTCTTCGGAAGCGGACGTGAGTTATACGGCTTTGTTGCGCGATTTGGACGGCGCGCCTCCGCCCGAAAAGCCGAAAGAGCAGCCGAGACCTCGGCAGGACGGCGCGCAGGGGAGCCGCAAAGCGGCGGAGCGCTTCGTTCTCGCGGCGTGTCTGTTTTCCAAGCCATACGCCGCGGATTGCGATCTCGACGAACTCGAATTCGACGACGAAACGCTGCAAAGGATCGCCGATTATATTGTGCGGGAGCGCGCGCGAGGGAAGATCCGTCCCGGCGGATTGTTCGACGAAATCAGTTCGGACGAAAAGGAGCTGTCGGAAGTGCTGAACCTCGATTTCGGAGACAATCTGAACGGAGAACAGGCGGAACGTTTTTTCAAAGACAGCTTAAAGACGATCGGTTTGAGCGTGCTGAACGAACAGATTGCGCTTTCCCGAAGAGCCTATGCGCAGGCGGAAACACAGGAAGAGCGGAAAGAAATTCTCTTAAAACTCGATAAGCTGACGAAACGGCTGAAAGAATACAGATAAACGCAGGAGTAAGAAATATGACCGTAACCGAACAACAATTAACGGAGATTATCGAAGATCTCGTCGCAACGTACAAGATGAAGGGAAGCGTATCGACAAGCGCGTTATGCGACCGGCTTGAAAAATTCGAACTCAATCCCGCGCAGATCGAACAGATCTACAAAGCTCTGCCCGAAATGGGGATCCAGATTTTCGATGAGGAAGAGCGCGAAAAGGAACTGTTTGAACAGGCGCTTTCGGACATCGGATTGGACGATCCCGTTAAAATGTATTTGAAAGATATCGGCAGGGTGCCTCTGCTTTCGGGCGAAGAGGAAATCGAACTTGCTCGTAAAATGCAGGAAGGGGATGAAGCGGCGAAAAAGCGGCTCTCCGAGGCGAATCTTCGCCTTGTGGTTTCCATCGCGAAACGTTACGTCGGACGCGGAATGCTCTTTCTCGATCTCATTCAAGAGGGAAATCTGGGGCTGATGAAAGCGGTGGAAAAATTCGACTATCGAAAGGGCTTCAAATTCTCCACCTACGCCACTTGGTGGATTCGTCAGTCCATCACCCGCGCGATCGCCGATCAGGCGAGGACTATTCGCATTCCCGTGCATATGGTGGAAACCATCAACCGTTTAACGAGGGCTTCTCGTCTTTTGCTCCAAGAGAACGGACGGGAACCCACGCCCGAAGAGATTGCGGAAGAAATGGGGATTGAAGTGGAGCGTGTGCGCGAAATACAAAAAATCGCGCAGGATCCCGTCTCTTTGGAAACGCCCATCGGCGAAGAGGAGGATTCCCATCTCGGCGATTTTATCGAGGATGATAAAACGCAGACTCCTGGGGATTCGGTTGCGTTTATTATGCTGAAAGAACAGCTTTTGGACGTTTTGGATACGCTCACGCCGCGCGAGGAAAAAGTACTTCGTTTACGGTACGGAATCGACGACGGCAAGCCGCGTACGCTCGAAGAGGTCGGTAAGGAATTTAACGTTACGAGGGAGCGTATCCGCCAAATCGAAGCGAAAGCGTTAAGAAAATTGCGCCACCCCAGCCGCAGTAAAAAATTAAAGGATTTTCTCGACTGATGACGGAGCGGATCCGCGTTCTCTGTTCGCATTTGCATAAGACGGAAATTTTTGCCGACGTGGGCTGCGATCACGGTTATTGTTCGCAATATATGCTGAAAAACGGACTGTGCGAAACGGCTTATATTTCGGATATCAGCAAAGGCAGTCTTTCGAAAGCGGAAAAATTGCTTTCCGTGGAAATTTCAGAGGGAAAGTGCGTTCCCGTTGTATGCGACGGCATGAAAGGGCTGCCGAAAAACTGTTCGCTTGTTCTCGTTGCGGGACTTGGCGGGGAAGAAATCGTGCGCATTCTGACCGAGGGGTATCTGCCCGCCCGTTTCGTATTGCAACCCATGAAGAACGCGGAGCGCGTGCGGGCGTTTCTCGTGGAGCGCGGCTGCCGCATTACGGACGACTATACCTTTTCCGCCGAGGGCAAGTTTTACGATTTGATTACAGGCGAGAATACGGGCGGAAGCGAGTATTCCGATTGGGAACTTGCGTTCGGGCGGGATAATTTGAAGAGCTTACCGCGGGCGTTTTTGGAGAAGATGAAAACGGAAGAGAAAAAGCTCCGCGCCTATCTTATTTGCGATAAAATGAGCGGCGAAAGCCGCGACGCGCTGCGGAGAAGATTATACGATATGGAGGTAATTACGGATGCGGTTGAAGGAGATCTATGAAATCGCAGACAAGATCGCGCCCTTTGCTTTAAGCAAAGAATATTGCGATACTTATAAGGCTTACGACAACAGCGGCGTACAGCTCGATTGCGGCGAAGAAATCGATAAAGCGCTTTTTGCGCTTGACTTATCGACGGCGGCGATCGAACGGGCGCGGCAAGAGGGCGCGAAACTGATATTTACGCATCATCCCGCCATTTATACGGGTTTGAAAAGTTTGACGCCGTGCGGAGAGGGAAAAGAGATATTGACTTGCGCGAAAGCGGGAATCTCTGTGATATCGTCGCACCTCTGTCTGGATTGCGCGCAGGGGGGAATCGACGAAAGTTTGATGAACGGATTGGGCGGAACGCGTTATTTTGCACTCATGCAGCCGCTTTCTGCGGGAGGCTACGGAAGAGCGTTCGAAGTAGAGGAACGGTCTTTTTCTGCGTTCGCGGAAGAGGCGGAAAGATCATTTGGCGCGCGGCGCGCCGTCGTTTATGATTCGGGCAGACCCGTAAAGAAAGTCGCGTGCTTTTGCGGCGGCGGTATGGACGAAGAATCGGTGAATTTTGCGCTCGAAAACGGCGCGGATACTTTCGTCTCGTCGGACGGTAAGCATCATCTGGTTAAGAGCGCGTTGGACGGCGGCATGAACGTGTTGCTGTTCACCCATTATACGTCGGAAATATACGGCTTTTACCGTTTTTATCAAAAAATTAAGGAGAGAGCGGGAATTCCGTGCGTGTTTTTCACGGACGAACGCTATCTGTAAGGAGACATTTTTATGGCATATTTAAACGAATTGCTCGAATATCAGAAGGTGGACGCCGATCTGCGTAAGATTGAGCAGGAAATTACCGCGAGCGAAGAGCGGAAAAAGTACGTTCAGGCGAAAAAATTCATGGAGTCTGCGGCGGAAAAGCTGGAAGCGCAGGACAAACGTGCGCAGGGCTTGAAGGCGCACGCGAAAAAGCTGACCCAAGACTACGAAGAGATCACGAAAATGATCGCAGAGTACGCCGAACTCGACGAAATGGTGGAGAGCGGCGGCGACGTCGCGTTTTATAAAAAAAGCGTACAAACGTTGATCGACCGTCTTCACGCGTTAAAAGCCGCGCTCAATAAGCTGACGGCGGACGTGGAAGCGGCGTGCGAAGAATACCAAAAGATGAAAAAAACGACGATTTCCATGCAAAAGCAATATCGGGAATACAGCGAAAAATTTAAGGAGTTGAAAAATTCGCGTTCGGCGGAAGTGAACGCGATCAACGAAAAGCTCAGCCGACTCGGCGCGGGCATCCCGACGGAAATCATAGCGAAATACCGCGCCAAGCGAAAGGAACGGATATTTCCCGTGATCGCGCCTCTTACGGACGGACGGTGTATCTGCGGTATGGATTTGCCGATCGCGCAGCAGGGCGCGCTTTCGGGCGGCGGGGTCGTCGAATGCGAACACTGTCACAGATTCCTTTATAAGGCGTAACTATAAAGGCGTAACGTTTCCGCGTTTTACGGCATAAAATGGGGCGTGTATCAAACTGCGGCGCTTGTTTCGTTAACGCAAATCAAACGGAATGCGAACCTCATGCGATCGCGCGCGGGTTGCGCGCTGATCGCGGTTGTAAAAGACGACGGCTATGGGCACGGCGCGGCGGCGGTCGCGCACACGCTCGATGGGACGGCGACGGGATTTGCCGTCGCATCGGCGGACGAGGGGGCGTCGCTGAGAATCGCGGGCGTAACGAAACCCGTTCTCGTCCTCGCGCCGCCTCTCTCCGCGTACGAAGCGGAAAAAACCATCCGTTACGGTTTGACGGGAACCGTCGCCTCGTTTGCTTCTTTAAAATTATTTCCGACGGGCGCGGAAGTTCATCTTGCCGTCAATACGGGTATGAACCGCTACGGCTTTGTGCCCGAACAGGTAGAACGGGCTTGTCGGGAAGGGGTCGGACTCCAAATTACGGGCGTGTTTTCTCATTTCTACGCGCCCGAGGACGAAGAAGCGCGGGAAGCGCAATTTAGGCGATTTCGCGCTTGCGTAAAAACGGTCAAAAAATTCGCTCCGCGGGCGGAAGCGCATCTCTCGGCAACGGGCGGTATTTTGGCGGGACAAAAATATAATTTCGACGCTGTGCGCTGCGGAATCGGATTATACGGCTATCTGCCGCAGGGATTCGAAGGCGCGGTATCCGTCAAGCCCGCGATGAAAATTTACGCTCCCGTCGCCCAAAGCGGCGTCTTTGCGGGCGGGGGCGTCGGTTATCAACGCGCGGATAAGCCTTATAAAACGCTTTCTACGTTGCGTTTCGGCTACGGGGACGGGTTTTTCCGCGAGGGCGGTCTCGGTATCGGAAAGCTCTGCATGGACGCGTGCGTGCGCGAAGGGAGCGGCAAATTCGGCGCGTGGAAACTTGTGCTTTCCGACGCGGCGCGTTATGCGAAAGAACACGGCGCTTCGGTTTACGAAGCGCTGGTGAACGTCGGGAAAGGGGCGGTGAAGTATTACGTCTGATATCATAAGACAAAAAAATGCGCTGCGCGCGCAATACAAAGCGCTGCGCAACGTGCTGTGTTCGCCCGAAAAAGACAGGCGGATAAAGGACGCGTTTCTCTCTTCGCCGTACGCGCGGTTGACAAGCTTTTTCGTTTATCTTTCTTTCGGTTCGGAAGCGGACACGCGAGAATTGATCGCCGCGTTGCGCGCAGCGGGGAAAAGAGTGTGCGCGCCGCAGACGGAGGGCGGCGAAATGCGCTGCGTGCCGTTGACCGATAAGACGCGCCGCAACGCGTTCGGAATAGAAGAACCTTGCGGAGAAGGAGACTTCGTCTGCGCGGCGGCGGTTACGCCGCTTTTGAGCTTCGATCGGGACGGTTACCGTCTCGGCTACGGCGGCGGTTATTACGACGTTTACTTTGCAAAACATCCGCAAGTCTTGCGCGTGGGGATCGCTTATGCGGGACAAGTTTCTTCGCTTCTGCCGCGCGGGGACGGAGACGTTCCGCTCGACGCGGTCGTTACGGAAGAGGGCGTTCGTATCTTTCGCCGCGGCGCGAACGCTTGACAGATTGCGGACGGCATGATAAGATAACGGAGAAGGAAAACTACGGAGGAAATATGCTTAACGAAAATCCGAACAAGAAGAAAAATGCAAAAGATTACGCCGACGCTACGGGATTCACTCTTTTTATGCGCGTGCAAAAAGAATGTCTCCGTCGTTCCGTTACCGTCTTTTTAATGTATATGTTCATGAGTATGTTGATGCTTGCGATACAGGTAATCGACGGGGGAACGGGAACGACGCTCGTCGTCGTTTTGAGCATCGTTTGTATTTTAGGCGGATGTTTTTATAACGGACATTTGTGTTACCATTGCGGGAAAGATCATTACGACGCTTATTTGGTGGGAGAATTGCACCGTAGGAACGCGCTTTTCGGAGTTTCTTCGGGCGGAAATCACCATAAAGAACGGGAATACCGCGTTTGGAAAGGGTTTCTCATCGGCTTATACGTCGGTCTTATCGTGATTCTGTTCGGCGTGCTTTCGGGGTGTTTCGATTCCGTGGATTCGGAAGGCGGTTATTTTGCCAAAATGGCGTTCAGTATGTTCGCGGGATGGGCGATTCTTCCTCTTACTTGGATTGCGAAGTGGACGGGAACGACGGTTAGTTCGTTTTGGTCGATCGCGTTTATTATCCTTCCCATTCTTGTAAGCGGCGTATTCTATATTATCGGCGCGAATGTGGAACGCCGCGCCAAAGAGGAAGAAGAATCGCGCAAAAAAGCGGTGAAAGAGGCGGGTCAAAAAGTAAAAGCCGAGCAGGAAAAGCGCGTGCAAACGGAGGAGCAGCGGCGGAAAACGTTGCAGTCCAAAAAGAAAAAATAATCGGTTAATCGGTTGTATGAGAATTATTGCGGGAAAGCACCGTGGACGGACGCTGACGACGTTTTTGGGCGAGGACGTTCGTCCCACGGCGGACAGAGTGAAAGAGTCCGTCTTTCAAATTTTAACGCCGCATTTACACGGCGCGCGCGTTCTCGATTTATTTTGCGGAAGCGGCGCGCTCGGATTGGAATGCCTTTCGCGGGGCGCAAAAGAAGTCGTGTTCAACGATTTTTCTGCGCAAAGCCTTTCGCTTACCGAAAAAAACTTGCGGCGCGCAGGGGAGCGGGGGATACTGATGCAAAGAGATTTCCGCGCTTGTCTTTCTTTGGCGGACGGAAAGTTCGATCTTATTTTTTCCGATCCGCCCTATCGGGAGAATTATCTGCCCGAAATTTTGCGCCTTGTCAAAGAGCGTGCGCTTCTGAACGGCGGCGGATTGGTCGTTCACGAAGGGGAACGGCAAGAAGACGCCCGGGAGGGCTGGGAAAAATACGACGAACGGCGATACGGCAGAACGGTCGTCGGGTTTTTTAAAAGGAGCGAAGAGTGAAAAAATGCGTATTTGCGGGCACGTTCGATCCGTTTACGAACGGTCATGCCGACACGGTGGAAAAATGTTTAAAATTATTCGACGAAGTATTAATCGCCGTTGCGCAGAATAAATGCAAGCAATTTCTGTTTACCGCAGACGAACGGCGGGAGATGATTCGCGCCGTCTATGAAAATCAGCCGCGCGTGCGGGTTGAAGAGTGGAACGGGGCGATTGTCGATCTTCTGAAACGCGAAAACACGATCTTTTATGTGCGCGGTCTTAGAAATACGATTGATTTCGAATACGAAAACGCAGATTTTTTTGCAAGCCGCGATCTCGATAAGCAAATGATCACTGTTTATATCCCGTCGGAAAAGGAACATCTTCATATCAGTTCCACGCTTGTAAAAAACTGTTTGGCGTTCGGCAAGCCGTACGACGCGTACGTCCCCGCCGCAGTTTATGAATACATTCGAAAGAAGAGAGGTTAACGAGGTTTATTATGTTTGAAAAACAGATTAAAATCCCTTCCGCAGAAGAAATTATAAACGCGCAGCCGCTGCCAAAATCGTTGGCGGAAGTCAAAGCACAGCGCGACGAGCTTTGTAAAAACGTCATTTCGGGGAAAGACGACAGGCTGCTTGTCGTCGTGGGCCCCTGTTCGGCGCACGAGTCCGCGCCCGTGCTCGAATATGTGAAGAGGCTCGGACGATTGAACGAGCGGGTCAAGGACAAGCTTGTATTGGTTCCCAGAATTTATACCAATAAACCGCGCAGCAAGGGCGTAGGTTATAAGGGAATGTTCTCTCAGCCCAGTCCCGAAGAAAAAGAGAATATTCTGCGCGGGATTAAAACCATTCGCGATCTGCATCTCCGCGCGATGGAAATTTCGGGGCTTTCCGCCGCGGACGAAATGCTCTATCCCGAAAATTATGCTTACGTCGAAGATCTGTTAACTTATGTCGCCGTGGGAGCGCGTTCGAGCGAAAACCAAATGCATCGTCTCGTTTCCAGCGGAATCGATCTTCCCGTCGGCATCAAAAATCCCACGGGCGGAAGCATTCCCGTTTTGCTCAATTCCATATACGCGGCGCAAAGTCCGCAAGTATTCAAATATCATAATTGGCAGGTAAAAACGGAGGGAAACGAATACGCGCACGCCGTACTCCGCGGGATGGAAGATAACAGCGGTACGGATATTCCCAATTATCATTACGAGACGGTCATGCGCGTCGTGGCGGGTTATGCCGAGCGCGGAGAAATGAAGAATCCCGCGATTATCATCGACGCCAACCATTCCAATTCGGGCAAGCAGTTCCGTCAGCAAATCAGAATCGTGGAAGAAGTGTTGCAAAACCGCAATTACGACAGGGATTTCAAGAAAATAGTTAAAGGCTTTATGATCGAGAGCTTTTTGGAAGAGGGATGTCAGAAACACGATGAAGTGTTCGGTAAGTCGATCACCGATCCTTGCCTCGGGTGGGACGATACGGCGCGGTTGATTCTTGATATTGCGGAGAAAGCGTAACGTGGAAAAGGAAAACACGGCGTTAAGCGTTGCTTGTCTCGGACCGGATGGAAGCTATTCCCGGCTTGCCGCGCAAAAATTATGCCCGGGCTATCGCGTTTTGCTATGCCGTAATTTTCAAGAAGTCGTGGGCGCGCTTGTCGCCAAAAGGACGGATCGTGCGATCCTACCCGTTGAAAACGCCATTCAAGGCGCCGTGCTGCAAAGTTTGGATCTGCTTGAAAGGAGCGAAGTGTTCGGCGTTGCCGAAGCCGTTATACCCATCGATCACCGTCTCGTCACGCGCGGCAAGGTGGATTTCAACGACGTCGAATTGATTTATTCTCACGAGCAAGCCATCGGGCAATGTTCGGAATATCTCGATTCCCGTTTCCCGAAAGCGCGGCGTATTTTTACGCAGTCTACGGCGGAATGCCTTTCTTATCTCGACGAGCATTCGGCGGGAATCGTGGGGGCTCATGTGACGGGGGAAGGGCTGGTTCTTTCCGACGATAACATTGCCAACGAAAAACATAACTTTACCCGTTTTATGTTGTTGCAGCGCGCCGAAGCCCCGCGTCCCGCTCACAGCGGCATGGTGTTTCTCTGCGCCGTATGCGCGCACCGTCCGGGAGCACTTTTATCGCTTTTGCAGGTGTTTGCCCGCAACGGTTTGAATTTAACGCGCATCGAGAGCAGACCGATCCGCGAAAGCTTCGGGGAATACCGCTTTTTTATCGAGTTCAGCGGCGATTTATACGATGAAAAAGTGCGCGGCGCATTGGCGGAAGCGGGAAGGGAGTGTAAACAGTTTAAACTGATCGGGGCGTACCGTTAAATTCCGCAAAGCAGCGCAAGCGCGTAACACAGCGCAAAGGCGAGAACGGCTTGCACGAATTTGATCGTAAGAAAAGGAAGCGTTTTTACCCCCGCGCGGGAGAGGTAGGAGAGCTGCTGACAGAGAACGCATACGCCGCCCAGCGTAACGAGGGCGCAGGACAGCGCGAGCGAAAGCGGCGTACGGGAAGCCGAGAGAAGCGAACAGCCCGTCGTCATTTCTAAAAGGCCGCGCAGCACGCCTTCCGCATAAGGAATATCGCGCGCGAACGTAAATAATCCGATATCGCTTAACATTTGCGAAAAACAGTAAAACAGGGCGATAAGCCCTCCTACGCAAAGAACGGATAGGATGGATTGATAGAGCGCCTCGTATAATGAAATTTGGGATTTCGGAAACGTCGGGGACGCCGTGCGGACGGGTTTTGCCCGAAAACGCAGCAAAAAACATACGATCCATACGGATAACAGATGGGCGCAAAGCGCGATCCAACCCGCTTTTGCGCTGCCGTACATGAGACAGCCCACCGTTCCCACCAAAAACACGGGACCGGAAGTAGAGCATAGACAGGACAAACGAAAAGTTTCTTCCTGCGAAACGCGTCCGTTTTCGCACGCGCCGAGTACCAGCTTTGCGCCTACGGGATAGCCGGAAAGCGCGGAAAGCGCCGCCGTTCCGCCTCCCGCGCCGGATACGCGGAAGAGTTTCCCCGCAATCGGGGAAAGTTTCTGCGAGATTTTTATAAAGGGCGTAAGCCCCGTCATGAGCGCGGTTAAAAACAGGAGAGGAAAGGCGGCGGGTAACACGGTCGCCGCCCAAAGGGAGATTCCTTCGAGAATGCAATGCGCGTAACGGGCGGGCGAGGAAAAGAATACCGCCATTGCAAACAAGACGACGGCAAAAAGCAGCGCGGACGTAAATTTTTTTGCGGCGGACATATTCCAATTTACGAGAAAAAGGAGAAATTTATGCGTAAAAAATTAGGGCTTGCGCTCGGTTCGGGCGGCGCGCGGGGGATCGCGCATATCGGATTTTTGCAGGCTCTCGAAGAAATAGGATTGAAAGCGGATTTTGTAACGGGTTGTTCGATGGGAGCGATCGTCGGCGCGTGCTACTGCGCGGGGATTCCCATGGAAAAGATGAAAGACGCCGCGCTTGCGTTAAAACTTTCGCGGATCGCCGCGCTGAACATCGCGCCGGTGAAGGCGAACGGATTGTTCCGCATGACGAAGGCGCGGAATCTGCTCGAAGAGCTTGTCGGAGATATTTCGTTCGCGGAGTTGAAGATTCCTTTTTGCTGCGTGGCGACCGATCTCGAAAAGGGAAAAACCGTAGAACTCGACGAAGGGAGCGTATTGGACGCGGTATTGGCTTCAAGCACGCTTCCCGGCGTATTCACGCCCGCAAAGATCGGCGAGAGCAACGCGCTGGTCGACGGCGGCGTTTTGGAACGCGTGCCCACAAAAGAACTGAGAAGAATGGGCGCGGAAGTAATCGTTGCGGTGGACGTATTGGGGGATTTGACGGTGAAACGAATATCGGGCAATCTTGTGGATACGCTGTTGCGCTGTATCGATATCATGGATACCCGCGCCACGCAAAGAAAAAAGCGTTCGCGTTCGCATTATATTGATTTGTGGTTGGAACCCGATCTCGGCGGCATGGATCAGTATAAAGTAAAAAATTTAAAATTTGCTTATGAAAAGGGCTATGAACTCGGCGCGGAATATCGCGCGCAAATCAAGCAGCTCATCGGGGAATAATGGATCTTTTCGATTTTAATGAAAACGAAGAAAAAGCAAAACCGCTTGCCGAGCGGATGCGCGCTTCTACATTCAAAGATTTCGTCGGACAAGAGCATATCGTCTCGGAAGGTTCGCTTCTTCGTCGCGCGATTTCGTTGGATCGCCTCGGAAGCTGTATCTTTTGGGGACCGCCCGGCTGCGGCAAAACGACGCTCGCCAACATTATTGCGGCGCAGACAAACGGCGAATTTATAAAACTCAACGCCGTAAACGCGGGCGTTGCCGACGTAAAAAAGACGGTGGATACGGCGCGCGCCAACTTAAAAATGTACGGCAAGCGCACCTATTTGATGCTTGACGAATGTCACCGTTTTAATAAAACGCAGTCCGATTCCCTTCTTCCCGCGGTGGAACAGGGTACGATTGTTTTTATCGGCTCCACGACGGAAAATCCGTATGCCGCCATGACGCCCGCCATCGTCTCCCGTTGCAGTGTGTTTGAATTTAAACCGCTCAAAACGGCGGAGATCCGCGGCGCTCTCGTGCGCGCCTTAAAAGACAAGCGGAAAGGACTTGGAAACTATTGCGCCGAAGTGGACGAGAACGCGCTCGATCATCTTGCCGCGGCTGCGGGAGGGGATTTGAGAACGGCGTACAACGCGTTGGAGCTTGCCGTGCTTACGACGCCGCCCGACGGAGAGGGGAAAATTCACGTAACGCTTGCGGACGCGGAACAATCCATACAGCGTAAAGCGCTTTCTTACAACGAAGACCTCTATTACGATATTTTGTCGGCGTTTTGCAAATCTCTGCGCGGGAGCGATTCGGACGCCGCGCTCTATTACGCCATGCGTTTGATCGAAGGCGGGTGCGATCCGCTGCTTGTAATCAGAAGGCTGATCGCGCATTCGGCGGAGGACGTGGGCATGGCGGATCCCCAAGCGCTCGTTGTGGCGACGAGCGCGCTCACCGCGTTTCAAAATATGGGGTATCCCGAAGGGCTGATTCCGCTTGCCGAAGCGATCGTCTACGTGTGCGAGGCGGAAAAGAGTTATTCGGTGAAGAACGCGCTTAACGCGGCGAAAAGGGACGCGCGGGAAAACCGCGACGACGACGTGCCGCCTTATTTGCGCGACAACTCTTACGGCAGCAAAGAGATGAAAGCGGAGAGTAAGAAATATCTCTTTCCGCACGATTACGGCGGCTGGGTAAAACAGCAGTATTTACCGACTTCTCTCAAAGATCGAATTTATTACGAACCGACCGATAACGGCTATGAAAAGCAAGTAAAAAAGACGAGAGAACGAAAAGGAAAGCAATAACGCAGACGCGAGTCGCAATCAATCGTTGTTTCTCGCTTTATTGTAAATGATTTCACAAAAATTTCATTTCAAGCTCTTCCTTTTTTTGCGGTATTGTGTTATTCTATAAGAAAAGGGCTTTACAGCCTATATCGAGGAGAAATATTATGAAATCTTTTAACGAACTTTGCAAGATGGCGGAACAGTTTTCGCCCGAGGAATATACCGCGATCGTTTCCGAAAAAGCGGCGGCGATCATTCCCGCATTGCACGCCTTAACGGACGATCCGGACGAAGCGACGGCTATGTTCGCCTCTTTTATCATGGCTTCCGTTTATGCGGACGGCAAGCTCGATGAAGCGGAGTACGAACTTCTGCTTCCCATGTTGAAGCCGGTTTTCGGCGAAGGATTCGATTACGAATCCGCCAAAAAATCAGTAAAAGCGTTCAAACCGGAGGGGAAAGAGTTGAAAAAAGCCGTCGATTATCTCGTCGATTTTATCGGGTTGCTTTCCGAAGATTTAAAAGACGATATCGTAATCCTGTGTCTGCTCGTGTGCGCGGTGGACGGAAAAATAACGGCGAAAGAAAAAAGTTACATCAAACAGCTCGTGCGATAAGTACGTTTTTAGGTTGATTTTTAAACCGAAAAAGCGGCGGCGGTTGATTGCACCGAAACGGGACGTTTTTCGCGGGCAAATTCCAAACGATCCGTACGGGAAGCGAAGAAAAACATTTGGGCAATCTATACAATAAGAAAAGGGAAATTTGTTTTATTTGCCTATTGAAATTTTAGGGGATTTCGTGTAAAATAGAGCTATAAAATCAGATTTGGAGGAAATTATGTCCGGTCTTTTATTGAAAGGCATTAACAAGATTTATCCCGGCGGAAACCAGGCAGTGTTCGATTTTTGCCTTGAAATCAGGGATAAAGAATTCGTCGTATTCGTCGGACCTTCCGGTTGCGGTAAGTCTACGACGTTGCGTATGATTGCAGGTCTCGAAGAGATTTCTTCGGGCGAATTGTATATCGACGGAAAACTCGTCAACGACGTCGTCCCTAAGGACAGAGATATCGCAATGGTGTTCCAGAACTACGCGCTCTATCCCCATATGTCCGTGTACGACAACATGGCGTTCGGTCTCAAATTGAGAAAGGTTCCCAAAGAAGTGATCGACGAGAAAGTGAAAGCGGCGGCTCAGATTCTCGGTATTACCGATTATCTCTCCCGTAAACCCAAGGCTTTGTCCGGCGGTCAGCGCCAGCGTGTCGCGCTCGGCAGAACGATCGTCCGTGAACCCAAAGTATTCCTTCTCGACGAGCCTTTGTCCAACCTGGACGCAAAATTGCGCGCTCAGATGAGAACGGAAATTTCCAAGCTTCACGCGCGTCTTGCCACCACGTTCATTTACGTCACGCACGATCAGATCGAGGCTATGACGATGGGTACGAGAATCGTCGTTATGAAAGACGGTTTCATGCAGCAAGTGGATACGCCTCAAAACCTTTACGATTACCCGATCAACCTGTTCGTTGCAGGTTTCATCGGCACCCCTCAGATGAACTTCTTCAAAGGTTCGACTCTTACGAAAGAGGAGGACGGCAAGGTTTATGTAAACTTTATCGGCGACAACAGGATTGCGTTGCCCCAGACGGTCGTTTCCAAGATTAAGAACGTAGACGATTATCTGAACACCGATAAAAAAGTAACGCTCGGCGTTCGTCCCGAAGACATTCACGAAGACGATCTGTTTATCTCGAATTCGCCCGATACGGTCGTAAAAGCGAAGATCGAAGTCATCGAAAAACTCGGTGCGGAAACGCAGATTTATTGCGACCTCGACTATAACAAAGAGAAAGGCTCGATCGTCGACAGCCAGTCGCAGATGATCGCTAAGATCTCCTCCCGTTCGGTTGTGAATTTGAACGAGATCGTAGAGCTTGCGTTCGATGCGAAGCACATTCACTTGTTCGACGATTATACCGAAGCGACGATGTTGGAGCGCGACGAACACTACGACGTGATTCCCGAAAACGCAGAGGGAGCGGCGTTCGTACCTCCTACACCTCAAGAAATGCAGGCGCAGATCGACGCGGCGAGAGTCGTCACCAAAGAAATGAAAAAACAAGCGAAGCACGACGCGAAGATGGAAGCGAAACGCGCGGCTCAGCAAACCGACGCCGATAAAGACGACGAACAAGAAGAAGAGTAACCGAAAAAATTACGAAAGAACGCTTACACTCGGTAAGCGTTCTTTTTTCGGGGCGGAAATAATCAAACGGAAACGATTGACAAATGCGGGGAAACAAGGTAAGATAAAGCAATCGATTTGCGGAGGGGATGAATATGTGGGAGACGATTTACGATTGTTTTCTCGATACGCTCAAACTTTTTCCGTTTTTGTTTGTCCTATATGTTCTGATAGAACTATTAGAACATAAAACGATGATGGGGAAGCCGAATAAAGCGTTAACGGGCGGTTTTGCGCCGCTCGTCGGCTGCGCGACGGGGCTTATCCCCATGTGCGGTTTTTCGGTGATGGCTTCTAAGCTGTACGAACGGAAATATCTTACCGTCGGAACGCTGTTCGCCGTATTTATCGCTACCAGCGACGAAGCGTTTTTGGTGATCGCGCTTTCCGCTCTTCCCGCGGGGGAAAAGATTTGTACGATCTTACTCATGTGCGCGGGGAAACTCATTCTCGGCGCGGCGGTGGGATATGCGCTCGATTTTGTTTTTTCGAAACGAAACGTCGCTCCCGCGCCGATTGACGAATTACACGAACAGGAAGATGTGCGCGAACATGAACATGAACGTATGCGCACGCATGGGCATGATCATGAGGAGTTTCAAGCTTGCGAACATAGGCGTTCGAACGATTTACAGTTATATTTGTTTTCGCCGCTTTTGCACGCGTTACAGATAGCCGCCGTCATTTTGCTTTGCAATCTTGCTTTCGGGCTGCTTTTTTACTATGTGGGAGAAGAGAACGTGATAGAATTTTTGCGGGGCGCGGGGCTGTGGTACCAACCGCTTTTATGCTGTTTGGTCGGGTTGATCCCCAACTGCGCTTCGAGCGTTGCGCTCGCCGAAACGTTTGCGGTGGGCGGAATCTCGTTCGGAAGTTGTTTCGGCGGATTGGTTACCAACTCCGGGTTGGGCGTTCTTGCCCTGTTCCGTAACACAAAGGCGGTAAAGCGTAATCTTATCGTGCTTGCCGCGATGTATTTGATCGGCGTCGCCGCAGGATATGCGGTAAACGCCATAGCTCTTATGCTATAAACGGGAGATTTCGATGAATTTTTTAAGCCAAAAAGCGCGTTCGATAACGCCTTATACGGCGGGAGAACAACTATTCGGTTCTTTTATAAAGCTGAACGCCAACGAAAATCCTTATCCGCCGTCGCCCTGCGTGCGGGACGTTTTGCAGAATTTTCGGGCGGAAGGGTTAAACCGCTATCCTTTCATTGACGCCGCGCCGCTTAGGAAAGCGATTGCGCAAGCGGAAGGCGTGCGCGCAGAGAACGTGTTTTGCTCGAACGGATCGGACGAGACGCTTGCGCTTTCGTTCGCCGCTTTTTTCGATCCGGAAGGGAAAGGCGCGTGTTTTGCCGATATCACTTATTCGTTTTATCCCGTATATGCGCGGTTGTTTTCCGTTCCCGTCGTTACCGTGCCGCTTGAGGGCGATTTTAAAATGAATTTTACGGCGATGAAGAGAACGGATTGTCAAGGATATTTTATCGCCAATCCCAATGCGCCGACGGGGATCGGCGTGCCGAAAGAGGAAATGGAAAACTTTATCGCTTCCGTTCCGGAGAAACTTGTGATTGCGGACGAGGCTTATATGGATTTTTACGGGCAATCGTGCGTACCGTTGACGGAAAAATATCAAAATTTACTTGTGGTAAAGACGTTTTCCAAAAGTTATTCCTTAGCGGGTATCCGCTGCGGTTATGCCGTGGGGAATAAAGCGCTGATCGACGGTCTTACCCGCATGAAAGATTGTTTTAATTCCTATCCCGTAGACGCGCTCTGCCAAGCCGTTTGCGCGGCGGCGATCGGGGACAGGGAATATCACGATAAAACCGTTTCGCTCGTAAAAGAGGAGCGGGATCGTTTGCGGGAAGAGCTGATCGCCCTTGGATTTACCGTGCCGGAAAGCAATACGAATTTTTTGTTTGCGGGACGCGCCAAGGTGAGCGCGGAAGAAATTTATTTGAAGTTAAAACAAGAGGGCGTGCTCGTGCGTTTTTGGGATAAGCCCGTTTTGCGCGATTTTTGCCGCATTACGGTGGGAACGAAAGAAGAGAACGGGATTCTTATGACAAAATTAAAAAATATTCTCTTATAAGGAGCGATTGCAATGCCGCTTGCCGAACGTTTACCAAAGAGAAACGCGCTTTGCGGCGGAGAATTCGAAAGCGAAGTCGTTCTTTGCAATAGCAAAGAAGAGATATTTCATTGTGTGAAGAACGCCGCGGGGAAAACGCTTCTTGTTTCGGACGGCGAAAATTACGATTTGTTTTCCGAAGCGGTTTGTTCTCCGCGCGCGATTTCCGTTGTGCTCGAAAAGGACTGTCTCTCTTTATTTTGTATGCCGGACGGCGTTTCCTGCGTGTTGGCGGCGGGCGGAAAGAACGCGTTGCACGCCGCGCGGTTTTTTGCGGAGATAACGCGCGTTCCCTGCGTATGTTTTCCGCAAAACGCAACGCTTTGCGGCGCGCTCGAAGAGCGCGGAGAGGTTTTAATCGACGGTAAAAAAATAAGCGCGGTATTGAAAAAGCCGAAGATCTGCTGCGATACGGAGCGTCTGAAAGGGACGCTTTCCCGCGCTTATGCCAGATTGTTGCTGGCGAAACTGCAAGAAATCGAACGCCGCGCATTACTCGCTTTTTCTTTGCCTGCGTTTTCGGCGTCGGAAGCCGCCGAGCCGACCTGCTCCGCGGAGGAGCTGATACTGCAAAACGCGCGGGTCGGAGAACTGAAAGGGGAGGGCGGCGCGCTTGCGACCGCTTTGGAAGAGGACGGGGAGCATGACCCCGAATGGCGCGCGTATTTGCAGCTTTCCGCACTGTATGCCGCGTTTTTCGAAAAAGGCAAGCCGAGGCGGTATTTTACGCCCGATTATAAGGCGCGGGCAAAAACGGCGGGCGTAGAGGAAATACGGAACATACCCGACGCGGAAGAATATGCGCGACGGGCAATTTTATTTGAACGGATCCGCGCGTCTTTTGCCAAAGAAACGCTTGCGCTGAGCGCAAGAAGAGAGGAATTTGAAAGCGCGATCAATTCGTTTTCTCGAATATCCGAGAAAGACTGCGGATTGAAGCGATTGAAATACTTGCCCGAAGCGTTTCCCGCGGGATTTTGCGCGGTGATACGGGACTTCGGCTTGATGGAATGGAATTAACGGTATGACGAAAGAAGATTTAATGAAAAAAACGAGGGCGTTTCTGTTCGATTTAGACGGTACGGTTTATTTGGACGAAACGCCCGTTGCCAATGCGGTTTCTACGCTGCAAACGCTGCGCAAGATGGGAAAAAGATTGGTCTTTTTAACCAACAATTCTTCAAAAACGGAGCGGGAATACCGAGAAAAATTACAAAGAATCGGTTTGTGGGGAGAGGGAGACCGCGTTTACACGTCGGGTATGGCGGCGATACGATTTCTCAAAGAGAATTTTTCGGGGGAAAGGGTGTATCTTCTCGGCACGGACGCGCTGAAAGAGGAGTTTTCGGCGGCGGGGATCGCGCTGACGGAGGAGCGTCCCGACATCTGTATGCTCGCCTATGATACGACGCTTACGTTTGAAAAATTGAAAAAGTTTGACGCGTTTTTAAAGAGCGGAGCGCGGTTTTTTGCAACTCATCCCGACGAGGTTTGTCCGACAAAAGGCGGCTCGATGCCCGACGTCGGTTCGTTTCTCGCGTTGTTTCATACCTCTTCCGGAAGAAGTCCCGAGCGCATTCTCGGCAAGCCCTTTCAAACGATGGGCGATTGTTTGTGCGCGGAGCTTTGTCTGTCCAAAGAGAGCCTTTGCATGGTGGGAGACAGAATGCATACGGACGTGCGTTTTGCAAACAACAACGGCATGACGAGCGTTTTGGTGCTGAGCGGCGAAACGACGAGGGAAAACATGGCGCGTTATGCGGATCGTCCCGATTTGGTATTGGATAATATAGACGGATTGGTCGAATAAAAACAAATCAAATAACCGCCGCGATGAAGCGCGGCGGTTATTTGATCGGGCTTTTTGCCCGAGAATGGCCGCATTTCCCGATTTTTTTGTTGAAATTGTTTGAATTTATTCCCAAAGGTGGTATAATGAAAAAAAGAGCCGAACATATTCGGCGGAGGATATTATGCGCGAACTTACCGTTACCCAAACAGAGCCGGAGCTTGTTTTATCCCTTAACGGGGAGATCGATTCCGGCAATGCGGACGATTTCTATAACGAGGTGATGGCGGCGTACGCCGCGTCTCCTTGCGATCTTGTGTTTGAATGTGCCGCGCTCGAATTTATCGATTCGACAACGCTCGGCACGTTTGTAAAAATTCTCAAACACGTTAAAACGGACGGACGCAAAATGAAGTTGAAAAATCTTTCGGCGCGGCTGAAAAAATTATTCCTCATTTGCGCGCTCGACACGATAATGGAGATCGAATAATGGAAGGATTGATGACGTTGCAATTTCCTTTGAAACGGGAAATTATGACGGCCGTCCGTCTGGCGACGGGGGGAGTGTGTTCGCTTGCGGGTCTTAGTCTCGACGGAAGCGAAGATTGCAAGGTGTGCGTAACGGAAAGTTTGCTGCTGATTTTGCGCCGCGGTTATACGGACGCGCGCGTAACGTTCGGTAAGGAGAACGGAATAAAAATCGTAATCGAAGGGAGCGGACAGCCGACGAAAGAGAAGCAAACGGAGGAAGAGGAAATTTCGATCGCGCTTTTGAACGCGCTTGTCGATCGTTTGGAGATAACCTGCGAGGACGGCGTTTGCCGCGTCTCTTTCGGGTTCGGCGTTTGATATGGACGAGAGAGAGCTGTTTGCGCAGTATAAAGCGACGGGCGATATCGCGCTCCGAAACAAAATCGTAGAACAGTACATATATATCGCCGCCATGATTGCGAAGAAATTCGTAGGACGCGGGGTTGAGTACGACGATTTGTATCAAGTGGCTTCGCTTGCGCTGATGAAAGGGGTGGATCGCTTCGACGAAAACGTCGGGGTGAAATTTTCCACGTTCATCACGCCTACGATCACGGGAGAAATCAAAAACTATTTCCGCGACCGTTCCCGTTTAATTCATCTGCCCCGCCGCGTCGCGGAGCTTCGCACGCAGATCAAGCGGGCGGCGGACGAATCGCTTTCGCAAACGGGCAGAAATCCCTCGGCGCGGGAAATTGCGGAAAGACTTGGCGTGACGGAAGAGGAGGTCGTCGCCGCGATGGAGGCGGGCGGCGTCGTGTCGCTCGACCGCGCCGTGGACGAGGACGAAGACGGCGGAAGCTTTTACGATATTCTGCCCGCCGACGACAGCGATTTTGAGCGCATTGAACGCAAAGACAGCTTACAATCGGCGATAAAGATATTAAGCGAGGAAGAGAAAAAGTTGATTTCTTACCGTTTCGGGCAGGAGCTTTCGCAGGCGGAAACGGCAAAGCGCATGAACGTTTCTCAAATGTATATCTCGCGTATGGAACGCAGAATTTTGGAAAAACTGAGAGAGAATCTTAAAAAGAGCATGGCGGAATAAATGGATTTTGAAATCGACAATTTTAACGCGCTGCACGCCGCGCTCAACGAAATGTGTGCCGATTTGCTGAGTCGGAGCGTCCCGGACGAAAAGGTGTTCGACTGTAAATTGGTGGCGACCGAGCTGTTAAGCAACGTATTGCAGCACGGGGGCGGAAAGGCGTTTTTTCGCGCGGGCGTTTCGGGAGACGAAATCGTGCTTAGCGTAAAAAGCGAATACGATTATCGTCCGCCCGAATACAGCGCGTGCGCGGGCGTTTTGCAGGAATACGGCAGAGGACTGTTTCTTGTCGATTGTTATTGCGTTCGGCGGGAATATAACGAGACGGAAGGCATAAAAGCCGTCATCAAATTTGAAAAATAATTTTCCGGAAAATACGTTGCGTAAAGAGAAACAGTTTGCCGTTCGCTTCGGAAAATAAGAATTGCCGGCGATCGGCGGCGTTTTCCGATTCAATGAGTCCCGTAGCCGAAAAGCGTCGGGCTTTTTTTTACGTCCGCTTGCACCCTTTGCTCGGATACGGCATTTTTTATCGGGGTTGGCAATCTTGGAATTTTGTAATCTTACGCGCAAATTTTCATTTTTTCTCCGTTTGCCCTTTACAATTCGATCGGAAAGGTGTATAATAAAAAAAATAAATCTCTTCTCTTTCCGTATGCGTTATACACGGGATGAGGGGGAAATAAAGCGTTTACGGAGAATTTACTATGGCATTTTTAGACAAAGTGAAAGAACTCGGCAGAAAG
The DNA here is from genome assembly GCA_964481555.1 of uncultured Clostridia bacterium. Lineage (GTDB taxonomy): Bacteria > Bacillota > Clostridia > Christensenellales > Borkfalkiaceae > Gallimonas. Next base: position 3,961 of record CAYZTP010000008.1, on the reverse strand, counting down.
ATTACCGAAAGCGGCACAATCGTTGAAGAGATCAAAAACAAAGCGCGCGAGCTTAACAAGAAGATCGTTTTGTGTGAAGGCGAGGATAAGCGCGTGGTCGAAGCGGCCTCCATTTGCACGCAGGAAAAAATAGCGCGAATCGTTTTGCTCGGCAACGAAGAACAGATCAGAAAGGACAATCCGAACGTAGATCTGAGTTATGTCGAAATCATCGATCCCGCAACTTCGCCCAAACTCGATACATACGCGCAGTTGCTCTATGAATTAAGGAAAGCCAAGGGGATGACGGAAGAACAGGCGAAAGAGCAGGCGAAGGAGAGTACGTTCTTCGGCGCGCTCATGCTCAAAGCGAACGACGTAGACGGGCTTGTTTCGGGCGCGTGTCATACGACGGCGAACACGCTCCGTCCCGGTCTGCAAATCATCAAAACCGCGCCCGGCGTGGCTGCCGTTTCCAGCTTTAACCTGATGGTCGCACCCGCAAGCGGCAACGAATTTGTTCCCGACGGCAAGCTGGTGTTTGCGGATTGCGGCTTGAATCCCACTTATACGGCGGAAGGTCTTGCCGATTGCGCGATCGCTACGGCAAAGAGCGCGGCGGAAATCGCGGGTCTCGATCCCAAGGTCGCCATGCTCTCTTTCTCCACGAAAGGCAGTGCGAAACACGATAACGTAACGCTTGTGCAGGAAGCGGTAAAAATCGCCAAGGAAAAAGCGCCCGATTTGAAAATCGAAGGAGAATTGCAATTCGACGCGGCGCTTGTTCCTTCGGTTGCGGAGCTGAAAGCGCCCGGTTCGGAAGTTGCCGGTCATGCCAACGTTCTTATTTTCCCCGATTTGCAATCGGGCAATATCGGATATAAAATCGCGGAACGTTTGGGCGGGTTCCAGGCGATCGGTCCTATCTGTCAAGGGTTTGCAAAACCGCTCAACGATCTTTCCCGCGGCTGTAAACCGAGCGACATCGTTTGCGCGGTTGCGATTACGGCTCTGCAAACAAGATAACGTCGTTTAGGGGGTATCACGATGAAAATTCTCGTCATTAACGCGGGGAGTTCCTCGCTCAAATATCAGCTGATCGATATGCAGACGGAAGAAGCGCTTGCAAAGGGCGCTTGCGAACGCATCGGCATTACGGGCGGCAAACTTACGCATAAAGCGCATGGCGAAACGTATGAAATCGTCAAAGAGCTTTCTAACCATACCGAGGCGATTTCTCTCGTTCTTTCGCAATTAGTGGACGAAAAGGCGGGCGTGATCAAATCGATGGACGAAATCGACGCGGTTGGTCACCGTGTGGTGGCTTCCGGCGAAGCGTTTACGAAAACGACGCTCGTTACCGACGAAGTGATGAAAATCATGGACGAAATCGCCGAACTTGCGCCGCTGCATAATCCTGCGGCGATATTGGGAATCAACGCTTGCCGCGCGGTTATGCCGGATAAAAAGATGGCGCTTGTGTTCGATACTTCTTTCCATGCGACGATGCCCGATTATGCGCATCTTTACGCCATTGATTACGACGATTATAAAAAATACAAGGTTCGCCGTTACGGCGCGCACGGTACGTCGCACAAGTACGTTTCGGAGGCGGCGGCGGAATACCTCGGCAAAAAGCCCGAAGAATTGAAAATCATTACCTGCCATTTGGGGAACGGCTCTTCCATTTCCGCGGTCGACGGCGGCAAATGTATTGATACTTCCATGGGCTTCACTCCCTTGGCGGGTGTGCCGATGGGTACGCGCAGCGGAGATATCGACGTTGCGGCGATCAGCTTTCTCTGCGATAAAAAGGGAATGAGCAAGGACGAAGGCGTCGCTTATCTCAATAAAAAGTGCGGTATGCTGGGCGTTTCGGGCGTTTCTTCCGATTTCCGCGATCTTACGGCGGCGCGCGCGGAGGGGAACGACAGAGCTCGTCTTGCTCTCGATATGTTCAATTATAGCTGTAAAAAGTATATCGGAGCGTATATGGCTGCGCTCGGCGGGTTGGATTGTATTGTGTTTACGGCGGGGATCGGCGAAAACACGCCGCATATCCGTGCCGGTATTCTGAAAGGATTGGAAGCATTCGGCGTTAAATTGGATGCGGAAAAGAACGATTATAAAAACGACGGCGCGGTTCACGACGTTTCGGCTCCCGATTCCAAGGTAAAAATCCTCGTCATTCCGACGAACGAAGAATTGGTTATCGCGCGGGAAACGGCCGCTCTCGTTTGAATTTCCGCAAAATATTTATAAATAGCCGCAAAAACTAATTGACAAACGCTCGGAAAAATATTATACTTTTTAAGTCAATGAAAATCGACGTTCGGAAGTGTAATGCGGAACACAAATACTCGGGGGATCTTGTATTCTCCGCGGAAGGGGATAATTCGCTGATCGATATACCCTATGTTACGTTTTCCTCTCCTTTGGAATGGACGGTGCATTTCGATATTTCAGAAGACGATACCGTAGAAGTAAAAGGGAAAGTCGCTTTTTCCTTAAAAGGGTTGTGTTCCCGCTGTCTAAACGAAACGGAGCAACGATTCTTCGGAGAGTCGGAGGGCTGTTTTTCGCCGAAAGAAGGGGAAGCGGACTACTTCTACAAGGGCGGCGTTGTCGATTTAAGCGAGTATTTGCGCGACAGCGTGTTGGACGCGCTTCCGCGCGCGTTATTTTGCGGCGAAACGTGTGTTCCGCCCGAATACAAAGAGTAAATAAGAAGAAAGAGGTGATATTATGGCGGTACCCAAGAGCAAACAATCGAAGAGCAGAACGAATAAACGGTTTGCAAATTATAAGGCGACTGCTCCTACGCTTGTAGAGTGTCCGCACTGCCACGAGCAGAAGGTCGCGCACAGGGTTTGCAAACATTGCGGCTATTACGACGGAAAGGAAGTCGTTGCGCAGAAAGAAGCCAAGGAATAAGGCAAAATCGTATGAAACAAAGGCGGGCGCATGATCCCGCTTTTTGTTTATCGGCGCTGCATTGAGTTTGCGGTTTCTAAGGGACGCTTATTCCGCCGTATCAAGATGGCGCGGAGAAGCGAATGAAGATCGAAAAAGGGAGGAGATTTTATGGATCAAACGGCGTTTTACAATCTTTCGTACGGGGTATATCTTTGTACAAGTTGGGATAACGGCCGCCCCGTGGGGTGCGTCGCCAACAGCGCAATGCAGGTTACAAGCGAGCCTGCAACGATCGCGGTGAGCGTCAACCGCTTGAATTATACGCACAAGTGCATTGAGGATTGCGGTTATTTCGCAATCGCCGTGATGGGGGAAAATTGCGATCCCAAGCTCATCGGAACGTTCGGCTTCCGTACAAGCAAAGAGACGGATAAATTCGCGGCTTTTCCTTACGCCGTGCGCGGCAAATTACCCGTTCCCGACGGATGTATCAGTTGGTTTGCGTGCAAAGTCGTGGAAAAAACGGAAACGTCTACCCATACCGTATTTTTGGGCGAGGTCTTGGACGCAGGCAATTTGTTAAAGGACAAGCCTATGACGTACGCTTACTATCATAAGGTCTTAAAAGGCAAAACGGCGGCGAACGCGCCCACGTTCAATACCGAACCGATTCCCGAAGAGACGACGGAGTATAAATACGTTTGCAGAATTTGCAGTTACGAATACAACGGCGAAATTCCGTTTGAAGAACTACCCGACGATTGGGTTTGTCCCGTCTGCGGCGTTGGCAAAGAGGAGTTTCAACGGGTAGAGGCGACGATTGCGACGGCGCGAAAAGCCGCTCCCGAGAGCGGTCGGTACGTTTGTAAAACGTGCGGATACGTTTACGACGGCGAAATTCCGTTTGAAGAACTTCCCGACGATTGGGTTTGTCCGCTTTGCGGCGTAGGGAAAGATCATTTTGAAAAAATAAAGTAAAACTTTCAAGCGAGGCAATACGGTATTCACGATCAAGTGAGTACCGCATTTTCTTGCAAAACGGCTCTAAAAATGATATAATGGGGCG
>CAYZTP010000007.1:0-37975 GCA_964481555.1 uncultured Clostridia bacterium | reverse complement strand
TATAAAACAAAACCCACGGCGCGCGTGGGTTTTCGTATATCGTTTAAGACTGCCCGGTAGAAACAACGTCCTCTTCGTCCGCTTCCGCGGCGTCGGGCAGAATCATGCAGTAGCGCGGATTATGAGCGTAATCCGTATCGCTGCGTTTCCCGTTTAAAGCTTTCTTTTTTGTATCCGACACTTTTATCCTCCGCATACAGTATGCCGTAAGGATAACGATTTTATTCCTTCTCTTCGTTCTCTTCGTCTTTTTCCCGTTCTTCTTCCAAAGGCATTCCGCTCATCTCCGCGATTGTCTCCCGTTCTCTGCGTTTGCGTTCTTTTTCGCGTTGCGCCGCGTCGCGGTCGATTCGCACTTCTTCCTCTTTCATACCGATCTCCTTTTCAAAGGGATAGCTTCATTCTATCACGGGAACGGCCGTCTGTCAAGACAAAATTTTTTAAAAAGACGATATTTGTTTTAACGACTTGGAAAAGCTTTCCGTTTTTTGGTCGATTATTTTTCTTTCGGCGGGTTGAATCTGATAATATTCGCGCGCGAGCATCTGTTCGAACACGGCGAACTGCGTATCCGCACACTCCGCATAATACTTTAATATCTCTTTGCGGAAAGATTTACAACTCCCTTCCGTAAGAGCGGCGGAATAATAGTTCATCAGCTGCTTTTCCGCGTCGAGCATATCCTGCAACGCGTCTTTTTCGTTGAGCGAGGTATCCATCTTCGACTTTTTCACGCTTTCCCTCCCAATATGCCGCAAAGCGCGGTAAAACGTTCCGCATGAGCCGTCGAAATACGCTCCATCTCCTGCGCAAGCGCCGCGTCCGTCAGCGTGTTGGCGTAAATATGCGCCTTTTTGCACGCCATTTCTTCCGCTGTAAGAACGTGACTTAACACGTCCAAGTCTTTTTCCGTCAGATTCGTCATAAAAACCCCCTGCGCATATTCTTCGCAAGAAGCCGTCGTTTTATACCTCTTCCCTACGGACGGCACGCTTTCACCGCGAACGAACCCACCCGCTCGCAAATTCAGTTTAGACGTTCGTTCGCATAATACGGACAATCCTCTTTCAACGTGCAAACGGCGCAGTCGGGCCGCTGCGAATGGCATACTCTTCTTCCGTGGTAGATCAGCCAATGGTGCGCTTTGCTCCAATCGCTTTTGGGAATGATTTTCATCAATCCCTCTTCCACCTTTTCGGGCGTTTTTCCGCAAGCAAGCTGCAAACGGTTGCTCACACGAAACACGTGCGTGTCCACCGCGATTGCATCTCCGCCGAACGCAAATGCATAAACGACGTTCGCCGTCTTTCTGCCCACGCCGGCGAGCGTTTGCAATTCTTCGAGCGTAGAGGGCACTTCGCCGCCGAACTTTTCGACGATATCGCGCGAAGCATCGAGAATATGCCGCGCCTTATTATGGTAAAACCCGCATGAGTAAATGAATTTTTCCAATTCTTCTTGCGAAAGCGTAAGCATACTCGCGGGCGTGTTATGCCGTTTGAACAATTCCGCCGTCACTTTATTTACGCGCTCGTCCGTACATTGCGCGGAAAGCACGACCGCCACCAACAGCTCGTAGGGCGAGCGAAAATGCAATGCGGGACGCGCGTCGGGATAGAGGCGCGCCAGTTCTTTGAGTATTTTTTCCTTAGTTTCCATACCGCTATTATACAACGAGCGCAAGCAAAAAGCAAGTCTAACGCTTCGAATAGCCGCACAAAATACAAACGCGCAGCTCCGCCCATCGTTTATCCCGATAGGTAAGCGTACACGCCGCATCCCGTTTTTTTCATGATTCCCGAAAAGGAAGTATAATGTTTTTTGGCAAGATAAAATTTTACGCGTCCCAAAAACGTTTCGTCGAACTTTGCCGAAACGCCGCAGCCTACGCCCGCTTCTTTCGGCGTATTTACCGGCTGCGCCGGCACGCCTCCCGCGCGCAGCGCGGAAATAAATTCGAGCGTTTGCGCCCGCGAACGAAAAACCGCCAACATTGTCATGTTTTTGCCCCTGCCTTCGTATAATTTAATGGCAGCAAGAGCTGCCCGTCTTCTATGGAGTAGTCTATGATATATCTCGATCATGCAGCTACGGGCGGGAGTAAACCCCACGCCGTACAGAACGCCGTTGCCGCCGCATTAAAACAATGCGCCAACCCGGGAAGGAGCGGTCACCGTCTTTCCCTTGCGCTTGCCGAACGCGTGCTCGCTTGCCGCGAACTTTTATCCGAACTGTTCGGCGGTTACGGACAGGAACGCGTGGCCTTCACCAAAAATTGCACCGAAGCGCTGAACGTCGCGCTGACGGGCGTTCTGAACGCGGGCGATCACGTCGTAACCACCTGTCTCGAACACAATTCCGTGTTGCGTCCGCTTACCGCGCTGAAAAAGGCGGGGAAAATCGATTTTTCCATCGCTCCGCTTTCGGGCGGAAAACTGCGCGCGGAAACCATCGCTTCGCTCGTAAAAAAGAACACGCGCGCCGCCGTGGTAACGTCGGCTTCCAACGTAACGGGAGAAACGCCCGATTTGAAAGAACTGCGCCGTTTGTTGCCCCCGCGCGTGCTGCTGATCTGCGACGGCGCGCAGGGAGCGGGGCATATCGATCTTAATATGCGGGAAATCGGCATCGACGCGCTCGCCTTGGCGGGACACAAAGGGCTATACGCCATCCAAGGCGCGGGCGCGCTGCTCTTTTCCGACCGCGTAGACCCCCGCCCCCTGCTTTACGGCGGCACGGGCAGCGAAAGTTTCAACCTCGATATGCCCGCGTTCTACCCCGACCGTTTGGAGTGCGGCACGCTCTCCTATCCCGCGATCTGTTCGCTGTACGAGGGCGCGTTGTATGTGAAAGCCCGCCGCGCCGAACACGCCAAAAAATTGTTATCCCTCACCGCCGCCCTGCACGCGTCCTTTCTCTCTCTCGAAAGCTATACCGCATATTTTGCGCCCAATCCGTGCGGAATCGCTTCGTTCGCCTGTAAAACGCTCGATTCCGAAGAGGTGGCGGGCGCGCTTTCCGAACGGTTCGATATCGCCGTGCGCGGAGGTCTGCACTGCGCGCCGCTCGCGCATAAAGCTTTGGGAACATTCCCGGAAGGGTTGGTACGCGCATCCTTTTCTCCCGAACAGGGAATGGAAGAAGCCGACGCTTTGGTGCGCGCGCTGCGGCAAATAGGGTAATTACATATCTTTCAACTGCCGCACGAGTTTTTGCAGCTTTTTGCGCTTTGCGCTATCAAGCGCGGGCGCAAATTGATTGTAAAAAGCGTCGATCTGTTCATTGCTCAGCGTACCGTTGCGCTTTCCCTCGGCGGCGCGGGCGTATATTTCTTTTAAAATATCCTCTTCCCCTTTTCCGCCGTAACGGGAGGCGATTTTTTTCGCCTCTCCTTCCCAATCCGCGTTTTCTTTTTTTCCGGAATAACTTGCAAAATCTTCCATAGACACCTCTTTTTTATGCTATGCCGCGAACAAGAATTTTGTTCGCGGCATATGATAGCGATATGGACGTCATGATACTTATTTTTTTACTTGCGCTTTCCGGCAAAAATGCCGACGAACTGAAACGCTCTCTTTCCTCGGCGCTTTCTTTTTACCGCGACAACCGCGAACTGATTGCCGCGCTTATGAAAAAACAGGAACCCGTTCCCCGAACGAAACAGGGCGAACAACCGCCCGAACAAACGGAAAGCCGACCGCAAGCGGTCGGCGATTATACGATATTGGAAGAGTTTTTAAAAGCGAATCCCGTTTGACTTTCCGTCCGAAGCGATTAAGCGCCGCACACGCGTGAAACCACCTCGTTTAGCATAACGTCCTCTTCGCCCCAAAAAAGGTCGGCGCGGATTCCGTTGGCGCCGTCGTCTGTGGTAACGCCCACGCCGTGAATACAATTCCCCGATACGGGCCAACAAATAGTTGCAACGGTCAGTTTCATCGTTCCGAGCGCGCCCGTATAAGAAGACTGCATAATGCCTTTCCCGTAAGTAGAGGCATAACCGGAGCCGTCCGAATCGCATAAAAAGACGTGGTCGTAAGAGAGCGTTCCCCAATCCACCATAGAGCCGATCAGGCACTCGGAAGCGGAAGCGGTATCCTCGTCCGCCATTAGCCAAATTTGAGAATCCTCCGTGAAATAGGAATCATAATCGTTTTCTTCCGTCGCTTTATATTTTTGAACGAAGCCGTTGCGGTATTGCGCCGTCGCAACAACGGGATAGGTCTCCGTAGCGTCTTTCATAAGATGCGCGGCGATCGAACGAAGAATATCGAGATATCCGCCGCCGTTGGTGCGTAAATCGAGAATGAGATTCGTTCTGCCGCGTTCCGCCATGAAAGACAGACACTCTGCAAATTCTTCCGCGGCGTTCCCGCTGAATTCGTCGATTCTGATGTACGCCGTCGAATCGTCAAGCCCTTCGATAGGAGAAAATGTTTCGGTAAACGTAAGCTGCGATCCCTCTCCGCGGAAAGAATAAGAAGTTTCGCTGTCGCGGTAATAACAGAAAGCCGCTTGATAAGATTCGCGTTGCAACGCGAGCGTTACCGCGTCCGATCCGTCCTCACAAAACCCGACTTTCAGATAAAACAAATCGTTCTGAACGGATACGAAAGCGGAAAACGCATCCGAATCGCCGGATGCGAGTTCTTCTTCCGAAACGCCGAATCCGAAAATAAACATTCCCTTTTTTACGCCCGCTTTCTGCGCGGGCGAATTTTCCACCACGAGAGCGATACGGGGCGCCTTGCCGTTTTCCGTCTCCGCGTCGTAAATAGAGACGCCGATGCCCTTGTTCTGTCCCGCGCCCGCCGCAAGGACGGCGGCGTATTCTTCCTTCGTATAAAAACAGGAATATGCGTCGAGCCGGCTTTCGAGCGAATCCATTAAATCCTCCGCGCTGTCGGAAGCGGCGTCCGCATATACGGCGTCCTCGTCGATTTCAAGATAATAATATTTTTCCGTCATATCGAGCGCCCATAAAAAGGCGCGCATATCCTCGTCGATCAAATACCAGCGAACCAGCCAACCCGCCCAAAAACCGATTGCGAGCAAAACGACCGCCAACACTACGGCAAGAATGCGTTTCCCCTTTTCTCCCTGCTTCTTATTCCCTTCGTCTTGGCGACCGGGATCTTTCCAATCGCGCGGCTCGTCGAAAAATTCGTCCTTTTCTTGATTTTCTGACATTTGACTCTCGTGTCGTAATGCTGTTTGGATTTAATCGCACGGATCATCAACATTACCTTGATTTGTTTTTACCAATCGTTAGCGGTTATTCCGTAACGATTGTCTTTTAAGACTGCGATAATTTATACAAAATAGTGATGACGCGGAACGTCACTGCGTCGGGAAAGTTGCGGATATTCAAACCCGTCATGCGTTCAATCTTATCGAGACGGTACATAAGCGTATTGCGGTGCATAAACAAATTCCGCGACGTTTCCGATATATTCAGACTGTTCTCCAAAAACTCTTCCGCCGTTTCCATCATCTCCGAGTCGGACAAGACCTCTTCCGCATTTTCGATCCCGAACTGTTCGGCATATTCTTTGAGTCTGACTTCGGGGATATCCTCCAGCATTTTTACAAGCAGATATTCGCGATAAGTATGAACTTCGCCCTTGGAGCGGAACAACGCGCTCATGCGAACGGCGGTTGCCGCCTGCGAATAGGATACCGCGACATCGATGAACGATTTCGCCTCACACCCGACGCCGACGACGGCCTTTACGCCCAGCTCTTCGTACAAAGACTGGCAAAGAAACTGACCGAATTCGACGGGAGTTTGAATCCCGTCGGCAAACCGCACGACCGCCAAACGCGCCGAATCCATTCTTACGACGAGATCTCCGCTGTCCGAAAGACAGTTTTCAATGTGAGCAAGGGCTTCGTCCTCTCTGTTCCCGGGAAGTATTTCCAGCGCGCAGCAAACGCCGTCCGTAATATTATATTTGGTTAAAAAACGGTATGCGTATTCCTTGCCTCCTTCCGCAAGAAGAATGCTTCTCAGATATTCATTCTTTTCGGGCAGCGGCGCTTCGGCATGATCGACGAGATACCGAACGAGCGCGACGCGCGTTTTCGTTTCTTTTTCCGCGCCGCTCATGTAAAGCGAAAAATCCGTTCCCCGAAAGTTAACCGTAAATTTCGTCTCCTGTCCCCCCGTCGGAGCGAGACGAACCTCAACGCCCGTTTTATCGCATAAATCGGAAAGCAAACGGGCAAGTTCCGTTTTTACGTCACCTATCATTCTTTTTTCCCTCTCATCCGTGAAATGATACCGAAGTTATCGCCTTTCTTGCGATCCGGTTTCCATTCCGAAAACTTCGAACTCAATTTTTCCATCGGCTCACAGTTTAAGACTTTTTATATCGCCCTAAATTACTATTTCATATATTATACCATGCGAAAGGAGAGTTTTCAAGGGTTTTTCCCCGATTTCACTATTTTTTCGTTTTCCGCACGGTATTTCCCGTTTTCCCCCAAAACGGCAAAACTCGACCATTCTTTTGTACGGACAGAGTTGACGGATATTTTTTTCAATGCTATAATAAAATCGCCGTGCAAGCCTTTCCGAATCGGCTGTTCGGCAAAAACGCGATAGGGGTGCGAAATGGACGATATGATCGCCGAAACAAAAGAGAACAAGCCCGCACGGAAAAGTTTTCTACCGCCGAAAGAGCGCGGAAACACCGTTGTTCCTCCGCTGTTTTATGGAATTTATTCTGCTCTGATTACGCTATTCGCCCTTGGCGGTCTGTTTTACGGTTCCTTTACGACAAAAACAAATATCGGCGCGATGATCGCGGGACGCGCTACGTTGATGGGAGGATCCTTGTTCGGCGTGATACTCGAAGTCGTACAGGGAAGCGCGCCCGCCCCTTCCGTGACGGGAAACGGTTTTTACGCCCTTCCGATCTATTTGTATGCGGCGATTTTTTTCCTCGCCGCTGCCGTCGTTTGTTCGCTCGTACTCTCCGTATTGGCGCTAATAAAACCGAATCGGGCGCGTATTTGCTGCCTTTTCAACGGCTGGATCGTGCTGCTCGTTTACGGTTTTCTGCTGTTTTGCGCATTCCTTTCCGCAGGATTCGAACGGGGAACGCTCTCGACGGGCGATATCGATCTGCCCGCCCTCGTCACGGTAATCGTAACGGCGTTTCTTCTATTTTGCGCGGCAACGATTCGGCTTCAAAAGCAAGCGATATTCCGTCTTTTGCTGCTTGCAACTTCGTATGCGACGCTGTTTGCCCTGCTTCTGCCCGAAACGGCGTTGTTACAGAGCGTAAACGCGCTTTTAACCGGCGGTTCGGAAACAAACGTCGAAAACATCTGCCTTTGGATCTTGTTGTTGATCACCGTTCTCAACGTACCGATCGGCGTTTTCCGTTTGGGCGCGGGGAAAAGCAAGCTGTTCGATATCGTGCGTTTTACCTTGCAAGCGCTTGCAGTCGTTGCCTTTCTCGTTGCTTCGCTCGTTTCCGAAACTTCGACAGCAGTCTTTACGGATCAGCCGCTTGCGATCGCCGTTCTCGTTTCTTCTGCATTCGCTTCGCTCGTTCTTGCGGCGCTCTCCGCCGCCCCTTCGGGCAAAAAATAAATTTCCCCGCAACGAACAAACCGTCCGCCGAAATTTCGGCGGACGGTTTTTAAAAAATATCCTTTTCGACGGGAGTGAGAAAGAGCTTCCCCACCGTCTTTTGTTCCTTCGATTCCGCGAGCGCCCACATCAGCTTGGCAAGAGCGGCTTCAAGCGTCATGCAACGCGCTTCCAGCACGTTTCCGCATTCAAGCAGTCTGCGTCCTACTTCGTAGTTCTCCAAAGCGCTCCCCTCCCGCTCCACTTGCGTAGAAACGACGACGGATTTCCCCTGTCCGAGAAAATCTTTCAACCGCTCAAAGAAGCCGTCGTTCCCGTAACTGGGCAGTCCGCCCGATCCGAACGTTTCGAGAATCACGCCGTCGCAATGCGCTTCGAGATAATCAAAGATCCCCGGACTCAGCCCCGGCGTCATTTTCAAAACGAACACGTTCGGGTTCAAATCGCGGTAAAATACGGGCGCACCCGTAGGTTTGCGTTCTTTCAAATAATAAAAGGGCTTGCCGTCGCGCATAATCGCGATCTCGGGAAAGTCGACGCTGGAAAACGCATTATAGCTGTGCGTACGCGTTTTTTTAGCGCGCGTGCCCAAAATCACGCTGCCGTCGAATACAACCCGCACGCCGTACGCATGATCGTCCGCGCAAAAGGAGAATGCGTCCGAAAGATTCCTTCTTGCGTCCGTATCGCGCAGATATACCGACTTCTGCGAGCCGGTAAGCACGACGGGCTTGGAACTATTCTGCACGAGATAGGAGAGCGCGGCGGCGGTATAAGCCATGGTATCCGTACCGTGCGTTACGACAAAACCGTCGAATTGATCGTAATTCCGCTCGATGATGCGGGAGATTTCCAACCAATGTTTATAATAAACGTTCGTGCTGTCTAAATTGAACGGCTGCACCGTTTCCACCCGGCAGCTCTCGGCGATTTCGGGTACGCAGGCAAGTAATTCTTGCGAGGAGAGCGCGGGGGCAAGTCCCGCGCCCGTATTTTTCGAGGCGATCGTTCCGCCTGTTGCTATCATTAAAATCCGTTTCATTTCCGTTATCCCATCATACGCGACGACTGTAATTTTTCTTTGAGCATTGCAATTTCTTCGCGCGATATTCCGACGCCGTATAGATAAGCCTCTATCCCGCCGCGCGCTTTGATTTCGGCAAACAATTCCGCAAGGCGGCTTTCGCGCAGCTCCGCATTGGTTTCCCCCACGGCAAGCGCGGAAAGCCGAAAATCGGCGCGCACGTCCTCCTCCTTTACGCCCGCAATCAGCAAAAGGAGCGCGGCGAGCGTTCCCGTTCTATCCTTTCCCGCGCTGCAAGCGAAGAGAACGCAGCCCCTTCCCCGCGCGCATAATTTCAACGCGGCAATCATCCCCTCGCTCTTTGCAAGCTCGGTATAGGACGCGTCCACGCTCGCCGTCACGGGACAGGAATAGATTGAAAATCCGTTTAAATTCGCGTAAACATTCTCCGTTTTTTCCCATTGTTCGCGTAAATCCACGAGGACAGTCACCCCGTACTCGCGTAAAAGCGTCCTATCGCTTTCCGAAAAACTCCCGGGAAAATCCGAACGTATAAAAACACCGTATCCGGTAAACCGTTTCCCGCCGCAACGCACGCCGCCGAGATCGCGGCAGTTCTTTACGGACGAGAGGGAAAGCCGACGCGCGCCGTATTTTGCCGCGACGCGCTTTATCAGCCGTAAATCGTAAGGCGCGTTCTCTTCCGCGCAAGAAAGCGTACGCTCTACCCGCGCAAATTGCAAGCGGTTATGCGCGCCCACGGGCGCAAGCACGCCTTCTCCCTCCTTCACGGGAAAATCGCACAGATACCAATATACCCTATCCGCGATATTTTCATCCTCGGTAAACCGAAGCGCGGCAAAATCATAAATCATTTCGAATCACCATTCGTTGGGGAAAGGCGAATTTTCTTTCAGCCACCAATCTTCGTAAAATTCCACATAGCGCGAACAATTTTTACTCACGTCGTCGGACAGCGGCAATTCGCTCTCCTGCCAAAACGCCGTAACGAATGTCTCGCAATTTTCCGCCGTAATCTCTTTTAAAAACGCCCGCCCGAGTTGCAAAATGTTTTCGGGACGACGGACGCAAGCTTTCACCGTCTCTTCCAAACGGCGGTTGCAAGGAAACAACGCTCTGTTTTCGGCAAGAATCAGGCGATAAACGCTATATACGATCTCCTGTGCGAGATGAGCGCGCATATAGGCGTTTTCCTCCCCGACGCAATGCAAAAAATAACTGCGGTTGAGTTGTAAGTTCGCGTTGAAACAACGAATTTTATCCGCGCGCTCATGCTCGGGATAGGCGGCGATTTTTTCAACGAGCGGCGCGATCTCCCCGTCCGTCGAATAAATAACCCGTGCTTTTACATAGGCGTTGCGCGTGGGTTCGCTCGCGAACTGCGCCGCGCGGCGCAAAATCTCTTTCGTCTTATATTTGACGTCGAAATACCCGCCCTCGTAAGTACAATAGCCCGCTATGACCTCGGCAAGACGATTTTGCGCGGCAAGTTCGCGGTATTTCTCTTCTGAAACGATTAAAACCGCATCGATATCCGAATCTGCGCGGGCGGTTCCCTTCACGACGGAACCGTCGAGCACGATTGCGATAAGCCCCTGCATGGGCAAAAAATATTCTTTGAGCTTTTCGATGCTTTCGATATGATGGGAATACACGATATCACCCAAGATCCGTCAGCGCAATCGAATGAATACGGTCGATACGCGTGCGTACGAAATATTTATATTTATTGCACAACGATTCGTACAATACGTACAATCGGCCGTTTGAAATGCAAATTTCTTCGCTCATACACGGCGCCGTAACCGTATTCACCAAATTCGAGCTATCCAAACGGTATAACGGCGTCGTTTTCCCGTTCACCTCCGCCGTGCCGTCCGCTTCGCCGTTTAATATATTTTCGTAAACGTACAGATGGGAACTCGGCAGCCCGTACGAAGTGGAGAGTACGATCCCCCCGTCCCAAACGGCGATCCCTTGCACAAGACCGCAAACGGAAATTACTTGTACGGGCGCGGCGTTCGATATCCCGCCTTCCGCGCTCTCGTCCGCTTCGTAAACGTAAATAAACGCGTAATTGGTTTCCCCGTCTTTTGTAATACGGTGGCTTTCCGCCGTTTCGTAATTGCCCGCGCGGTAAAATTCGCCCACATACAACCTGCCCGCGACATAATAACAGTAGGCGTTATTCATATCCGTTTTAAAGCTGTCCGTAATTTCCACGCCCGCGCCGTTTTCCGCCGCAAGCGCCTCGTCCAGCGCAAGCCGCACAACGCTTTTGCCGCTTGCGATCAAAAGATAATTTCCCGAACAGGCGATACCGCCGAAATGCGTGGTAAGCTCCGCGCCCTCTTTCGTTACGGTGATAAACTTCGTTTCGCCCGCGTCGTTATCGATCAAGTACACGCGCGAAGCTGTTCCGTCCGTCATATAGCCGCTCATGGCGAAATCGTAACCCGCATCGTTTTCGGGCAGCGCGCACAGTCCTTGCGGCGAAACGCCCTCTTTCAGCCCGGGGATGGAAGCTTCCTCCCGTTTTACCGCGTCGTAAGCGGCATAGCTTGCGCCGAAATACCAAATAAGCAAAAACACGGCGAGCGCCAGCACGATAAACAAAACGACTCCGAGTGCGATCCGTTTTCCCATTTTCTTCTTTTGCGTCATAATTTCCCTCCGACGAGCGCAATTTTTTCCGCTCTCGTCAAACGTTTCAAATGCCATTCGCGGCTGCGCGCTTCGCGTTCGCAGTCAAATTCCTCGTAATACGCAAGCGTAACGGGCAATCTGCCGCGCGTATATTTCGCGCCTTTCCCCTCGTTATGCGTCTTCACGCGCCGAGACAAATTCGTCGTAAACCCTGCGTAAAGACTTCCGTCAGCGCATTCCAGCAAATATGCGTAATATTTCACATTGAAATTATATCACAACCACGCGGAAAATGCAACCCTCTTCGATATGATAGGAATGTCCGATTAAGAAGATTTTATCAAAAATCAATCAGTGAGAAAGGAATGCGCATAGCCGATGGGTTTCTTTTAAGAGAAAGGCGCGGCTTTATGCCGCGCCCCATGGTCACCTTCTTTTTTTCTCTTGATCCGCGCCCTGCTCGCATGAATTACAATTGAGTTTTTCGTCCACCATATCGTTGACTTTATCCATAAACTCCGCTTGACTTTTTTTCACAAGCGAGCGCATCTTGTAACTGTTGGCGACGACAAGCGCGCCGCCTACCATACCGAGCGCAAGACCGAGACAAAACATTTTTTCCATGTTCTCCTCCGAACGGAATTTTCCCGTCTCTTTCAGTTTGTGAAAGCACACAGACGTTATGCGTCTTCTGAATTGCGTAATTTTTCCAATTCTTCCCTTAAACGCTCGTTCTCTTTCCTTAAATCGATGGCAAGGCGGGCGTAAAGAGCGTCGATTTCTCGTTCCAATTTACGCTGTAAAAATGTTTTTTCCTCGGGTAACCCCGCTTCCCGCGCCGCTTGCGCAATGCGTTCGGGCTGTTTCTTTAACAAATTCCTGTATTTGTTTTGCATACGCAGCATCAAACGCTCGTCCCCTTCGGAAACGTTGATGATCGCGCGGCGGACGGAACAGCCCTTGCTCTTTTCCCGCAAAACCTTTTTCAGCATTTCGTCCGTCTCTTCTTCGGTAAACGGTTTAATGGTTCCCGCCCGCAAATTTTTCCCCTCTAAAATGCGTTTCACACGGTCGTCGTCACGCTTCTTTAACAGGGCGTAATAATAGTTGCGCACGCTCCCTTTTGCGCGGCTATGCTCCTTTCCGTATGTTTCGAATAAATAGGAAAGCGTTTTGCCCGCATTTTTTCCGGAGTAAATAAATTCGATAAGTCCCGTCGCTTCCTCTTCGGTATATCCGTTGATCTTATTCATAACTGCCTCCGATTGCGTAACCGCACTGAATCAAAAAGGTTACTCTAAGCAAATTGTTGACATAATTTTGTCCCTTTATACATCTAATAAAGTGATGCAGGCGTATTTTTTGGCGGAACGAAGCTGCGGTTTTCGCATAAACGGAATTCATCTCGGCATTGTGGACGGATTCGAACGAAAAATTCAATTACAGCCCTCGGACAAAGTATTTTGCGAATTTCTGCCGACGGGCGGATTTTTACCGGTGCGTTTTTGTTTTGACGAGGAGTTTTTGCTCTGTCCGCCGCCGCAAATCAGGCTGTATTACACGGAGGACGCCGTGGCGGTATATGCCTGTCAATTTCTGCGCGCCGACCAAACCATGAAGGTTTTATGGCAGAAACGGTTGGGAAATACTCTGCTCACGCTTGTGCTGCAAGGAAAATTGCAGCTCAGTTTGCAAAACGGTACGGGTTTTTATCTGGTCGATTTGCCCGATTCCCTCGAATCGTGCGCGGCAAGCGAATTGGAAGACCGTATTTTACTCACGACGGAGAACGCGTTCGCAGTCGTCTCCCAAAACGGAGAACTGCTCTTGCATTCGGAAGGGAAAGTGCTTGAAAGCGCAGACTCTTTGAAAGCGGAAATCCCATTCCGCGACTGTATGGGACATACCGCCCTCTGCGAATGGCGGCACGGCAAACTGACGAACTGCGCGATACGCTCTTTACGCGAACCGACGGAAGCGACGTTTGCCCTCGCACTTTTGGAAAGCGCGCTGATCGGCGCGGATTGCGCGCCTTTTTTAAGTCCCGCGCTCGAAAAAAAAGCAAATTCGTTAAAAGAATATTTAGGAGACTACCGTTCGGTTGTACTCACGTCGGAACGCAACAAAATCGGACTGGTTTACGAGCGGAAACCGCGAATTTTCGACGTACGTTATTTTTTAATCGAAACGACGGACGGAAAGATATCCAATCTCAAACCCGTTCCATAAAAAAAACCGTGCGCTGCACGGTTTTTTTATGATCGCATTAATATTTCGTGACTTTGACCGATCTGATATAGATGGGAACGACGGGTACGTTGTAATCGGCGGGGATTTTCGCCTCCCTGACGGAACTGACGGTATCGTATTGATTGACGTTACTGATCGTTACGGTTTCGGTAAACGATTCGTCCGTACCGGATAAATACTCCTCCTCATAATCGTCGATCGCGTCGAGAAGTTCTTCAAGCCGGTCATAATCTTTCGTATAACCGAACACGCTGTACAAATCGTCGAGATCGGAACGCGTGCCCGATCCCGTCCAAGTGTAGAAAAGCGACGTCGCGCAATTATATTGATAGAGATTGCCTTCCTGCCGAGATTCTCCGCCGTTATTAGAGCCGTCGTCGCTGCGCGTTACCGCCACGCGCGACAAATCATTTCCGTTTTCGGTGTAATACATGACAAGCGTTCCGGGATAGAGCGTCCCGTTATGCGTATACGTTTTGCTGTTAGCATCACAGCCGTTTTTCGAAAACTCCCCGTAAACAGTGTATTGGGGAATATCATACGCTTCCGTTTCCGTATTATACGTCCATACCGATTGCGTAAATTCGTAATCGTTGTCCTTTTCATAGGCTTTTACCCAAGACCAATAATCTCTTTCGACGAGATTTTTTTCCAACTCGTCGGCAGTCTCGTCCCAAGTATAGCCGCCGCAATACAGGAACGAACCGTTTGAAACATAATCGTGAACGACCGTATCGTTGTAATAGCCCGCGTCTGCAAGCTCGATAAAATGGCGTACCGTTTGCGGGGCGCCCTTCCGCGAGAGAATATATTCAACCTCGTATTCCGTGCCGTTAAATTCGTATGTGATTACAACTTCGGGATTGTTCGTTTCGCAACCCGAAAACATAACCGTAGGAACAACGGCAAACACCGCCGCTGCCGCTACCGTTAACATTCGGCGAAAATTCTTTTTCACTTGAAACCTCCAATGACGCTTTTATTTTACCCGTATTTTTCCAATCCGTCAAGTGCTTTTGACGATTTATGCGTGAAATTTATGTGTGAGAGCCTCTTTTCGGGCGATTCCGCCGTTTTTTTCGTCTCCAAAAGAAAAATCCGCTCCGACAATGCGGTTCCACGGGAAATATCGCTTCCTTTCATGAGCGGTAAAAAACGCTCGGTTACTGTTTCAGACTCCAAAAGTCGGGCAATAAAACAGCTAATCGGCTTGCGAATGATTTCGATTTGATCCGAAAAAGGATACGCGTTTCACTTCCGATAAGGAATGCTCGGCGTTACGCCCGAATCTTTCAAGCATTCTTCCAATCGTCACGTCGTACGCCTCTAAATTTTTGCCTCTCCGCCTCCTCCCGCGTGGGAATCGACGCCTGCGCGCCGCGGCGCGTGACGGCGATTCCCGAACAAAGCGAGGCAAATTCCGCAGCCTCTTTCACGGTCGCTCCCTCGGCAAGTTTTACCGCAAGCGCTCCGCAATAGGTGTCGCCTGCCGCCGTCGTATCCACGGCGGCGCCGACGTCGACACACGCAATCGGAATACGCTCTTGACGGGAGTAATAAAGGGAGCCATTCGTTCCGAGCGTCGCAAGCACCGCGCCCGCGCCCATACGGAGCAATTCCTCGCAGCCCTCTTCCACCCCCTCTTTCCCGCTCAAAAGCTTCAATTCCTTTCTGTTCGGCGTAATAAGATCGGCATAAGCAATCGCCGCGCGCGCTTCCTCTTTGGCGGGCGCCGGATTAAATAAAGTATAAAGCCCCGTCTCCTTAGCCCGTCTCAATGCGGTTAAAACGACGGGAAACGGATTTTCCAGCTGCGTAAGAAAAAGATCGCCCCGCCGCGCATCCGACAACAACCGTCCGATATCTTCCTCCGAGACTTCCCCGTTCGCTCCCTCATCGAGAATGATGCGGTTATCCCCGTCTATTACGGTGATCATCGCAACGCCCGTCCCTTTTTTTGTGCGCCGAATACGCGATATATTCACGCCCGCTCCTTGTAAGCTTTTTAAAAGCATATCGCCGAACGGGTCGTTCCCTACCGCTCCCGCCATATAAATTTCACCGCCGAGAGACGCGCAAGCATACGCTTGATTCGCTCCCTTTCCCCCCGCCGTCATCATAAAATCGCTTCCTTTGAGCGTTTCTCCCGCATCGGGCTGATAGGGCGCGCAGATCGTAAGATCGCAATTAAGACTCCCAAGCAAATAAATACGTTTCATAGAATCCTCCTAAATTAGTATAGCATTCCCCAAAAGATTTGTAAATAGGCAAAACGATTTGAGGTATGTCCAATTATGAGTTGTTTATAAAAAATCGAGCAAAGAAAAAGGAATGTCGCGGTATTTCCTTTATCGTTTTCATTCCTATCTTTTGTCTCAAAAATACTGATTTGTCCTCTTCGATATGACAAAATAATCTATTTTCCCGCAAAAGCCTCGCGCAGAATCTTTTTCACCGAAGAATAACATACGGCATGAATCATTCAGAGGTGACAGTATGCAGCTTTCCGCACTCATTTCCAAACCGACGCTCTCCAAAGAGGGCAAACCGATCGGCTATGTAAAAAACGTTTACATCGGCAAAAATAAAAATTCCCTATCCGCCCTTATCTGCGTGGACGGAGAAGAGGAAGAATTCACCATTCCCGCACGGAGCGTATCTTTCGGAAAAGATATCGTCGTCGGCAGCGCGAGATGTTCCTCTCCCTCGGGCTTTCCCTGCCCTGTAGGAAAGAGCGTTTATTCCTCGTTGGGAGAACGCTTGGGAACGGCGCGGGAATATACGCTCTGCGACGAAGGCGCTTTCCTGACGGCGGAAAAAGAAGGCGTAAAAACAAATTATCCCGCCGCAAGATTGGTTATCGGCGAAATCGTGGTCGTCTATCCCGCAAAGAAAACACCGCGTTCCCAACGCGCCGCCCGTCCGACGGAGCTGTGCGGACATTGCTTGCGCGCGCCAAGCGAGCAGCCGTTAAAGGACTGCAAGCAATGCGGCGAAACGGGAAAAGACGCGCTGTACGCAAGCAATTTGCTTGGAAAACCGCTGAAACGGGAATTAAAAAATGAAAGCGGAACGCTTGCCGCGGCGGGAGAACGCGTTACCCCTTCCATGATTCGCGAAGCCGCAAAACAAAATCGTCTTTTAGCGCTTTGCGCAACCGTTTTAGGCGATTAATCCCTTTCTCTCGATATCGCCAACATCCCGGCGGTTATCTTGAAAAAAGTTTCGCAAACGGAATGCGCCTCCGATTGTTGTTCGCTTCGTATCCAACCTTGGGGTGCATTTCGTTTCCCGCGTCTTTTGCAATTTTTTCAAACGTCATGCGCCGCCGATTCGTTTCAATTTTCGTTGAAAAAATGTTTTACGCCGTCCTTGTCCTTATACGCGATTACCGTCGATAAATTCACATTCTCTACACTTTTAAAAATGTTCTGCTCGATTTCGGGATCTTCCTCTTTCAGCGTGCGGATCAGCTCTTTTACTTTTTTGCGTTTGCTGCCCGTCTTTCTCTCGCACCCTTCCGAAGTGCAGGTATCGGTAAATTTGCAGGCGCATTGGATAAATTGCAAACCGTTATATTCGCGCCACTCCTTGATATCTTCTTCCCGAATAAAATACATCGGGCGAATGAGTTCCATCCCCTCGAAATTGGAACTTTTGAGTTTCGGCATCATTGTTTGTACCTGACCGCCGTAAAGCATTCCCATCAAAATCGTTTCGATCACGTCGTCGTAATGATGACCGAGCGCAATTTTGTTGCAGCCTAATTCTTGTGCTTTATGATACAAGTGCCCCCTCCGCATTCTCGCGCAGATATAACAAGGCGATTTTTCGATGGTAAACACGTTTTCGAAGATGTCCGTCTCAAATACGGTGATCGGAATATTTAACAGCTGTGCGTTGCGTTCGATAATTTCCCGATTTTCCGCGCTGTACCCGGGATCCATTACAAGAAACACCAGTTCGAAATCAAATTTGTTATGCCGTTTGATTTCCTGAAAGAGTTTTGCCATGAGCATCGAGTCCTTTCCGCCCGAAATGCACACGGCGATTTTATCGTTCGGCTGAATCAGATCGTACGCGACCACGGCGCGCGCGAATTTGCTGAACAGTTTTTTGTGATATTTGGTGCGGATACTCTGCTCGGCTCTTAGCGCCGTTTCGCCCCCTTCCATGGCATGAATACGGCGGCGCAGCCATTCGAAATATCCTCCTTTCAAATTATAGGCGCGATATCCCTCGCCGCGCAGTTTTTCCGCGATTTCAAAACTGACGATCCCGCTGCGGCAACAAATAAAAAGCTGCTTCTCTTTGGGCAGACGGGCGTTTTCCATCTCGCTTTCGGGGATATTGACGGCGTGCGGAATATGCCCGTAAAGGAACGAACTCTCGTCGCGGATATCGACGACGAGATACTCGTCCGACTGCATTTGTTCGATCTCTTCGACCGTAATCTCTTCTCTCATGACTTATGAAACCCGATCAAATCTTTCATCACTTCGCCCGCGATAATGAGTCCGACAACGGAAGGAACGAACGCGTTGCTTGCGGGAATATCGCGGCGCACGGTGCATTTCCGAATGGTTCCCTGCGGACAGATACAATGGGTACGGCAGCTGATTTCCGAATTCTCGTCGGGACGGAGCGGTTCCTCCTTGGAATAGACGACCTTTAAATGCTGAATGCCCCGTTTTTTGAGTTCCCTGCGCATGACCCGCGCCAAGGGACACACGGACGTTTTAGAAATATCCGCCACTTCGAACGCCGTCGGATCGGTCTTGTTGCCCGCGCCCATCGCGCTGATCACGGGAACGTTCGCTTGCTTTGCCTTTTCGATGATGGCGATCTTCCCCGTTACGGTATCGATCGCGTCGATGACATAAGAATATTGCGAAAAATCGAACTCCCCCGCCGTTTCCGGCATAAAAAAAGTTTTATGCACGGCGACGCGGCAGTCCGGATTGATTTCGGCAACCCGTTCGGCGGCGATCTCCGCCTTATACTTTCCCACCGTCTTTCGCGTGGCATGAAGCTGACGGTTCAGGTTGGTCAGGCAGATTCTGTCGTCATCGATCAGATCGAGCGCGCCCACGCCCGAACGCGCAAGCGCTTCCACGGCGTAACCGCCCACGCCGCCGATCCCGAAAACCGCAACGCGGGAACAGGCAAGCGTTTGCATCGCTTCCTTCCCGAACATCAATTCCGTTCTTGAAAACTGATTGAGCATGATGATCTCCTTTGAGGCATAGAACGGCGATTTACTTTTTCATCGTACCCGAAATCGTAAACCCGGAAAAGGGACTGAACGATATGAAAGCCGTCTCCCCGTCGCATTCCACCGTCTGTTTTTCGCCCGCAACCGTGATATCGAGTTTGTTTTCGTCCTCCGCGTTCACGCTCCATTCTCCGGAAGCCGAAGCCGTAACGATAAAATCCAAATTGAGCGCGAGGGTTCCGTCCTCGTTCAGCGTTACCGTAAAACTGTCTTCCGAAAGGATAGCGGATAACAAGAGCGCGTTGAACTTATCGTCCAGATTGAGCGTCGCCGTGAATCCGTTGTAATCGACAGTCGCGGTTTGCACCTTGTAAGTTCCCGTGTAATCGACGGTTTCATCCGTTTCCGCGCCCTTGCAAGCCGCCACACAAAAAACGGCGAGTAAAACGGCAAACGTCGTCGTCCATACCGATAATTTTTTCATACTTTCGTCTCCGTTAGATTGATAGTGATATTTTACAAAATACATATGCTTCTGTCAAGTTATTTCCGATTCTCCATTCCAACGTCGTAAAAAAAAAGGAACGGTCGAACCGCTCCTAATCGATTTTGTATTTTTATTCCATGCGGATTCTTCTAAGCAGCGCGGGATTTCCTACCGCTCTTCCTCCGCCCAGCACGACCGCCATTTGGGGATCGCCGGAAAGATGCGCTTCCATCTGTAATTTTTCCGAAACATAATCGGCAAGCCCCGCTATGTTGCAAACGCCGCCCGAAAGATAAACGCCGTTTTTGCACATCGCGGCGGATACCTCGGCGGGAAGCTTTTTTAAAATAAGTTCGGCATATTCGATGATCTTATCCACATACACGCGCACGGGGAATTCGATGTCCGACGACGTTACCGAAACCGAACGCGGTTTTCCCGTCGTATTGTCCCGCCCGTTGATGATCGTGCTTTGGTTATCGTCTTCGATGAGGCTTCCCACCGTGTTTTTGAGTTTTTCGCTCGTAAGAGAACCGATTTTTAAATTGAATTTATCGGCGATATGATCGATGATATGAATATCCATGTTGTTTCCGCCCACGTTCATCGAAAGTCCCGCGATAATTCCGTCCAGAGAAAAAGCGGCGACCGAAGTGACGCCCGCGCCGATATCGATGGCGAAAACGGGATTGGAATCGGAAAGAGGAACGTCCTGTCCGAGCGCGCTTAAAAACGGCGTTTCGGCAAAATTCACGCGGGAAATTCCCGCCGCTTTCGCCACACGGTATAATTTTTCGCGGGCTTCCACTTTCAATCCGCACGGAACGCAAAAAAGCGCTTCCACGGAAAATTTATTCGTTGCGATTTTTTGAAGAAAATATCCGAGTAACGCGCTTGCAAGTCTTTCGGAGACGATCTCCCCCTCGTAAACGGGAAAACAAACGTCCGTCTGTTCTGCGGTTTTCCCGAGCAAGCGCTTTGCCTCGTTCCCGAACGCGTGAATCTCGTCCGTTCCCTTTTGTACGGTGACGCAAGTCGCTTCCGCAAGAACGATCCCGCTTCCGAGTTTATAAATTTTCGTTACGGCAGTGCCGAAATCGATAGCAAGTTTTAACATAATCCGCCTTCCTTTAATAACGAACGCACTAATTCTAACGGCAGCCCGACTACGTTCGTATAACTTCCTTCGTAAGATTGTACCAATACGCCGTCCTGTATTCCGTAAGCGCCCGCCTTATCCATGGGAGAGCCGCTTGCTATGTATGCGGCGATCTCTTCGTCGGAGAGCGGATAGCAATGAACAAGCGTTCTTTCCGCCCCTTTCAAACAAAAATTCTCCCCCGCAAGGCATACGCCCGTAAACACCTCGTGATCCCTGCCGCGCAGCGAACGAAGCATTTCCGCCGCCGCTTTCTCCGTCGGGGGTTTTCCTAACGGGTTTCCGTCCAAACACACAACGGTATCCGCGCCAAGCACAACGCAGCCCGCGCGGCGCGAAAGCACTTCCTTTGCTTTGCCTTCGGCAAACGCCAACGCGGTATCTTTCGCCGAAAGTCCGCTTGGACGTTCCTCGTACAAAGAGGGAACCACTTCAAATTGTACATTTACCCGAGCGAGCAATTCCCGCCTGCGCGGAGAATTGCTTGCAAGAATCAACCGTTTCACTTAAAGAATTTCCAAATTCTTTTTAAACGTGCGCTTAAATTCGGTATTCGCTTTCATCGCCTGCGCGATTTCCAATGTTGCGTCGCCCGCAAGTTCGGTTTTCATAATCACCGAATCCCCCAAAACGTCGCAATTAATGCCCGTTACCACGCCTTGACCGCTGCGGTCAAGCCCTTCGGCGATGCGCAAGAGAACGCCGAGCTTTTTTACGATATCTATATCCTCTTCGGTTACGATATCCTTATAGCGCGCCCAATCCGCGGGCATGATTTCTTCCTTTCTGTGACAACCCGCAACAAACGCGGCAAGTACGATTTCACGGTGTGTCGCGCCGTAAATGCCCGAATTGAGAATAATATACCGGCTGTGCAGCTGATTGTTGTAATAGCGGATATGCAAACCGCAATCATGCAAACTCGCCGCAATCCGCAGCACTCTCAAATAAGCGCGCGGAAACTTGTGCAGCACGCGAAGCTGTTTGAACAGCTGAATGGAAAGATGAACGACGTGTTCGACGTGTTTCTCGTCGCAGCCGTAAAATTTCACGAGCGTTGCGAGAGAGTACCCCATCACGTCCGATAAGGGACGCTCTACCGTGATGGGAACGGCTTGATTGAACATGATTCCCTCACGCAAACCGCAGCCGCTGAGCTGGAAGGATTCGACGTGCAGATAATCGGTAAACGCCTTTATGATCGCCAGCGCGGCAGGCATAATATCCGCTCTCGCAGGCGAAAGACCGCGAATGCGCTTGCGCTTCTCCACGTCCAAAACGCGAATCATCTCGTATATAGAGCGAAAATCCTCCACCGCAAACGTATAATTGTGCACGATGTGAAGAGGATATTTGCGTACGATGCGGTTGATTTTATAGAGATTGCGGAAAGAACCGCCCACGCCGATCATCTGCACGTCGGGATCCACTTCCGCCAGCCAATCGATCTTTTTGAACTGCTCGGTAAAGAATTCCTCTATTTTTGCCGTCTGTTCCTCGGGCGTTACCCCGTCGTCTGCGAACAAATCGGTAAGCGTAACCGCGCCGAACGGCAGCGTCGTGTAATGCAGGACGCAGCGGCGGTTATAATAAATTATTTTCGTACTGCCGCCGCCGATTTCGAGAATGATCCCCTTGGGAATATCCGTCGAATTGATCACGCCGCGATAGACGTAAACCGCCTCCTCTTCTTCGGAGAGGACGCTCACTTTCAGTCCGCAGGTCGCTTGAATTTCGTCGAGAAAAGACCGTTGGTTTTTTGCACGGCGAACCGCCGCCGTCGCAACGGCGATAATGCGTTCGACGCCCGAAGCGTCGCACAGCTTTTTAAACATTTTTAGCGTTTTAATCGTCTCCGCGACGCGCTGCGGCTTTAAAAAGCCGTCCCTGTCCATATCTTGACCGAGCCGAACGCTCTCTTTCAGCTCGTCTTCAACCATAAAATAACCGTCCTGAAACAAATTGACGATGACCAGACGCGCGGAGTTGGAACCCAAATCGATAATTCCTATCTTTCCCATTCCGTTCCCTTCATCGGATTCTTCGCTTTGCGACAAGAACCGACCTCACCCATGTTATTTACACTACGTTCTATTTTAACACAGCAAAGGGCGTTTGTCTATACCCTTTTAAAAAAAATTTCGACCTTTTTTCCATTTTTTTCTTGACGTTATGCCTTTTTTTTGAAATTTTTAATCGTTACGGAAAACTGATAAAACGCAAGAACGATCAAAAATACGCCGAATCCCCGCCGCAATACGGCGGAAGGAAGCCAAGACGCAAGCAAGGCTCCTCCCGCAGAAAATACGACCGCGGGAAGAATCAAATAGATTAATCCCTCCTTTTGCAGCAAACCGTTTTTCGCATGAACGGCAAGGGCAATCAGCGACATGGGCAAAAAGGAAAGCAAATTCACGCCCTGCGCCGTCGCCTGTTCTACGCCGCAAAAAAGAGTAAGCAGAGGAATGAGCGCCGTTCCCCCGCCCATCCCCATGCCGCCGAGGACGCCGCCCGCGATTCCGCAAACAAAAATCAAATAAAAAGCCATTTAAAACGCCATTCTCATTCCCGCAAACAGCATGAACGCGGCGAACGCCAATTCGATCGCGCGCACAGGCAACGCGTTCAGTAACTTCGCCCCGATAAAACCGCCCAGCGCCACGCCGAGCACGGCGGGAACGAGAACGGCCGTCCGAATCACTCCGCCCGCCAAATAGACCGCGCCGCTCAGCGCGGAAGCGGGAAGGATCACGGCAATCGCGGTCGCGTGCGCACGGAGAGCGGAAAAACCGGCTTTGCGTAAAAGAGGCACGGCGATCATGCCTCCGCCCCCGCCGAGCGTACCGTTTACCGCACCGATCGCGCTTCCCCCTATCAGATAAGCGGTTTTGTTTCTTTTCTTTTTCATGGAAACCTCACAAAACGTTCTTTATTCTTCGTTCAGTTTGCCGCGTTTTAAAATTTTTTTGCCTTTTTTGCTCGATTTCATGCGGAAATGCTTGCGTCGAAACGCTTTTTATATTAGAATAGAGATATATTGCCGAAACGGGGTTTGGCTTTCGTAAAGAAAAATCCCCATAAAAAAAACAAAGGGTGTTATATGGCTAAATTTTATCAATCTGAAAAGTGGAGAAAACGCGCGCTGTCCGTAACCGCGGTCGCGCTTTCTGCCGCATTCTCTCTCGGCGTGTTTGCCGCTTGTACCGACAATGACGACGATGACGACGACGATACTTCCTCCGTCTCCGCCGTCGATACGCAAACGATCAAAAACGGTAACTTTGAATTTTACAGCGAAAAAGAGGACGACTACGAGGACAAGCGTGCGTTTATCAACTCCCCCTCGAGCTGGTCGTTTTCTTCCGGTTCCCCCTCCTCTTCCGCCACGTCGGGCATTATCGACACGAGCGAAGACGCTTGGAAGGATCTTACGCAAACGGGCGGATATTCGTTTACGACCTATACTTACAGCGGAGAAAATTCCGATTATGAGAATAAAGACGTCACGACGTTCTCCGGATTCGACGAAGCGATGGCGCATTGGTCGGACGACAACGTTTCCACTTACGACAGATTGTACTTCTTAGAGATTTATCAAGACGACCTCGACGCGATCGAAGAGGACGACGCGGACGCTGCGGAAGTGGAATTTTTTGCGGATTATGCTTATTCGATCGATTATGAGGACGTGCAGTATCTCAAAGAGGACGTAGGTAACGATTTCCGCCGTTACAGCGGCGCGAACGAGGACGAGACGAACGTTTTGATGATCCACAACCTCGCGACTTCCAACAGTATCGTAGGTACGGCGCAATACTACACCTCCTCCACAACGATTACGCTTGCGGCGGGCACGGCGGCACATCTTTCCGTTTGGGTGAGAACGGATAATCTCTATCATTACGATTCCACCGATACGGACAACCCCAACGTTTCCGGTTTGGAGGTTTCCCAACGCGCGGGCGCTTACATCGGCGTTACCAATACGGTGGGCGGAACCTCGCTCGATCAAATGCAGATCAAGAACATCAATACGAACGGCGGATGGGAACAATATACCGTTTATATCCGCGCAAACACTTATGCGACGACGACGTTCTCGGTAGTGCTCGGCTTGGGACAGGGCAGCTCTTCCGACCGTTACGAAAGCGTAAACGGTTATGCGTTCTTTGACGACCTTACTTGCGAAATCATCTCCGCCGCCGACTACGAAACGGCCGTGGAAGAAACGAACGCAAGAGAATGCACTATCAATTCCGATAAAACGGATAAACAGTTCGATATGGACGACGAAACCGCAAGCGTTTACGCGCTCGATCTGTATGCGGCGTTCGACCGTTCCGATCTGCTCAGCGAAGCGACCGTCGCGCTCACCTCGGAAAAATCCGGCAGCAACACCTATACGACGGAAAAATTCGGCCTCGGCGACAGCGAAGATAATTTTGCGGCTCTTACCGATTTGAGCAAAATTGCGGCTACCTCGAATTCCTATCTGAAATCCGTTTA
This sequence comes from uncultured Clostridia bacterium, assembly GCA_964481555.1. Classification (GTDB taxonomy): domain Bacteria; phylum Bacillota; class Clostridia; order Christensenellales; family Borkfalkiaceae; genus Gallimonas. The sequence continues at coordinate 13,064 of CAYZTP010000007.1, read as the reverse complement.
CGAGAACGATTTAAAAGGAAAATATATTTGGGACGACGACGGCATCGTCATGCTGATGTCGGCGAACGGCGCGGCCTACACGGCGAAACTGAATACGTTTGTTGTGGAAGGAAACTCCAAAACGTTGATTTCTTTCTTCGTAAAAACGAGCGCAATGCCCAGCGGATATAGCGCGGCGGGCGCGACGATCGTAGAGCTTTTAAACGGCGTGGAACTGAATAAAACTTCCATTTCCGCATTCGATTCGACGACGCTTTCGACGGTGGATATCGATTCCGACGACGAGGAGAAATCGGATATCTACAAGGGATGGGCGCAATGCTTCTTCTTCATCGAAAATACCACCGAAGAAGATATTACCTGCCGTCTCGACCTCACCTACGGTCCCACGACGATCGTCGGCACGGACAAGACGGATTATTGCGACGGATACGCCGCTTTCACCCATTTTGAAAGTCTTACGCTTACCAACACGCAATACGGCTACGCCACAACGGGCGATCAAGCGGTAAAAGTGAGCCTTACGGGCACCGCCGCTTCGACGAGCAGTTTCGATACCGTATCCGCAACGGCGGAAGCCGATCTCGAAGAAGGTCCCGCGCTTCCCTCCAACTTTACGGGAACCGTCGGCGGCAGCCAGTTCGTCGTTGCCGGCGGCGGCGAAAACGTAAAACCCGAACACGTTTACGCGGGTCTCATCAGCTCGGAATACGTTGAAAATTATTATAATTCCGAGGCGGCTTGGAGAAACGTTCTTACGAACGGCGCCGCGACGAACGCGGACGAATGGTGGACGGGTTTGTTTGGAAACGCGCGTCAGCCCCTTGTGATTTTGAACGGAGAAGAGGCTTCTTACGGATATTACACTTCCGGTCTTACCATTTCCGCATCTTCCTATCAAAAAATCAGTATGAACGTGAAGGTATCGGCGGGCGCGGTTGCATACGTCTATTTGGTCGACGTTTCCAGCGCCGACAAAGCAGGTTCGCTCATTACCCCCACCGTACCCAACGTAACTTATTGGTATAACGATTACGGTAACATTTGTAAAGTAGATCCGACTTCGGACGAATATAACAGCCGTACCGACGTGTTGTACGAATTGCAGGAAAACGGACTGTATTTGAAAGTAAACGGCGACGAAAGCGTTTATTACGCGAACCTTTACAATTACGAAACAGACGAAGAGGGCAACCTTGTTACCTCGGACGGAACGATCGCTTATTATTATAAGGACGGCGAATATTATGCTTATTACGACGAAGATACCGACGTTTACTCGCAAGTCGTAAAATGTTTGCCCAAAACGGACGATAACGGAAACGTGATCACTCGATACGATTATACGGACGCTTCGCTTCCGACTTCCGTCATCGTAGTAGACAACGCCGACGGCGAATTTACCGATTGGGTAACGGTCACGTTCTATGTGGCGACGGGGAACGAAAGCAAAACCTATCGCCTGGAAGTTTGGAGCGGGGACAGAACGGGAGAAGTTACCAATCCCGAAGGAAGCTATGTATTCTTCGACAATTATATCAATACGGACGCGTCGTCCGATTATTCCACTCTCCTCGACGAAACGGTCGAAGCGATTAAGAAAGCGAACGGCGTTTCCTCAAAAGAGAATTTGAGCGAAGAATACGCGCTTTATTACACCTATACGTTCTACGACGCAACTTCGTATCTGCGTTACGACGAAACGGAGGATGAGGACGAACTCGGAGACCCTTACGGTTCTTACAGACAGTCTTCCTATTCCGAAAACATCATCTATCTCTACATGGACGACGCAAAGGGAGATTTGATGAAAGCGGGTTCGGCTTACGCCATGTTCATCGATTACACCTCCTCGGAAGTAACCGTAGAGGCGGACGATTTAAGCACGGACGACGACACAACCGATACGACAAACGATTCGGATACGAACGTGATGCTCTTGATTTCCTCGGGGATTCTGTCGGTCGTACTTCTGTTCGTCATTGTACTCGTCATCGTTCAAAGATTGCTGAAAAAGTTCGGCAGAAAAAAGGCGAAAATCAAGCCGGCTAAGGATAAGAGATACCGTCCCGAAACAACGGCCGAAGAAGAGTAAGAAATAGAAGAGTAAGAAATAAAAACGGAAAACGCCGCAACCGCGGCGTTTTTCATTGTCTTAAAAAAGAAGAAATGATATAATATAAAACCGTATGAAAATGTTTCGATTCAAAGGAATGGGAATTTGGGAAGCGGCGCTATGGCTTTGTTCCGTAACGGCGATTTTACTTTCTTTTTTCCTTTGTAAAAATTCCGATTACATTCAGCTTGCGACCTCGTTGATCGGCGTAACCGCGCTCATCTTTATCGGCAAAGGGAACGTGGCGGGGCAATTTCTTACGGTGATTTTCGCCGTCTGTTACGGAGTCGTGTCCTTTTTCTTTCGATATTACGGAGAAATGATCACCTATCTTTGTATGACCGCCCCCATTGCCGTCGCCGCGATCGTCTCTTGGATCAAACACCCGTACCGCAACGGAGAACGAACGGAAGTGAAAGTGAATCGACTTTCCGTAAAAGATTACGCGCTGCTCGTTCCCTTATCGTTTGCCGTTACTGCGGTTTTCTATTTTATATTACGCGCGCTCGGCAACGCAAATTTGCTTGTAAGCACGCTTTCCGTGCTGACGAGCTTTTGGGCAATGTATCTTTCCATGCGCCGCAGTCCATTGTACGCCATCGCCTATTCCTTAAACGATATCGTGCTGATTGCGCTTTGGACGCTTGCCGCCGTTTCAAATAAAGAATATATCTCCATGGTCGTCTGTTTTTCCGTTTTTCTCGTCAACGATATCAACGGTTTTATTCAATGGACTAAAATGAAACGCAGACAGGAGAATCGCGCGTAACGAAGTCGTTTTTGTCGTGAAAATTCCCTTTCTCCAAAATATAAATAAACGGCGCTATTCGCGCCGCTTTTTCGCAATCAACATAGCTTTCTCAACCCTTTGGGATAGTGGTTTTTCAGCGTGCCGTAAACGATCTTTCCCCAACCGAGAGGATAATCCCCTACGCCGACGACGCACCAACCGTTTTCCGTCGCGACGTCAAGCGTTTCCCCTTTCAGATAGCGTTCCGCCTCTTCGCGGGAAAGCGCGACATAACGCGCAATCTCTTCCCGTTTTAACGCCAAGGCAAGCGCGTGGGCGGGTTTAAACGTCTTTCCGTCAAACTCTCCGAGTTCCACGCCCAACCGCAAAATGCGCGCGCCGATCTCGGGCGTCCCCGCGGGTACGGCATACATTCTGCCGTCGGAAAGCGTGGTAATCTCTCCTTTCGGCGCATTGATCAGCGTCTCCCCGGCAAACGACGAAAACGCTTTGTTCGCCTGCGCGCTGCGACGGATCGCAAACGGCTTGACGGCTCCGCGTTCCTCCCCGCGTTTTTCCAAAAGCGCGATAAAATGTCCCTCTCCTTTGATCTTATGCGGAAGCAAAAGTGTTTGCTCGATGAAGCGAAATTCGGGATGACGGACAAGAAACTCCGCTATCTGCCCCTCGTCCTCCTCTTTCGAAAAAGTGCAAGTGGAATAGACAAGCTTTCCGCCGCCCGAAAGCATTTGCGCCGCACAATCTAAAATTTCTCTTTGACGAAGCGCGCAGCGGCGCACGTTCTCTAAGCTCCATTCGGAAATCGCAAGCGATTCCTTTTTGAACATCCCCTCTCCCGAGCAAGGCGCGTCCGCGACGATCAGATCGAACCACGATGGAAACAGCGCGGCAAGCTGTTTCGGCGCAGCGTTTACAACCGCGCAATTTTTGATTCCCAAGCGCTCCACGTTTTGCGCAAGAATTTTCGCGCGCGAAGAATCGATTTCGTTGGAAATCAAAATTCCATCCCCCTGCATCTGCGCCGCAAGCTGAGTGGTTTTTCCGCCGGGAGCGGCGCATAAGTCAAGCACGCGAGTTTTTTTGCAAGCGTCCGTATATTTGCCGACAGCCATCGCCGACGGCTCCTGACAATAGTACAGCCCCGCAAAATGACAAACATCCGCGCCCGCCTTTTCTTCCGCAATACGAAATCCGCAACAGTCCCAGTCCGTCAACCGTTCTCCAAGCGGAAAGGGCGCGATTTTACAAAAATCTTCGACGTCGATTTTCAGCGTATTCACGCGTAAGCCCTTATAAGGCGGTCTTTCATAAGAGCGCAAAAAGGCGGGGAATTCCTCGCCCAGCCTTTGCTCCATTCTCGTTAAAAATTCTTGCGGCAAATTCATACGCTCTCCAACGCGCCGTTTAAGCTTTCCAAGGAAATAAACGCCGCGCCTGCCGAAACCGCATTCTGACAACGCACGCCGCCCTCTCCGCGCGCGATATATACGTTGCATTCGGTGGGATGAGAGGTGTATCTCCCGCCCGAAGCAAAGATTGCCGCAACCAATTTGCGGGAAATCGCAACATCATCCTCGATATCTCTGGAAAAGCAGAACACCTTTCCTTCGAGCGAACCTCCCTTTTTTCGCCGATTCATGTTTTTGTTTACAAACCGATAAAATTCCTCGTGCGCCTTGGCGTGCGCTTCTCTGCGCTCGTCGCGTTCGGCAAGATACGCCGTTAATCCGGCGGAAGAGAGCGAACGGATGACGCCGTTTTCTATCGTACCGGAATGCACGTCGTAGCGTTCGATAAGCCCTTGCAAATGCGTTTTTTCGCGGCGGCACAATACCTCGCAAACGCGCATGGTAGCGTAAGCGTCGTCGGCGGCGCGGTGCGGCGTAAATTCCACGCCCAAGGTCTCCGCCATGCTCCGCAAACCGTATTGCCGGGTAAAATCATGCTCCATATTCATGAACAAAAATTGCGTATCGTAAAAATCGAAACGGAAAGAAGGCAGCTTATAACGCTTTGTTTCGAGATTCAAATAGTTCACGTCGTTGATCGTCGCATGGCCGCAAACGATATGCTCTTTATTTTCAAGCAATTCTTTGATGCGCGGATATTCCTTTGGAAAAGCGGGGTACTTCTTAAAATCCTCGTATTCGTAAGGAAGAACCAATCCCTCTTCTCCTTTGCGGTCGGTAAGATGGAACTTTCCCTTCGGATTGAGCAGAATATCCTCTTTTTCAAGCAAGTTAAAATTTCGGTCGGTCAAGCAGTAGCCGAACGCGCATATTTTCGCCGCGTTTTTATAGACGCAGGCACATTCGATGTCAAAAAACAGATATTTCATGCGAACCTTTTCTGTTTATTTTACGGAGATCTGCGTTATACCGCCCATATAAGGACGAAGTACTTCCGGAATTTCCACGCTGCCGTCGGCGCGGAGATGATTTTCGAGAAACGCAATCAGCATTCTCGGAGGGGCGACGACGGTGTTGTTCAAAGTATGCGCGTACGCGCTTCCCTTTTCTCCTTTGTAACGAATCCCGAGGCGACGCGCTTGCGCGTCCGTCAAATTGGAACAGGAACCCACCTCGAAATATTTCCGTTGGCGGGGGCTCCAAGCCTCAACGTCCACGCTGCGGTATTTCAAATCGGCAAGATCGCCCGAGCAGCATTCGAGCGTGCGTACGGGAATTCCCATGGACACAAACAATTCCACGGTGTACTTCCACATTTTTTCATACCATTCGCAGCTCTCTTCGGGCTTGCAAATGACGATCATCTCCTGTTTTTCAAACTGATGAATGCGGTATATTCCGCGCTCTTCGATGCCGTGCGCACCTTTCTCCTTGCGGAAGCAGGGGGAATAGCTGGTGAGCGTTAACGGAAGCTCGCTCTCGTCGATCGTCGTTCCCATAAACCGACCGATCATGGAATGCTCGCTCGTGCCGATGAGATACAGATCTTCGCCCTCGATTTTATACATCATGCCGTCCATTTCTTCGAAACTCATCACGCCCGAAACGACTTCCGAACGGATCATAAACGGGGGGATACAATAGGTAAATCCTTTATTAATCATGAAATCGCGCGCATACGTTAAAACCGCAGAATGCAGACGCGCAACGTTGCCCGTCAAATAATAAAATCCTTGACCGCTCGTTCTGCGCGCGCTGTCGATATCGATTCCATTCAATTTTTCAAGAATATCGAGATGATAGGGTACTTCGAAATCGGGAATCTTCGGCTCTAAAAACCGTTCCCGCTCCACGTTTTCGCTATCGTCTTTCCCGATCGGCGTTTCGTCGGAGATGATATTCGGAATACTCATCATCACCTTTTTGAGTTTTTCGCTTACCTCGGTCTCTTCCTTTTCGATTTCGACAAGTCGATCGGCGTCCTTTGTGACCTGCGCCTTTACTTCTTCCGCTTCCGCCTTTTTCCCTTCCCGCATTAACGAACCAATCCGTTTGGAAAGCGCGTTGCGCGAAGCTCTGAGCGCGTCGCCCTCGTTCTGCAACGCGCGTTTTTTGTTGTCAAGCGCGATCGCTTCGTCCACCAACGGAAGCTTTCTTTCTTGGAATTTCTTTCTTATGTTCCCGCGTACGCGATCGGGATCGCTGCGCAGCAAAGCGATATCTATCATAGTTACCTCATGTTGATATAAAATTCCTTTCTATTATACAACTTTTCGCTTTTAAACGCAATAATTTGTTGGGCATAATTGCATTCGCTTACAAAAAATGTGCCGAAAAAAAACTTTTGACATTTCATAGACAATCGTGTATAATGGGTACGATCAACGGGAGGCTCCTTTTGAAAAATCGTATGAACTCCGAAGAGGGAAAACAAACGAACGACAACGCGAACGAAAGAAGTTTTTTTAAAAACATTCTCGAACGCGGCGCGATCGCATTTTCCCGTCCCGATAAAAAACGCAGAAAACTCATGCGAAAATTCCATAAGGCGAAAAACATTCCTTCTTCGCAGGAAGTGGAACGTTTTACGCCCGCTCTCGACGAAGGACTTTCGGAAGAACAGGTGGAACTTCGCTTCAATCAATTCTTATTTAACGACGTCAATAAAAAATACAGCAAATCCTATGCGAGTATCTTGATCGGCAACATTTGCACTTTCTTCAATCTGCTCTGCTTAATCGTCGCCGTAGCGTTCGTCATCGCGCAAGCGGAGCTTTCGCAATTCCTGTTCGTTCTTATCTTTTCGCTCAATTTGGCGATTGGAATCGTGCAGGAAATTATAGCCAAAAAACAAATCGATAAACTGTCTTTGCTCGTTTCTTCGACGGCGAAAGTCGTGCGGGGCGGCGTGCAAAAAGAAATTTCCGTCAAAGAAATCGTCCTTGACGACGTGCTGTATTTGGAAGCGGGACAGCAAATCCCCGCCGACTGTATTCTTGCCGACGGAACCGCGGAGGTGAACGAGTCTCTTTTAACGGGAGAATCCGCATCGGTCAAAAAATTCCAAGGAGATATCCTTTATGCCGGTTCTTACGTCGTAAGCGGCGCTTGCCGTGTGCGCGCCGAAAAGGTGGGCAGAGCTTCTTATCTGAACAATCTTACTTCCAAGGCGAAAAAATACAAACGGCCGCATTCGGAGGTTATGAACTCCATCCGTTTGTTTATCCGCGCAGTCGGTTTGATTATCATTCCCGTCGCCGCGTTGGTATTTTGGTCCAATTGGAGAGGCATGAACGCCGACCTCACGCTTTGGGAAAAGGTGTGCGAAACAATTCAATATACGGGAGCGGTCGTCGTGGGAATGATTCCTTCTGGATTGCTGCTTTTAACGTCGTTCGCCATGGCGATGGGCGTATGGCGGCTTGCCAAAAAACAGACGCTCGTACAGGATCTGTATTCTCTTGAAATGCTTGCGCGCACAAACGTACTCTGCCTCGACAAAACGGGAACGATTACCGACGGCAGAATGACGGTGAGCGATTTGATGATCGTCAATAACGAAACGGATTTCTCTATCGACGAGATTATGGGCAATATGCTCGCCGCGCTCAACGACAACAACCAAACTTCGATCGCTCTGCAAGCGCGGTTCGGCTATTCGACTACAATGCGTTCAACCGCGGTAGTTCCGTTTTCTTCGGAACGAAAGTTTTCCGCCGTCACGTTCGGCGAAGACGGCACGTTCGCGTTCGGCGCGCCCGAATTCGTCTTGCGCCCCATGCCGCCGCGAATCGAACGCATCGCCAAACAATATGCGCAAATGGGCTTGCGCGTTTTACTGCTCGCTTATTCTCCCATGAAACTTACGGGAGAAAAACTTCCCGCCAATATGCGCGCCGTCGCCCTCATCACGCTTGCGGACAATATCCGTCCCGAGGCGGTGGAAACAATCAAATGGTTTAAAGAGAACGACGTGGATATCCGCATCATTTCGGGAGACAATCCTGTTACCGTATCCGAGGTCGCCCGCCGCGTCGGCGTAAAAGACGCGAATAAATTCATCTCGCTGGACGGTCTCACAGAGATCGAGGTGGAAAACATCGCCAACCAATATACCGTGTTCGGCAGGGTAACGCCCGAACAAAAAGCCGTTTTGGTGCGCGCGCTCAAACGGGACGGAAACACCGTCGCGATGACGGGCGACGGCGTAAACGACATCCTCGCCCTAAAAGAAGCGGATTGCGCGATATCGGTCGCCTCGGGCAGCGAGGCGGCTCGCAACGTTTCGCACCTTGTGCTGATGAACAACAATTTCATGAATTTGCCCTCTGTGGTGGAAGAAGGACGGCGCGTGATCAACAACGTCAAGAACAGCGCGTCGCTCTATATTATGAAAACGCTGTTTACGATGCTGCTTGCGGTCATCTGCGTGATGATACCGCAGCAGGAATACTTTTTTAAGACGAATAATCTCATTCTGTTCGAATTTTTCGTCGCGGCAATCCCCTCTACCGTGATTTCCCTGCAACCCAACCACGACCGCGTGAAAGGGAAATTTATCCCCTACGTCCTGTCGCGTTCCGTTCCGGGCGCACTGACGTTGATCTTGTGCGTGTTGGCCGTTTATTTCGGAAACAAATATCTGCCGAACAATATCGTGGAAACCGTGTTGGACGCAGATGGCAACGAGATAGAAGTTATCACAAAAACGATTGGCTTTGGCAAGAATTTTAAACCGTTATTGATTATGGCGGTCACGTTCGGAGGAATCGTTATGCTCTACCGCATACTGAAACCCATGAATATAATTCGGGCGTTGGTTTACGGAATCTGTCTCGCCGTGTGTATCGTGTTCATGAGCGTGCCCTTGCTCGGAAATATTATCTATCAGGGGTGGGCGGATTTAAGTTTTTCCGTCACCGAAATTCTGTTTATCGTGTGCATCATGCTCACTGCATTTCCCGTTTCGGGATTCCTTATAAAAGCGTGCGATTTGCTGACCCCCGACTAAGAAATAGCGTTATATTCAAAAACGAAAAAATTATGACAGAACAAGAATCTCTTGGACGATCCGTCCGAGAGATTCTTATTACATTAAAATTATTCTACGCTCTTCAAAGATTCCGTCATATTGATTCCGGAAATCAAAAATCCGAAAATCAAGTTGACGACGATAGCCGTACCCAAAGAGATTGCGATCGCCATCGCATAGGAAACAGGCTGCAACGTGATAAGAAAAGACATGATGCTGATTTCGTTCATCTTCATCACGAGCCACAGGAGCGGATAGCCGAGCGCACAGCCGAGCGCAGTTCCCAAAACGGCGAGCGTCATGATCTCTAAAATCAGAGAAAGCGCAATTTGAAAGTGCGTATAACCAAGAACCTTTAACGTCGCCATATCGCGCATACGCTCTTTCATGTTGAGAAGGGATAGATTATACAGCACGACGACGGAAAGCAATACCGCAAACGCCATTAGAGTATATTTCATCATGTTCGTGGAAGAGATCATACTCCGAATCTCTCCAAGCCGCTCTTCCCGCGTTTGAACGGAGAGAACGCCGTCCAATTCGCGAAACGACGCCGCCGCCCCGTCCGCATCATCCGTCCGCGCCCAAACGGTATCCGTGCCGTAACAGCTTTCGTCGAAAGGATTTTCGGTGGTGAAAAATCCATTCCAGACGGAGGTCTGTACGATCGCATCGATTTGACAGCTCACAACGTATGAGCCTGCGGCAAACGTGATTTCATCCCCTACGGAAAACCCAAGCTCTTCCGCTGTGCTTCGGGAGAGCGTATTGCCGCCCGCCGTGACGGAAGTGCAATCCGAATCCGCTTCGAAAACCCAAACGGAAATCGTCTCGCTCTTGGCGGGCGCCGTTACCACATAAGAGCGCACCCGTTCGTAAGAAGATATGTTACCCGCTTGCACCAATCGATCGAGAGAGCCGAAAATCTCCTCTTCCCGCGAAGAAGAATAGGAAAACGACACGTCGTAATAAAACAAGCCCCCCAAGTCGTTTTGAATGGAAGCGTCGAGCGTATCGCCGATGCCGAAGCTCGTTAACAGCAGCGCGCTGCAACCGAGAATCCCGATCGCGGTCATCGCCGCGCGTCCCCAATTAATACGGAGATTGCGCATCGCCATACGGCAAGAGAGCAACGCGTGCGTCGCCCGCGCTCCTTGCTTGCCCGTTCCCCTTTTCACGCGCGGACGGTAAGAGATTTGTTTGGGACGCATACATTCGGCGGGGTTTTCTTTGATGACAGAACGGGAAACCCAAACGCCGATGGACGCAGAACAAACGCAGACAAACAAGATGGTGAGCGCCGTCCACGGCGCGCTTACCACAATCCCCGAAAGCAACGGCATTGAAAACATGAGCGTATATTTTATACCCATCACGTTCGGTATGATCGCGGGGCCGACGACCGCGCCGATAACGCAACCGAGGAAAGTAACAAAGGCGCTTAAAAAGGCATAGTGAAAGACGATCAGTCCGTTTCCGATTCCAAGCGCTTTCATCGTGCCGATATTGATGCGTTCCCGCAAAATCAGTCGACTGGCAGTAGACATAATGACAAGCAGCGCGACAAAAAAGAAGATAACGGGAAAGACGTAAAGCATATTGAGAGATTGAACAACTTCCTCGTCGATGGTGACGACCGCCTCCATCGTGTCCCGATCGTAAATAAAGATGAGATTGTTCGTTTCCTTGCCGGCAAAATAGCTTTCCGCGTCCGCTTTCAAGCGTTCGGGTTCGTCGCACTGCAAAACCGCCTGATTGGAAACGGCGGTCAACAGCGCGGAGACAAGCTCTTTGCTGTAACCCGAGGCGTACAACGCGTCGGTCAATACCTCGGGCGTAATGAACACGGGGGAGGTGGAATAGATATTCACGCGCTCGATGGAATGCATTAGCCCCGTCACTTCCAACGTAAACTCGCAATCCAACCCCGCTTTTTCAAAAATTTCTTTAAAAGAAGAAAATTCCACCGTCATTTCGTCGCCGATTTCATATCCCGTTAAATCGGCGACGCGCGCGTCAATCAAAAAGCCGGCTTCCCCTTCCGTGATATAAGGCTTGTTGATTTCTCCGTCGGCGACAAAAATTTCCGCCGTTTCGGGACTTTGATCCCCTTTGCGGTAGCTTCCGTCCGAATATATGCGGTATTCGACGGTCGCGCCGGACGCGTCGAAAAAATCCACGTCTCCCGTTTCGAACGAAGTCGTTTGCACGACAAGATCGGCAACGTTCGCCTCTTCAAAATATAATTCCGATCGTTTAGCAAGCGTGAGCGAATTGGACAAAAAGCCCAAAAACAGCGTCGCCGCCAGCGCCGTGATCACGAGCATGGAAAGAAATTGAAACCAATTTTTTTTCAACTCACGGAAGATGAGCTTGAACATAATTCCCATTACCACTCGATGTCACCTGCCTCGGACGGCTTCGGATTGAGCCTGTTTTCTGCGATTTTTCCGTCGGATAGGGTAATCACCCTGTCGGCAACCGCGGCTAAGTTTGCATTATGCGTAACGACGATCACCGTCGTCCCGTAAGTTTTTTTCAGTTTTTGCAATAGGGCGATAATTTTTTTACCCGTTTTGGAGTCGAGCGCACCCGTCGGTTCGTCGCAAAGCAAAAGAGGCGGATTTTTTACGATGGCGCGCGCAACGGCGACGCGCTGCTGTTCTCCTCCCGAAAGCTGAGAAGGAAAATTGTTTTTCCTGCCCGTCAGTCCCACCGCCTCTAACGCTTCGTTCTCATCCATTCCGCCCGAAAGTCGGGCGAGCGCAACGTTTTCGCGCGCCGTGAGGTTGGGCATCAGATTATAGAACTGAAATACGAAACCGATATCGTTGCGCCGATACCCTATCAGACTCCGCGAAGAATATTGCGTGATTTCTTTGCCGAAAATTTCGGCAGAGCCGGAATCGGCGCGATCCATTCCGCCGAGAATATTTAACAGCGTACTCTTGCCGGAGCCGCTCGGACCCAGCACCACGGCGAATTCTCCTTGTTCGATTTCAAAAGAAATACCGTCGAGCGCCGTTACGGCGTTCGCTCCGCTTCCGTAAGTCTTTTTTAATTGCGTGATCTTTAAACCGTTCACTCGTTCAACCTACTTTTATTATGATATGAAAATTATACCACGCAATGCGGAAAAACACAACTGAATTTTGCAATATGAAATCAGCCCGACCGTTACGGTCGGGCTGATTAAACCTCTTTTAAATCAAGTGAGGATAAACGTCGCAAGGAAGAGAACGCCGATCACCCAGGTAGGAACGGAAACCTCTTTGATCTTGCCCGTGCAGATCTTGACGATGATAAACGCCAAAATACCGATCCCGATTCCCTTGGAAATGGAATACCCCAACAGCATGACGATAAAGGTAAGGAACGCGACGATCGCTTCCGCGGGATCCGTCCAATCGACCTTGACGACGGAAGTCATCATGAGCACGCCGACCCAGATGAGCGCGGTTGCCGTAGCCGCGGAGGGAATGAGCTGCGCGATAGGACTGAGGAACATTGCGATTGCGAACAGGATCGCCGTGACAAGCGCGGTGAAGCCCGTTTTGCCGCCCGCAGCAACGCCCGAAGAGGATTCAACGAACGTCGTAACGGTGGAAGTGCCGGCAACCGCGCCGACGCAGGTACCGATCGCATCGGAGAGCATCATCTTGTTCATATTGAGGGGAACGCCGTCCTTATCCAAAAGATTTCCTTTGGAGCAAGCGCCGTAAAGCGTTCCGATGGTATCGAACATATCGATCATGC
>CAYZTP010000006.1:35806-38499 GCA_964481555.1 uncultured Clostridia bacterium | reverse complement strand
AAATTCCCGTAACGAGGAGACGACTGAAACAAGCGAAACGCAGGAAACGGAAGAATAAATAAAGGAACGGATAAGTTCGGTTTCCATAAGAAATAAAATAGAAAAAGAGCTCTCGGGCGGCTACCCGAGAGCTCTTTTTCCGCTCGTCGCTAAGACGGCAATCGTCGCGCCGCGCTTGATCTTTCTGTTCGAAAAATTCATTATTCCCGAAAAAAACCATGAAAAACCCCTCTTTTTAATTGTTAAGAAATAAACAATTAAAAAAGAGGGGCAAGCCTTTTTTCGTTAGTTTTTGTCAATCCATTCCAACGCTTTCGCTTTGCACATGGAAGTGATTTTCTCCGTCGTATAGGGCGAATCCTTTCCGCCGTTGGTGTAAAGGAAGTAATCTCCTTCGGGAGTTTGGAACAAAGTTTCCTCATAACCTGCGGAATCGCCGTAATCTCCGTTCGTTACTTTTTTTACAACAGACGCGGTGTCTGTATCAAAGACTTTTGTCTTAGTTTTTTTAATCATATGAATTTCTCCTTTTTTTCTTCATTTTACAAAATTATTTGATTTTCGTCAAATAAATTAGCGAACATTGATAAAAAAATTAAAATTGATTCAATATCACAAAACTTTGTCATTGGGAAACAGCAATGCGCGTTATATGTTCGGAACGTTCTTTTAACAGGAAATCACAGACTGCTCCCGAAATTACGTTTGCCATATTATAAACTAAATTAAGCCGTGTGAGATTAAGCGTGTTATAGGTAAAATTCGTTCTCGGCGCAACGATTCCGAGAACGGATACGTCGCCGATTTTGCCGAGTTTTTTATTTGCGCCGGAACCCGGACGCAGCGGAGAATTCGATATTTTAATTAATCCTATTTCTCCTTCGTCTCCCAATGCGGCGTCTATTGCGATTACCGTTGCGCGCGGATGCGCCTTTTTTAAAAAGTCCTTTGTATATTTGATTTCTTTTGCGGTAAGCGGCGCTTTCAGCGTGCCGTAGACGTAACAACCCGAACTCGTCGCGCGTTGTTTTATCAACGTTCCCGCTATGGGACCCAAGCTGTCCCCGATGGAAAGATCGCTTCCGATGCATAAAAGAACGGGAGGCGCATCTAACGGAGAAATGAAACGGGACAGCGCCATCATCGTTCCCGTCCGCGCCATGGTATTATGAGAATGAAATGCAAAATCCATAAAGACCTCTCTTTTTATTTTGCAAGAATGATTGTCATATTTTTTTCTTTTTATAACAAATTCGTTTAAAAATTAAGACATTTGCTAAGAAATGTGGTATAATGGCAACACCAAAAAGAATTTGAGGAAATTATGCAGGGATTATTGGCAAGCTCCGTTTCTTGGATCATCGACGTTGTGTTTTTTGTGATTCTGATTTTGGGAACCGTATTCGGGATAAAGAACGGATTTGTAAAAAGTATATGTAAATTGGCGGGCAAATGGGCTGCTTTGATTTTTGCCGTATGTTTTTGCGTTTCCTTTTCTAATTTTCTCGAAAATTTGTTCGGAATGACGAGCGCAATTACGAACGGGTTGGCAAACGCTTTTGCGGGAAAGGAAAATTTTAGCGTTGGGTTGCCCGAGTCGGTTGCGGGCGCAGAAATTTCCGCAGCGCTCGAAGAAATCGGGATTGGAAAATTTTATTGTTTTTTGATCGGTCTTGCTTTTAAAAACGTGGAAGTTGTTCCGAAAGGCGCAACGACGGCTCTTTTATTGGGATCGGCGATTGCAAAATGGTTGGCGATTATCATTTCCTTTATCTTGTTGCTGCTTATCGTTCGTCTGGGATTTTGGCTGGTAAGTAAGTTATTTAAGGGTTTGATAACCCGCATTGCACCTATACGGATTATCGATCAATCGCTTGGCGGAATTTTTGGTTTCATAGAAGCGTTGGTTTTGGTATTTTTGATTTTGTTGATTTGTAATTGGATTCCGATCAATTCGCTCCACGAATTTATCTCTTCCAGCGGGATTGTCGGCGCGATATTCAGAAGCGAATGGTTCGGCAATGTAACAAGCTATGCAATTTCCGGACAATGGTTCACCGATTATATAGCGGACGTAGTGTTTCAATGAGAAACGGGGCAAAATTGCCCCGTTTTCTTGCGTATTATGTTTCACGTGAAACATAATATTTTTTGGTAAAAAAACCGAAAGTGTTTCACATGAAACTTTTTTTGAACGTTTTTGCAATGCGCCGTGGTTAATTTTTCTTAAAAAACAGAGATCTTAAAAGAAATTTCTGTGATAAATGTGAAAAAAGATAAAAACCGTCAATATTTGCTTGCAAAACCGATAAATATGTGGTACAATGTCTCGGAAAAAAGCACAAACTAATTGTGCAAATAATCATGAAGGAGTAAAAATTGAGTAAAACCGTTAAAGTAGTCATCGGGGTTGTTCTCGCGGTCGTTTTGTGCTTTGGAATATACTACATGATGTACGCATTGAATAAAAACAGTAAAAAGGTGGATTCCTCTGTTTTTGTAGAGAGGATAGGTGACGATAAAATAAAATCGATTTATATAGACGGATACGTTGTTTACGGATATGACGGCGTTTCGCAAGATTCGTCGTCGGATTATTGCTGGGCGAATTTCCCCAGCCTTTACACGGCGGAGGGGCTTGACTTAATAGAGAGCTGGAAGGCGGAAGGATTAATCGTCAATTATGACTATTC
>CAYZTP010000006.1:8812-35706 GCA_964481555.1 uncultured Clostridia bacterium | reverse complement strand
TTGACTTAATAGAGAGCTGGAAGGCGGAAGGATTAATCGTCAATTATGACTATTCCAATCCCAACGCGGGAAGCGGTTGGAGCAACGTTATTTATATCGCCGTGCTTGTAATCGGTATCGTCGCGTTCTTCCTTGTGTTGCGCGCAACGAGCGGCGGCGGCGGGAAAGTCATGAATTTCGGCAAAACGAAGGCTAAGGTTTCGACTAATTTAAAAGTGCGTTTTTCCGACGTCGCGGGAGCGGACGAGGAGAAAGAAGAACTTGCCGAAGTCGTTGAATTTTTAAAAACGCCGAAAAAATTCGCCGAGCTTGGAGCGAGAATCCCCAAAGGCGTTTTGCTCGTAGGCCCTCCCGGAACGGGAAAAACGTTGTTCGCTAAGGCGGTAGCGGGGGAAGCGGGCGTTCCTTTCTTTTCGGTAAGCGGATCCGACTTCGTAGAAATGTACGTCGGCGTGGGAGCTTCCCGTGTCCGCGATCTGTTCGACTTAGCGAAACGAAATCAGCCTTGCATTATTTTTATCGATGAAATCGACGCGGTAGGACGTCAACGCGGCGCGGGACTCGGAGGCGGACACGACGAAAGAGAGCAAACGCTTAACCAAATTCTCGTTCAGATGGACGGTTTCGATTCCAACGAGGGCGTTATCGTAATGGCGGCGACGAACCGCGCCGATATCCTCGATAACGCGTTGCTTCGTCCCGGGCGTTTCGACAGGCAAATATATGTTCAGATGCCGGATGTTAAGGGACGTGAACAAATTTTGAAGGTTCATGCGAGAAATAAACCGCTTGCGCCCGACGTCAATTTTAAAACGATCGCTCGTATGACCAGCGGGTTTTCGGGCGCCGATCTTGCCAATCTTTTAAACGAGGCGGCGATCCTCACCGCCCGCAAGGGAAAGAGCATGATCGGAAATCTCGAACTTTATGAAGGGATTAACAAAGTTATCATGGGACCGCAGAAAAAGAGCCGCGTCGTAACCGAAGTGGACAAAAAGAATACGGCTTACCATGAATCCGGACACGCGATTCTTACGAAGCTTTGCGCGGAGAACGAAAACGTGCACGAAGTTTCCATCATACCCCGCGGTATGGCGGCGGGATATACTCTCTCCCGTCCCGATACGGACAACCGATCGGATACCGTGAAACAGCTGAAAGAAGAGCTTTGCGTCCTGTTGGGCGGCAGAGTCGCCGAGGAAATCGTCATTCAAGATTACAGCGCGGGCGCATCGAACGATATTCAGCGGGCGACGCAGATCGCGCGGAAGATGGTGACGGAGTGGGGCATGAGCGAGCGTCTCGGACCCATCGCGTATACGAGCGACGGACCCGTGTTCCTCGGGCGTGATTTCGAAGAACGCAACACTTACAGCGAAGAGACGGCGGGTATTATCGACGAAGAGGTCAAACGCATTGTTACGGAAGCGTACGCTAAGGCGAAACGGCTGCTTACCGAACACAGAACGATTCTTGACAATATGGCGCACGTGCTGGTTGAGCGGGAGACGATTTATACCGAAGAAGTCGATATGCTTATGAAAGGCGCGGGTTGGCAGGAAGTGATCGATTATATGACGGATCATGATAAGGATGCGCCCGATCGTCCCTTCGACGTGGTGAAAACGACGGAGAACGGCGATCGGGAAACCCGCGATAAAACGGAATAATTCTGCAAGCGGTTATCGGAATTTTTACGAAGAGGTAATTCTTATGGGCAAAATCATATCCTTTTCCAATCAAAAAGGCGGCGTGGGAAAGACGACGACCTGCGTGAACATGGCGGCGTATCTTGCCACGGCGGGAAAAAAGGTTTTGTTGGCGGACGTCGATCCGCAGGGCAACGCAACGACGGGACTGGGCTTTTCCAAAAGTTCGTTGAAAAAATCGGTATATAACGTGCTGATCGAAGAAGAGGACGTAAAAGACAACGTGCTCCCCACGCAAATAGAAACGTTGTTTTTATTGCCCGCCAATATCGATCTTGCGGGCGCGGAAGTCGAACTTGTGTATAAAAAAGGCAGGGAAAAAGTACTCAAATCCGCGCTCGATAAGGTAAAAGGCGATTACGATTATATCATGATCGACTGCCCGCCTTCTCTCGGGTTGATTACAATCAACGCTTTGGCGGCTGCGGACAGCGTCGTGATTCCCATACAGAGCGAATATTATGCGCTCGAAGGGTTGAGCCAGCTGATGAATTCCATTTCGCTCGTGCGGCAGCATCTGAATAAAACGCTTAAAGTGGAGGGCGTCGTGCTTACCATGTACGACGGAAGATCGCTCATCAGCAAGCAGATTGCGGAAGAAATTAAAAAATATTTTACGAAGAAATTGTACGAAATCGTCATTCCGCGCAATATACGTCTTTCGGAAGCGCCCAGCCACGGGAAGCCCATCGTACTACACGATCCGAAATGCGCGGGCGCGCGGGCGTATGCCGCGCTCACAGAAGAGTTTTTGAAAAAAACGGAAGGAAAGGGGGAATAAAAAATGGCTAAGGGCTTAGGAAGAGGACTTTCTGCATTGTTCAGCGATACGGAAGAAGCTTACGAAAACGCGCAGGACGGCGTTGTTTCCGCCGGCGTGACGGAGCTTCCGCTCGATGAGATTTATCCCAATCCCGATCAGCCGCGTAAGGCGTTCGACGAAGGCGCTCTGCTCGATTTGACGAATTCCATAAAGGAACACGGCGTGATATCGCCGATCGTGGTCAATCGCAGCGCGGGCGGGTATATGATTATCGCGGGCGAGCGGCGTTACCGCGCGGCGAAGAACGCAGGACTTGAAACCATTCCCGCGGTCGTAAAGGAATACGACGAACGGGAGATTCAAGAAGTATCCTTGATCGAAAATTTGCAGAGAGAGGACTTGAATCCCGTTGAAGCGGCCTACGGCATGAAGAAATTGATGGAGGAGTTCAACCTCACGCAGGAGGTTCTTGCCGAACGTTTGGGAAAATCCCGTCCCGCGATCGCAAACACCCTGCGGTTATTGACTCTTTCGGAAGAGGTGATCTCGCTGATACGGGAGGGGAAACTTTCGTCGGGGCACGCCCGTACGCTTGTCCCCGTTCCGAAGGAGCGTCAGGGAGAGGTCGCGCGGCAATGTATCAAAGAGGGGTGGTCGGTTCGCGAACTTGAACGCGCCGTAAAACAGCTTCTCAATCCTCCCGAAGTGCTGAATAAAGAAAAAGAGCGCAAAAACGCCGTTGCGAGCGCGGAACTCACCCACTTGGTGGAGCGTATGCGGGGCGCGTTCAAAACCAAAGTTTCGCTCATCGGCACGGATAAAAAGGGCAGAATTTATATCGACTATTATACGCGGGACGATTTAGACCGTATTTGTGAAATCTTAGATATCGTCGATCGCGAGGAATGATACATGGATAACGCGTTCATCAAGCCGCTTGACGAGTATTTCTGCGCAAATTACAGCGACTATCAGAAGATCACCGCAATAGCGGGCTATCGTATGCCCGATTTAATCATCATCGGCAAAGACGGCAATATCGCCCGCCGAGAATCGGAACGAATGCGCCTTTGCCACCAGGAAAATTGCGAAGAGTTGCTCGCCGCGTTTAAAAACGGGTTGGCGGACACCTGTTTTTCTTACAGCTTTTCGTTTGCGCCTTTGCGCGAACGAATCAAAGACGTATTTCGCAAACATACGTTTGCAAAACTTTTTCCCGTCGTGATAAAACGCTGCGGGGAAACGGTGGAGAGCGCGGGAAATAAAATTTCGCTTGACGCGAAAATATGGAACGGTATTATAAAAGGCAAGCTGTATCCCGAAAAGAATACCATTCTCGCGCTTGCGATTACCTGTCGGATTCCGTTGCAGGACGTTAAAAATCTGCTTGCCGTTTGCGGATTCCGTATGCAGAACGACAGCGTGCGCGACGTTGTTGCGGAATATTTGATTTCGCAAAATATTTATAACGAAGAAATGCGGAACCGTTGCCTTTCGGAATACAAAATCGAAAACTTACCCATAAAGCGCTGGGAGAAAACGAGTGAATGAACCTCTTTTCGTCGGAAAGAATCGATTGCTCCGCTTTGGGCGTTACTTGTTGCGCGGCAGCGTTTGAAGATAGGAAAACCTATCGTTTTACGGCGGAACGGGAACAGCTTCGGGCGGAGTATCATGCGGTTTATAATAGGTGGAACACAATTCGCGCGTTTTTGATCGCACTGTCCATATGGTTGTTCCTTGTTGTATTCAGTGCGTTCGGCAGTATGCTTGATACGGTTATTTCGGGAGAGGATTCGGAGTTTAACGGTCAGCTTAGCTGGTTATTACCCGTCTTTTTTTGCGGTTGTATCGCTTTGTGCACGCTCCTTGCCATTGTAGGTGTGAAAGAAAAACGGTTTCGGCAGAGTAAGCGGTTATATCGCGCGCGGGAAGAAGCGCTTTTTCGGGCGGGGTTACGTGAATTGGGCGTTCCGGAAAACGCGGCTTTCATAGACGTGTGTGCCTCCGTTCGCAGAGGGCGCAAATTCCTTTTGCAAAATGCCGAGGCAAGCGTCTTTTTGGAAGAGGGCGCGCTATGTTTTTCAAACGCCGTAATCGTGGTGAAACTCCCGCGGGAACGACTGACGATTACTCGTGTAGAAAAGCGTATTTTTTCGTTCCGTTGGACGAAAGATACTTCTTGGCGCAAGGGAAATTATAAGCAATATAAAATACGACAGATAGGAGACGGATCCTTTCGTATCAAGCCGCATTATCGTTTAAAAATCAGCGGCGGGACGGAAGAATATGAAATTTTAATCCCCTGTTACGACGCTCAATCCGTATTGGCGTTGACGGATCGGCAAACCTTCGCATAAAAACGCTTGACTTTCCGCACAAAAACAAGTAAAATAGCGTAAAATGAATATACCGAGGATGGGAAGAGTATTCCTTTGTTGCCCCGCAAGAGAGAAACCCCGCGGCTGAAAGGGTTTTGGCGGCAAAAGGAAGAACGTGCGCCTAAATCCGTTCGAGGTCGGAGCAACGTCCGCGGCAGACCGCCGTTATCGGTCGGAGAAGGGGAGTTTCTCCCAAAGTAAAGTGGAACCGCGTTCATCATGCCTTTATAACGATAAAGGCATTTTTTTATAAAAGGAGAGGCGAAGTGTTTTTTGCAAGACTGAGAAAAGACGTCGCGGCGGCAAAACGCAACGACCCCGCCGCACGCAATAAATTCGAAATTTGGCTCACCTATTCGGGCGTTCACGCCCTTTCCTGGCACAGATTCGCCAATCGTCTTTATAAAATGCATTTGAGATTGTTGGCGCGCATGGCGTCGCAATGGGCAAAGTTTAGAACGGGTATCGAAATTCATCCCGCCGCCAAAATCGCCGCAGGCGTGTTCATCGATCACGGCGCGGGGGTCGTCATCGGCGAAACCGCGGAAGTGGAGGAGGGCGTCGTCATTTATCAAGGCGTTACGCTGGGCGGTACGGGAAAACAGACGGGAAAACGTCATCCCACCATCAAGAAAAACGCCACGATCTCGTGCGGGGCAAAGGTGCTTGGCGGATTTACCGTGGGAGAGGGCGCGAAAATCGGCGCGGGCGCCGTCGTCTTAAAGGAAGTTCCGCCGTATGCGACCGTCGTCGGCGTTCCCGGGCGCGTCGTGCGCGTGGGCGGCGAAAAGGTGCAGGATTTGCTTCCCGAGAAAACGGATCCTATTTTGCAGGAAGTTTGCGCGTTGCGCGAACGCGTGTACGAATTGGAAGAGCGGTTAGAAGCGTTTTCTAAGCGGGATAACGCGCCGCATAACGGGGACGAAAAGGAGAATTCATGAAAATTTACAATTCGCTGACAAGGAAAAAAGAGGAATTTATCCCCCTCGAAGCCGGAAAAGTAAAAATGTACGCTTGCGGCATCACCGTTTCGGGCGAGGCGCACGTGGGACACGGCTTTCAGGCGCTACTCTACGATATCTTTCGCAAATTTTTGGAAAAACAGGGATATACCGTGACTTACGCTCGCAATTATACCGACGTAGACGATAAAATCATCGCGCGCTCCAAAGAGACGGGCATTCCCGCCGACAAATATGCGGAAATGATGATCGAGAAGATAAACGACGTCATGCGTAAGTTAGACGTAGACGATCCCACTCTCTGGTTGAAAGCGACGGAGAATATCGGCAATATCATAGATTTCGTGCAGCGTTTGATTGAAAACGGTCACGCTTATGCCGCCGAAAACGGCGATGTGTATTTTGACGTGGACTCTTTTCCCGCATACGGACAGCTTTCCGGAAGGGACAAAGAGGACGCTTTGGACGGCGTGCGCGTGGAAAACGACGATTGCAAGAAGAATCCGTACGATTTTGCGCTTTGGAAAGCGGCGAAAGAGGGGGAAATCTGCTGGGACTCCCCGTGGGGGAAAGGCCGCCCGGGCTGGCATATCGAATGCTCGGCGATGAACCGCGCGGCTTTCGGCGATCAAATCGATATCCACGGCGGCGGCAGGGATTTAATCTTTCCGCACCACGAAAACGAAATCGCCCAGAGCGAAGCGCTCACGGGGAAACGGTTTGCAAAATATTGGACGCATAACGGACTGATCAAGGTCAACGGGCAGAAAATGAGCAAGTCTTTGGGAAATAGCTTACTGCTCGAAGATTTACTGAACGAATATTCCAACGAAGCGATTAAATTTGCATTGCTTTCCACGGGTTATCGCGGAGACATCAACATTACGGACAACCTGTTCCCCGATGCGGAGGCGCACCTCATTCGCTTTTATACGTTGATTGCCAAAGCGGAGGAAGCGTTCCCGAACGAAATGGAAGGGGAAGAGGAAATCGACAAAAAATTCGACGAAGCGATGAGCGACGATTTTAACACCGCGCTCGCGCTGTCCGATTTGTTCGGTTATTTCAAAGAGGCGTCCCGCTTGCTTGCGGAAAACGATGCCCGCGCAAGAAGAATCACCAATCAAATTCGAAAGACCTATTCTCTTTTGGGCTTATTTAAAAAGGACGCGCGCGAATATTTACAAACGTATGCCAAAAAAGAGGACGTGCCCGCCGAGGTGAAAGCGGTTGCCGAAGAGAGAAAGGCGGCTCGCGCCGAAAAGAATTGGGCGAAGTCGGACGAGCTGCGCGATAAACTGAAAACGCTCGGTTATGCCGTAAAGGACTCCAAAGACGGCTACGAATTGACGAAGATTTAATCAGATTTAATAAGTTTACGGGAGAACGCAATATGAAGATCACATCGAAAGAACTCAGACAAAAATGGATTTCCTTTTACGAAAGCAAGGGGCATATCGATATCGGCGCGGTGTCGCTCATCGGCGACGGGTCGACGGGCGTCATGTTCAACGTGGCGGGGATGCAATCCTTAATGCCCTATCTTTTGGGCAAGCCGCACCCCGAGGGGAAACGCCTTTGCAACGTGCAGGGCTGTATCCGTACGGTGGACATCGATTCCGTCGGCGACGCTTCGCACTTCACCTTTTTTGAAATGATGGGAAACTGGTCGTTGGGCGATTATTTTAAAAAGGAAAAGACGGCGTGGACGTTCGAACTCTTAACGGAAGTATTCGGGCTGGATAAGGACAAACTTTGCTCCACCGTATTCGAGGGAAACGACAGCAGTCCGCGCGACGAGGAGACGGCTCGGCTTCTTATCGGGCTCGGAATCAAACCCGAACATATCTTTTATCTTCCCAAAGAGGATAACTGGTGGGAGCTGGAAGGAACCGTCGGAACGCCTTGCGGACCGGATAACGAATGGTTTTATCCTCTCGATCCGAAAAAGGAAACCCCCGTATTTCCCGACGATTATGTGGAAATCGGCAACGACGTCTATATGCAGTATGAAAAGACGGAAAACGGCTATACCGCGCTTGAAAATAAGAACGTGGATACGGGCTTCGGGTTCGACAGAATGCTTCTCTTTTTAAACGGGCTTTCGGACGGATACAAAACCGACTTGTTTTCAGACGTTATTGCCGAACTTGAAAAAGTTTCGGGTAAGAGTTACGAGACGGACGAAGCCGCGCGCAAGGCGATGCGCATTATCGCCGATCATACCCGTACGACGGTCATGCTCATCGGAGATAGGGACGGGATCCTTCCTTCCAACACGGGCGCGGGTTACATTCTCCGCCGTATCATGCGTCGCGCGATTCGCTATTGCAAACAGCTCGGCGTCGGGAGCGAGGAGCTTCTTGCCGTCGCAAAGATCTTTATCGAGAAAGTATATGACGAAGCGTTCCCTTTGCTCAAAGAGAAAGAGGAGTATATTCTCGGCGAAATGAAAAAAGAAGCGGATCGGTTCGAAGCGACGCTTGCACAGGGCTTAAAGGAATTTGAAAAATGCGCGGCGGGCGTCGAACGGAAAAACGCGTTTATGGCGCAAAGCAATCCCGACTACGTTGCGGAAACGGTAATCGGCGGCAAGGCGGCGTTTCGTTTGTACGACACCTACGGGTTCCCGCTCGAACTTACCGAGGAGCTTGCGGCGGAGAGAGGGCTTACCGTAGATATAAAAGGGTTCGACCTTGCATTTAAGGAACATCAGGAAAAGAGCCGTGTGCTCCCTGCAGGACAATATAAAGGCGGTTTGGAAAGCCATTCCGAAAAGGCGACGAAGTACCATACGGCGACGCATCTTTTAAACGCCGCGTTGAAAGCGGTGCTTTCTCCCGACTGCAATCAGAAAGGCAGCAACATCACGGACGAACGTATGCGTTTTGATTTTAATTTTCCCCGTCCCATGACCGCGGAAGAGATTGCGGCGGTGGAAAAGCTCGTGAACGAGAAAATCAAAGAAGATATTCCCGTGGTGTATCGGGAGATGAGTCTCGACGAAGCGCGTGCGGAACGTTTCGTCGGCGTGTTCGACAGCAAATACGGCGACGTTGTAAAAACGTATTCCATCGGGGAATTTTCCAAGGAGATGTGCGGCGGTCCCCATGTGGAACGGACGGGCGTTTTGGGTACGTTTAGAATTGTGAAAGAGCAGTCCTCCTCTTCGGGTGTGAGAAGAATCAAGGCGGTGTTGGAATAACCGAACGAGAGGGAAGAACGCGCCGGGGGAAAGAGCAAATGCTTCGGGCAAATTGTACGGCGACGATATTTTTTTGCGCGGACAATGAGAGCTGCGACGGCCGAGAGAAAAAACGGACTGTGAAACGAATAAAACAAAACCCCCGCTGTTTTTTGAAAAAGAGCGGGAGTTTTTTATTTTTTCCGAAAAAATCTTAAAATCGGAACTCAAAACAGCTTGACGGAACTTTTGCGATAGCCTATAATGAAAGGGTAATTTGCAGGAGACCCTCGTTTTACAGGAAAACGGGCACAGATAGCGGTTAAGGAGTACGGAAAATGAAAACCTATATGGCAAAAGCGCAGACGGTTGAGAGAAAGTGGTATGTCGTCGATGCAGAAGGAATTCCACTCGGAAGACTTGCGTCCAAAGTGGCGTCCATTCTTCGCGGAAAAAATAAGCCCACATATACTCCCAATGTAGATACGGGCGATTACGTCATCGTTATCAACAGCGATAAAGTATTGCTTACGGGCAAGAAGCTCGAAGATAAGTATTATCGTTATCATACGGGATATATCGGAGGTCTGAAAGAGATCTCTTACGGCAAACTCATGGCCGAGCGCAGCGATCTCGCGGTTTACGAAGCGGTGAAGGGAATGCTTCCCAAAAATTCGCTCGGCAGACAGATGATCAAAAAGCTTAAAGTATTTAAGCAAGCGGAGCATAATCACGAGGCACAGAAGCCCGAAGCGTTGAAATTATTTTAAGGGAGATTTTTGAGAATGGCGAAAGCAGCATTAAAGAAAAAATTGCAGTATTGGGGAACGGGTCGCAGAAAGAAGGCGATCGCCCGCGTGCGTCTCATTCCTTCCGGTAGCGGTTTGATTGTCGTAAACGACCGTTCGCTTGAAGATTATTTCCCGATGGGAACGGATCAGTATGTGATCAATCAGCCTTTGAAAGAAGTGGGCGCGGAAGGCAAATACGATATTTACGTTAACGTTATCGGCGGCGGTCATACCGGTCAGGCGGGCGCGATCCGTCTCGGCATCGCGAGGGCGCTTTTGCAGTCGGAACCCGAAACCAGACCCGCTTTGAAAAAAGCAGGCTTCTTAACGAGAGATCCCCGCGTTAAAGAGAGAAAGAAATACGGTCTCAAAAAAGCGCGCAGAGCTCCTCAGTTCTCGAAGAGATAACAAAACAGAGACGCGGAAGCGTCTCTTTGTTTTTTATTAAATTTACCGGAGGAAAACAATATGAATACGCCCGCAGAAATCGCCGCCGATTATATCGGAATCGCAAAGTCCAAAATGCAGCGGAAATGGTGGAAAACGTTTCTTCTTGCAGCGCTCGCAGGTGCGTTTATCGCGCTCGGCGGCGTCGTCTCTACGGTGGCTTCGAGCGGATTTTCGGGCGTACAGGCAAGCCTTGTCAAAGGCGCGGTGTTCCCGCTGGGGCTTATCCTCGTCGTGATTTGCGGCGCGGAACTGTTCACGGGCAACTGTCTTTTAATCGCGCCCGCGTTACAAAAGGAGATCAAAATCGGCGAAATGCTGAAAAATTTCCTAATCGTTTATTGCGGGAATTTGGTCGGCGGAGTTTTGATCGCGCTGCTCGCCGTTTACAGCCATACGTTCGATGCGTTCGATACGGCTGCGGCGCAAGCGTGCGTTTCCGCTGCGGAAATAAAGAGCACGATGAGCTTTTCCGATTGCCTTTTGCGCGGAATTTTATGCAATATTCTCGTTTGTCTTGCGGTATGGGGGGCGATGGCGAGCAAAAACGTCGCGGGCAAGATCCTGTTCGTGTATCTGCCCGTTTTTGCGTTCGTCGTTTGCGGGTTCGAACACAGCGTGGCAAATATGTATTATCTTACCGCGGGGTTGGCGGCGGCGTCGGAATATGCAATCGCGGCGGACGGACTCACGCTCGGCGGCGCGTTGCTTTTCAATCTGCTGCCTTCTACGATCGGAAATATCGTCGGCGGAGGAATGGTCGCCGTCTCTTATTGGGCGGTATATTTTCATAAGGAGAAATCATGATAAACGAAGCTATCGATCTTTACGCTTATTTCGGAATAGAGCGGGGGAAAAACGCGGGCGGGTTCCTTACCGTATATGCGCGCGGATACAGCGAAGAAATGGGGGTAAAGGCGCGCCCCGCCATGCTGATTATCCCCGGCGGCGGTTACAATATGGTATCCGAACGCGAGGGCGAGCCGGTTGCGCTGCGTTTTTTAAACGAAGGGTACGCGGCGTTTTTGCTGCAATACAGCGTGCGCACGCCCTATCCCGCGCCCTTGATCGAAGCGGGCATGGCTATGGCGTATATCCGTAAAAACGCGCGATCGTATTCCGTAGATCCCGCTCACGTCGCGGCGGTCGGATTTTCTGCGGGCGGACATCTCGCGGGGATGCTTGCAACGCTGTTCGGCGAAGCTTGTTTGAAAGAGGCATTGGGAAAAGACGCGGAAAAGGTGCGCCCCGACGCCGTAATCTTATCTTATCCCGTGATTTCCACCTTAGAAGGTATTACGCACGAGGAAACGGCGGAAAACATTTCGGGCGGAGACAAAACGCTGCGCGGCGCGTTATCGTTGGATCAACGCGTGAAAGCGGACTGTCCTCCCGCGTTTATTTGGCATACTGCGGAAGACGATTGCGTGCCGGTCGTCAACGCGTTGCTCTATGCGGGCGCGTGCGGAAAAGCGGGCGTCCCGTTCGAACTGCATATATTTGAAAAGGGACGGCACGGACTGAGCGTTGCCGATCGCGACACGGAGCGCGGAGAGGAGGCTTATCGCAGAATACGGCACGCCGCCGTATGGACGGATCTTGCCCTTACCTTTTTGCGCAATCGCGGGTTTTGCGTACGTTCTGCGGAATAGGCTATTTTCCGTCTATCTTTTTGACGATCGCGTCGTGACGGGCGAGGAAAGAGGAGATTGCGTCGTGCGTGGGGGAGGCTGCGTAGTTGTCTTCCTTGGCTTCTGTTTTTTCCGTCGCGGGAGAAGTTTTCGTCTCCCGAACGGGCGCAGTCATCGCCGAAAGCGCGTCTAACAGCTCAAAGATGCCGAATTTTTCCATAAAAACTCCTTTGCGGGTAAAATTTTTGAAAGAAAAGTACAAGTTTCACGGGTTTTTGATTGCAAAAATCCTTGGTTTAGTATATAATTGATATCGTATCGTTTAGAACAAGAAATTTCAGACAGATAAGGAAGTCTTATGCGTAAATTGCCGAAGAAATTATTGACAGTATTGACGGCGGCGGTGATGACGGCAAGCGTCTTCGCTTTCCCCGCCTGCTCCTCGTTCACGCCTCTCACGGGCGATTATAGCGGCGAGGTCTCTTCCAACGGCGGATTCGTCGTAGAGAAGGGAAATTATTACTACTTCATTAACGGCGTAGAAACCTATACGTCGGACAACGCCTACGGCGTTCCCGTAAAGGGCGCGCTGATGCGTATCGCCAAAAACGATTTGAAAAACAAACAAAACACGGCGGAAATCGTAATCCCATCGCTGATGGTGGCTTCCGATTACACGTCGGGAATCTTTATCTTCGGCGACAGAGTGTATTACGCGACGCCCACTTCTACGAAGAATCTTTCCGGTTCGGTGGAAAATTCCTATCTCGATTTTAAGAGCGCGAAGCTTGACGGTTCGGAGATCGAAAGCTATTTCAACGTTTCGAGCAACTCCACGATTTACCGTTACGTCGAAGTAGAAGATACCGTCTATCTGCTGTATGTGGAAAATTACAATCTGCATTCCTATAATACGACGGACGGAACGGATACGGTGTTGGCGGCGAGCATGAGTTCTTATCTGCTCAGCAGCGAAGACAAGGCGGATCCTTACGTTTATTACACGATGGGCGTTACGGTGGATATCGACGTAACGGACGGTTCCCTTGACCGCAGCTATAATCAGGTTTACCGCGTGCGCGCCGACGCGACGGAAGCTCCTTACGAGTACGTATACAGCGAAAAGTATCTCGAAGAGAACGACGGAGAAGAGCCTTACACCAACCTCGGCGAAATCGTGCTTGACGGGATCGGCGCGCTGTACGAAGACAGCCCTACGCAGTTCACGCACGACTTGACGGACGGCGTTACGCCCTCTTCCTATGCGGGCTACACCTACACCTTGCTCAGTTACACGAACGGCGGAATCTATTTTACCCGTACCGATCTTGCGACGACGGGATCCAGCGGGGAAACGGGTTGGCTGTATTATCTCTCTGCGGACAAGCTCGGCGCGGGCTGGAATTCCGTTTCGGCAAACGACGGTGCGAACGGCGCTTTCGATGCGATCGCGCAGGATACCACTTATGCGAACGAATCGGCGATCTTCTATCTCGAAGGGAACGCGCATCATTATCTTTATATCGACGGCTCTAATTTGTACCGCGCGGACGTAAAAAGCGACGGTTCGGGGATCCCGGAAACGACGCTTGTCGCGCGCGGCGTAAGCGGTGCGACTTTGATTTCGATCGACGACGAGTCGGACGGCACATACGATTATGTGTATTATGCCAATTCCGGCACGACGGGGCTTACCGTTAACCGTGCGGTCTATAACGGCGAAGGAGACGCTTACAGCAATCTGATCGTCAACGAATACTATCAGCCCGTGGAAGTGCTGGACGTAGAGCACGCTTCCAGTTGGTACAATTATGAAATCATAGACAACATATTGTTCTATGCGGATACCGAAGCGTTCGGTTCCACTTCTTACAATTATATTGCCTGCGTCGATTTGAACGACAAAAACGGCGCGTTGATGAACAACGTAGCGCTTTCCGAATTTAACGATAAATATGCGGATATCGTCGGCGACGACGACAAAGACGGTTATATCGCGGAAATCGGCGCGGATCACAGCACGCTTGCCACCGCGCTGCAATATTACTTCTACATGGGATACGACCAGCTGTTCTATCGCGACAACGGCGATTACACGCCGGACAACGGATATCTTACCTACGAAGAGTCGTTGTTCAAAACGCATATCGACGACGCCGTTGAAGAAGGGAAAAAGGCAACGTACCTTTACAGCGAGGAAGAACAGGAAATCTTCAAGAACTATGCGGAAGGTTCGGGAGACAGCGAAGCGTTTGTTGATGAAAGCGGAGTTTCTTATCGTACGCGCAGCTACTTCGTAACGAGAATCGGGTTGATGACGGACGACGACACAGAGGCGTATGAGACTTATTGGGACGGCGTGTTGCAGAGCTACACCGTAACGGAAGAGGACGAAACGCTTCCCGCATGGGCGTGGGCGCTCATCGGCGTGGGAATCGGAATCGTGGTCGTTGCCGTGGGATTGATCGTATTCTTTGTCATTCGCTCAAAGAAACGCAGAGATAACGACGAGAAAGAGGAACTGATGTACGTCGACACGACGGACGACGAGGACGTGGACGTCTATGCCGAGCAAGACGGCGAGGACGATAACGTGGTTGCTTTCCCCGGAACGGCGGACGCGGAGGAAGACGCGCTTCCGGAAGAGACGGAGAACGTTGACGATACGGACGAAGATCCCGAAGAATAAAAGCAAAAATAAAGGGCGGCGAAAAATTCGCCGCCTTTTTTGCGCCCGAAACGTGCGTTTCTGTACTACGTATTCAACGAACCTCGATTATATCCGGACGAGGTCGATAAGCCTCATGCAACCGCGTGGCAAGAGAAATCTCTTGCCACGCGGTTGCGTTTAATTTTTCCGTTGGATCGAGACGGGTTTCCCGAACGGATCCTTCTTTTCCACGCTTGTAAAGGTAATCAAACTCGCCGATTGCGCGCCCGCGCGGAGTAAAACCGTCGCCAATTCGTTTGCCGTAGCGCCCGTCGTCATCGTGTCGTCGACAATTAAAACGCGTTTTCCCTTGATCTTTTTACGAAAAGATATTTGGAAACAGCCTTTTAAATTTTCCTCCCGCTCGCTGCGGCCGAGCGTTTTTTGCGCCTGCGTTTCGCGCGTTTTCCGAACGCCGTCGAATAATTCTTTCCCGCTTTTTTGCGCCAGCTCTTCGGCGAGCAGACGCGATTGGTTATATCCGCGCTTTTTGAGCGCTTGTTCCGTCATGGGGACGAAAGTCAGCAGATCGACGTCGGAAAACTCCCGTTCCAACAAAGGATATAAGGCTGAGACAAGCGTACGGTAAAGGTATTTATCCCCTTTTTTAAAACGGTGAACAAGCGTAACCGCTTCGCCCTCGTGCAAAAAACAGGAGCGCGCTTTTTGCAAAACGAGCGGTTTTTGTTTGCATTCGAGACAAACGCCCGCTTCGCGCACTTTTCTCCCGCAGCAAGGGCAGATAACGCCGTTATTGTGCGGTAGTGCGCGTTCGCATTGTTTGCAAATTCGTTCGTTTTCAAAAACTTCTCTTCCGCAAACGTCGCAGGTAAAATTATGCGCGTCGTCGTAGCGTTTTAACGCGGCTTGAAATTTCGCGAAAATATGTTTTAAATGATTGATCATATGATAAGAAAAACGGCGGCGCGAAAACGTCGCGCCGCCAATCGCGTCGTCCGAACGGACCGTATGAAAGAGCTCGGCGCCGCGATGTTAAAAATCGTCGTCCCGATCTTCTTCGTCGTCTTCGTCGTCTTCGTCATCGTCGAGCGCGTAGATATCGTCGCCCGTCACATAATCCAAATCGTCCTCGTCGTCGGCTTCTTCGAATTCCTCTTCCTCTTCCTCTTCCTCTTCTTCGGATTCGGCAAACTCTTCGTCGAACTCTTCTCCGATTTCGCTCGCCTCGTCGAGGTCGCTCTCGTCCTCGTCGTCAAGGTATTCGCGCCATTCGTCGTCGTCCTCTTCGTCTTGCTCCTCTTCCTCGAATTCCATTTTTTTGCGGCATTCTTCGCAGGCTTTTTCGCCGGCGCGCATCATGTTTTCCCCGCAGATGGGGCAAAGCTCCGTGGGAAGTTCGGCAGACTCTTCCTCTTCGATTTCATCCGCGTCCGTCTTAATTCCTTTCAGTTCTTTCAAGCAGACGTCGCAGTATTCCTGTTTTTCCGCGTCGATATAATTCAATTCGCAACGCGGGCATTTGATATAACGTACCATTTTTCCCTCCGGCTTTCTCGCGCCATACAAACGCAACGGCAATAAATGCTAATAAATTATATTAGTTATTATTTTTTTTGTAAACTGTTTTTTATATGTTTTTGCGAAAAACAAAAAATTTATTCGAACTTTTCATCTTAATTTCACCGCCGACATATTTTGCGGAGATTTCACATAAAAATACAACGGAGATATATTTTTGCAACGCTCGGATCAAGTGAAACGATAATCGACGCGATACGACAAATTGCGAGATAATCTCCAAAGATTTTCCGTTAAAAAAATATTATCATAGAGAGGTAAACAGATGCGTTTTCTTACCATCCGTTTCAAATCGGTAATTACGGCGGCCGTGTTGATCGCGCTTACCGTAGGCGCGGCGTTCACGGCAAAGGCTGCGGGCGCGGAAGAAGTATATTGGAGCGGAGCGCGTTCGCTTCCCATATATTCGGTGGAGCGCGACGATAACAAAATCGCCATTTCCTTCGATTGCGCCTGGGGCGTGGATTATACGGATGAAATTTTACGGCGTCTTGAAAAAGCGGGCGTTCGCGCAACCTTTTTCACCGTGCAGTTTTGGACGGAAAAGTATTCCGAATATATCCGCAAAATCAACGATGCGGGGCATGAGATCGGCACGCACAGCGCAACGCATTCTTATATGAGCAAGCTGGCGGAAACGGAAATTCGCAACGAACTCGAAACCTCGTCCGCCGCGATAAAGGAGATTACGGGCAAAGAGGTAACGCTCTTCCGTCCGCCGTACGGCGACTATGACAACTTGCTCATCGATACGTCGAACGCGATGGGGTTTTATCCCATTCAATGGGACGTCGATTCGCTCGATTGGAAAGACTTATCCGCCGCGGATATCGTTTCGCGGGTTACGGAGCGGGTGACAAGCGGATCGATCATTCTTTGTCACAATAACGGGTTACATACGGCGGAAGCGGTACCCGTCATCATCGATACGCTGCGCGCCAAAGGATATGAATTTGTGCCCGTCGGGGAACTTATCTATCTAGAAAATTATACCGTCGATTCCACGGGCAGACAACGCCCCAAGGGAACCGCTTAGCGCAAAACGCAATAAGGAAATACTGAACGGAGGTACGTTAGCAATATGGATTACAACACGGAAAAAAACAATAAGGTTTACTTTATGGGTCAAATCGTATCCGACGCGACTTTTTCGCACGAGGTGTACGGAGAGGGGTTTTACGAACTTTACGTCAAGGTCATGCGTCTTTCGGGTCAGGCGGACATTTTGCCCGTTACGATATCCGAACGGCTGATTCGCCAAAGGGATTTAAAAATCGGCAGCGATATCTGCGCTTTGGGACAATTTCGCAGTTATAATAAGCTGGAAAACGGGAAATCCCGTCTTATGCTTACGGTTTTTGTGCGTGAAATCGTGGAAATCGCGCCTTCGCGCAATCCCAACAGCATTGTACTTTCGGGTTATATTTGCAAGCCGCCCGTTTATCGAACGACGCCTTTCAACCGCGAAATTGCCGATTTGCTTGTCGCCGTTAACCGCGCATATAATAAATCGGACTATATTCCCTGCATCGCTTGGGGCAGGAACGCCCGTTTCGTGCAAAATTTAAAGGTGGGAGACAGAATCGCGCTCTCCGGCAGAATCCAAAGCAGAGAATATCAAAAAAAGCTTTCGGATTCGGAAACCGTTACGATGACGGCATACGAAGTGTCTATTTCCAAACTTGCCGCTTTCGAAACGGGAGAAAATTTCGATTTGGACGGGGAATTCGATCTATACGCCGCGCCTTCGACGCAAACGCAATATTAAGCGAAACGTAAATTCAATCAAGAGAACGGCGGTTTGAAGCAAGCGTAAATCGCCCCGCCGCAACAGGGAAGCGGCGGGGTTTTGCAGTCTTTGTTTGCGGACGACCCGTTTGTAATAAAATACATGACAAACTAATTGACAAACGCAAGGCGTTAGGGTACAATAATACAAAGGATAAGGGCATGGCAAGAAAACGCAGGAAGTTGGAAAACAGGATAAATATTCAAAAGACGCTTGAAGAAAACCGTCGGTTTGATTACGATTATATCCCTTACGGCAAGCATTGGTTTATACCGGACGGCGATTTTCGTTATCGGGGCTGTCTGCTTCGGCGCGCGGGAACGATTGTGGTGCGCTGTATTACCGCCACCTTGGGCGCGGCGCTCATAAAAATAGTTTACGGCGCGAAAGTAACGGGGAAGAACTATAAAAAAGCCATAGGAAAATCGGGCGCGGTTTGCGTTTGCAATCATTTTTCTTATTTGGATACGCTGTTCGTCCGACAGGCGGTCGGGCATTTCCGCTCTTATCACACCATTGCGCCTTGGAATAATAAAACGGGAGTTGGGGGGATGATCATTCGCATGGGCGGAACGCTTCCGCTCAGCCCCAATTTATCGGCGATGCGGAATATGAACCGCGAAATCGACCGATTGCTGCAATCGGGGAAGATTGTTAATTTTTATGCGGAACAGGCTATGTGGGTTAATTACGATAAACCGCGACCCATGAAAGAGGGCGCGTTCTATTATGCGGTGAAGAACGGCGCGCCCGTTTTGCCCGTTTTTTGCACGTTTCATAAAAATCAACGCGGTCATATCAAAAAGCTCCGCATTCACATTCTCCCGCCCGTGTATCCGCAGAAAGGTCTGCCGAGAAAAGAATCGCTTGCGCAAATGAAATCGGCGGCGGAGGCCGAGTGGAAAGCCTGTTACGAAGAAAATTATGCGATTCCGTTAGAATATTTACCCGCTAAAAGGAAACGGGTAAAAGATTGAAAAAGCAGCCGTCCGGCTGTTTTTTCAATTCCTTTTTTAAAAGAATCTTGTTAACGTTCAAAAAACGAGTCCCGTATTTTACGGAACCCGTGTTTCAGTTTCATTGTTTGATTGTTGTCCACGGCGCTTGAAAATCGAGCTGACCGGTTATTTCATGCGGCGGAGACGCAATTTTTCGTTCTCTTTGCGGAGCCTCCTGCGGAACAGACGGATTCTGCGCGGGTTGCTCTTTTTCTCTTCGTCCAATCCGACGCGCGCGGTGTGTTGCCAACGGATATTTTTATGGGTAAGCAGACACAGCTGTCCCTGTATAAAAATGGGGAAATATTCAAAATTGAAAAGAGGTGCAAAGAAAAGCATTGCGATCTTTTCTCCCGTCGTTAACGGTTCGAGCGCGTCGCGGTAGCATTGCATTGTTAAAAACACATAGCACAGTTCTAAAAAGTACATGAGGGCAAGCGGCATGAACGCAAGCAAAAGCAAAGCGGAAAGCCAGAGCGCGCTGCCGATTGCCGCATAATAGATCGTAAGTCCTACGCCGCAAAGCGACGTGACGATCGCCGCCGCAATAAAGAGAACGAGCGGAGCAATCGAAAAGAAAATATCGTATTTCAGCGCAAAAGACGCTTTTTCTTCGCGGAATTTTTTACGGATCGCCTTGTCGTATTTATGATCGCATTGCGAAAAACCGACGACCCAACGCAAACGTCTTGTCCAGCAGTCTTTATGCTTAACGACTTCTTCGGTATAGATTACGGCGTAAGGGTAATACATGGATTTGTAACCGCGCAGGATGCTGTCTTTCCGCATTTCGTAATCTTCCGTCATCGTGCGATAAGGCCAGCCGCCGATTTCTTTGATTACTTCCGAGCGCACCATCATGCCTTGGCCGCAAAAGTTTACGGGGATATTGCGTTTCGTGCGGTAATGACCGCCCATCTCGTCGAGTACGGGATAAATCAGCGCGGCGCAGTTACAAAACAGCGAACGCAGATTTTTTCCGCCCAAATAATTTTTGATGTTCTTTCTCGTCATAAATATTTGGCAGTCGTTTTCGAGCGCGTTATTCAGTTCGGTAACGTAATCGGGGGAAAGCACCGCGTCTGCGTCGATAATTGCGAAAGCGGCATAAGAATCGCGCTGCGCGGCCGTAAGCGATTGGAAATAACCGTCCAACGCCGCGCCCTTGCAATTTTGATCGGGTACGATAAATACGTTCGTGCCCGCCTCTTTTGCAATCGCAACGGTAGGATCATCCGCCTCTTTTACAATAATATTAACGTCAAAATAGTGTTTATCGTAATCCTGCGCGGCGATCGACGCGAGCAAATCGCCGATGACTGCGCTTTCTCCCCTGGCGGGAACGACGAGCGCAATTTTTCGCTTTTGCTCCGCCATTCTGCGGGGCGGTTTTTTAAAACAGCCGCCGAATTGAATCAATTTCGGGATATACAGAATAACGGCGAGCAGCGCGGCGGCGCCGAAAATCGTTAAAATCGCCGTGATGATAGCGTCCATAAAAGCTCCTTTTTCATGATTATACGCTAATCCCGATAAAATGTCAAGAGATTCTATGATATTTGTCATATTTTTTATGACAAACAACAATAGGGAAGCAGTTAGAATTCGATCGTAAGATCGTTTTTGCAGTCGGGTACGGTAACGTATGTAAACCCGATTTTTTGAAGCGCGTCTATCACGAGATCCCGGTTTTCCATAATCCGCGACTTTTCATGCGCGTCGGAGCCGAAAGAAACGCGCCGTCCGCCCAGTTGAAAATAACGGGTTAAAACGTCCGAATCCGGAAGGAAGGCGATTCCCGAACCGCGGGAGGAAGAATTGACTTCTAATATCTTGCCCTTTGCAACGATCGTTTTTAAAATGTCGTCGTACAGGGAGGGAAAATCGGCGTAATGCAGAAGTTTGTTTGCGTATGGCGCTCTGCGCGAGACGTAACCGATATGCCCTACGATATCGTAGTCATAGGGCGCGTCTAAACTTTTGCGCACTTCTTCCAAATATCGGGAATAGGCGCGGTTTCTGTCTTTTCCCGTATAATAGGCGGGGTCGTAACAGTCGTAGCCGTCCACCGTGTGTACGCTGTTCACGACGAAATCGGGACGATACGTTTCGTTCAGCCGAAGATATTCGTCGTAGCACCGTCTATCCGCGCCGAAGCCGTATTCTCCTCCTACGAGCAAATGCAATCCCTTTTCCTTATATTCTTTTTGCAGTGCGCGCGCCACGGAAAAGTACGCTTCCGCGTCCGTCGTTTCTGTAACGGGCACGCCTTTATACGACAGCCCGAATACGAGACAATCGTAATCGAAATGTTCGGAGACGCCGAAGTAGGAAACGTTTTTTTCTCTTGCGGTTTCCGCCATTTCGGTAAGGGGGGATTTTCCGTCTACGGAAAAGGTCGAATGGGTATGTACGTCTGTAAGAATCATGTTCGCATTATACCACGGTTTACGCGGAAAGGCAAGAGTTAAAGCATTCTTCTGGCGGTAATGTAGTAGTTCCACCGCGCGGAAGTCATTCGTTCGATTTTCGCATAGTCCGACGAGGTGTGTAATATATAATTGTTTCCCAAATAAAGCGCAACGTGTCCGATCCGTTCGATTCCCGTATTGTTCACGCGGGAGGCATTGGTAAAAAATATCAAATCGCCGCGTTGTAAATCCGCTTTTTCCACCGTTCGACCCTGTAACACCTGCGTGCGCGTGGTGGTGTTCAACAGTTCGCCCGCGCCGTAATAAAAGATATATTGCATCAGCGACGAGCAGTCGAATTGCGTTGCGGTAAAATTTTTGTAAAAATTGCCGTTGCCGTCATGCAGCCTTACTGCGCCGTAAACGTAGTCGGTCCCCAAAAGTTTGAGTCCCTCTTCGATTACCGCTTCGGTTTGTTCGGAAGCGGCGTCCATCGATACGATCGCCGTGTATTCTTCTCTTGCGCTGATATAAGCGACGTTGCCGCGATAGTACGTCTGATACCAATCGTCTTTTTTGCCGCTGCATTTCAACAGCGTACCCTCTTCCGCTTTCCCGATCGCGCTATAAGACGTTCCCGCACCCGTTCTGATGTTAACGCCCTCGTATTTTACCAATATGTATTGCGCTTGCGCCGTTTGGGACTCCTTTTCTTGTTCTTCCCGACCGTTTGTCTCTTCCGTCTCCGGTATCTCTTCTTCCGCTTCTTCCCGTTCTTCATCGGGGGTTGTAAGTTCTTCTTCCCGTTCTTCATCGGGAGTTGCAATCGCTTCTTCTCGTTCTTGCCGTTGGATTTCGGGAGATTCTTCGAAGACTTGTTCCGTCTTAGGCGTTTCCTTGTCCGCGCAGCCCGCCGCAAAAGGCGCGACGGTCAGGGCGGCTGCAAGGGAAATAAGAATCGCGCGGATGAAATATTTCGTCATGTTTTGTTCCGTCCTTTGTTTTATTTTATTTATTTTACCGTTTCTTGGGGCGTGGTTGCAAGCGGACGGATCAGGTGGATTTATGGTAATACGGGAAAATTCCGTATGATTTGGCGGGAATCGGTAAAAGATTGCGGCAAAAACTTGAACTTTTTATAAAAATCGTTATAATTATAATAAATAAGGAAAGGAGATCGGAAATATGGAAATCGAAAGTTTTGACAAGAAAAAAATATACGTTTACGAATGGGCGGCGGAAAATCCGCAGGCGATCGTTCAAATCGTACACGGCATGACGGAGCACGCGGGGCGGTACGAAAAATTTGCGCGGTTTCTGAACGAGAAAGGGATTCTCGTCGTGGCGGACGATCACCGCGGACATGGGAAAACCGATCCCGATACGCTCGGTTATTGTGCGGGCGATATGTTTGCCGACACCGTGCGCGACGAAGCGGTTATTACCGATTATTATCAAAAAAGATACGCGGGACTTCCTTATTTTCTGTTTGGTTTTTCGTACGGTTCTTTTCTTACGCAGAGCTATATTTCGAAATACAGCGAGAAACTCGACGGGGCGGTGATTGCGGGCAGCAGTTACAAAAAGGACTTCGAAGTGTATCTCGGTTCCTTTGTCGCCGGCGTTTCGCGGTTGTTCGGCGGGGCGAAAAGGAAAGCGAAATTAATCGAAAAACTTTCTTTCGGGGCGTATGCGAAAAAATTCCAAGACGGGCAATGGCTGAGCGCCGATCAAGAAAATAACGACGCTTACGGGAACGATCCGCTGTGCGGATTTACCTGTTCGTACCGTTTTTACGCCGATTTTTTCAAGGGATTGCGCAGTCTTTATACGCAAGAATATAAAAAGGGTCTGCGCGCCGATTTACCAATTTTGCTTGTTTCGGGTGCGGAAGATCCCGTGGGCGCGATGGGCAAGGGCGTGAAAAAACTCGAAAAATTTTACAAAGCGGCGGGAGTAAAACAGGTGGAATGCGTATTGTTTGAAAATTCCCGTCACGAATTTTTGCAGGAAAAGGAAAACCGCCGGACAAAATGGGATACCGTTTTACAATTCTTTTTAAAGAACATTGAATAAGCGATATAAAAATAACGATACAGACAAATAAAAAGGAACATTCCTACAAATAAAAAGAGTATAGACGAGTAAGCGGTGAAAATACAGGTTTTTTCACCGCTTCGATTTTCTATAATTGAAGAAGAGAAGTTTAATCGCCAAAATCCGTGTTTTTTATATCGCCGTTTGCAAAAAACGACTGCCGCTATGGGGTATGCTGATAGAAAGGACGGTGAAATATGGCGTACGAAAAAAGACTTTGTATTCTCAAACAAATTAAACGCGGATTTACCGCGGACGGCGCCGCGCTTTCGGGCGCGGTATATGCCGAAAGGCTGGACGGCGAGCTGATCGTTACGCCTCGCCTCAGCGGAATTGCGCCCGTACGGGACGGACGGTATGCCGTCGCGTTGTGGACGGGCGGAGAGGAATATTGTCTCGAACTCAAAGGGAATACGCCTCTGCGCATTCCTTCCGCGCCTTCGCTGCAAGACGGTTTTGCCGTACTCGTGTGTTTCATGCAGGGCGCCTGCGAACCGGAGCCGATCGCTTACGGATATTGCGGTACCGCGCCGACGACTCACGAACGGCTGTTGGGCGTATTCGGCAAAAGAAAACGAAAAATGCCGCCCATGCCGCTTTCTCCTTTCGAGCAGCCTATTCCCGCGAATCCGCAAAGCCCGCGCGCGCCGACGCCCGTTTTGCCCGACGCGGGGGACGACGAACAGCCGCAGGATAACGCCGTTGCAGAGGAGAATGCGCCTTTGCGGGGTGACGCCGCCTACGACGACGAGGCGATTGCCGAAAGCGATTATTTCGGCGATCGTTCGGAGGCAGAAGAGGACGAACGGGAAACGGAGCGTACAGCCGAGACCGCATTCCGCCGCGGCGGTCTTACATATTATAATAAGGTAAGAGAACGTTTGGAAGCGGCGCTGAAAAAATATCCGCGCGATACCCGTCTCTGCGCCGCAATCCCCCGCTCCGAATGGGTAAAAACGGAGGAGGCGCTTCTCGGAATTGTTTATGCGGAGGGCGTTCCGCGTTATTTGTGCGTCGCCGCCGAAGGGGAATGCCCGCCTCCGATGAAAGATAAATGCGTGTTTGTTCCCGAATCCTGTTTTACGGAGGAGAAAGGGTTTTTCGTCGTCTTTCAGGACGCCGAAACGGGGGAATATGTCAAAACGCAGCCGTCATAATTTTCCGTTTGAAAATATTTTGATCGTCCGGGAAAACTTCGGTGAAAACGGACGGAAAAATTTTCCAAACCGTTTACATTGACGAAATTCTGTGGTATAATAGAATCGGACGAAAAGGGGTTTCCCCTATATTTCAAACGGAATTTTATTTTAACGGAGGTCTTTATGACACAAGCGGATTGCAAAAACAAGAAGGTACTCGAATTCGTAAAGGAGAGCGCGGAACTTGCGTGTCCCGACGAAATCGTTTGGATCGACGGCAGCGAGGCGCAGTTGGAAGAATTGCGCAAACAAGCGGTCGCGTCGGGCGAGATGATCAAACTCAACCAAGAAAAACTCCCCGGCTGCTATTATCACAGAACGGCGGAGAACGACGTCGCGCGCGTGGAAGCGCGCACGTTTATCTGCTGCCGTAACAAGGAGGATGCGGGTCCCGTCAATTATTGGATGGATCCCCAAGAAGCTTACGCTCTCTGCAAAAATATCGCCAAGGGAAAAATGAAGGGCAGAACGATGTACGTCATTCCTTATTCTATGGGCGTCGTGGGTTCTTCTTTCTCGAAAATCGGTATCGAAGTGACCGATTCCATCTACGTCGTTCTCAATATGGCGATCATGACGAGAGTCGGACTCGATTGCTACGATGCGTTGGGCGAGGACGGCGATTTCATCAAAGGATTCCATTGTAAGTGCGACGTCAATCCCGAGGATCGCTATATCATGCACTTCCCCGAAGACAACGCGATCATTTCCGTCAATTCCGCATACGGCGGCAACGTTTTGCTCGGCAAAAAGTGCTTCGCGCTCCGTATCGCTTCCTATCTCGGCAAAAACGAGGGTTGGATGGCGGAGCATATGCTTATTTTGGGCGTGACTTATCCCAACGGCGAAAAGAAGTATGTGGCGGCGGCGTTCCCTTCCGCTTGCGGAAAAACCAATCTCGCCATGCTGATTCCGCCGAAACATTATTTGGATATGGGATATAAAGTCGAATGCGTCGGCGACGATATCGCTTGGATTCGCGTCGGAAAGGACGGCAGACTTTGGGCGGTCAATCCCGAGAACGGATTCTTCGGCGTTGCGCCCGGGACGAACGCAAAGAGCAATCCCAACGCGCTTGCCGCAACCCAAAAGGGTACGATTTTTACCAACGTCGCCATCAATCCCGCAGACAACACCGTGTGGTGGGAAGGACTTACCAAACCCGCGCCCGATCGTCTTATCGATTGGCTGGGCAACGAATGGACGCCCGAAAGCGGCGTGAAAGCGGCGCACCCCAATTCGCGCTTTACCGCTCCCGCCGTGAATTGCCCCTGCCTGTCCCCCGAATTTAATTCCAAAGAGGGCGTTCCTCTCGACGCGATCGTTTTCGGCGGCAGAAGAGCGACTACCACGCCTCTCGTTTATCAGTCCCGCGATTGGAATCACGGCGTGTTCGTCGGTTCGATCATGAGTTCGGAAACGACGGCGGCGGCTACGGGCGCAGTCGGCGTGCTCCGTCACGACCCGATGGCGATGAAGCCTTTCTGCGGCTATCATATGGCGGATTATTTCGGACATTGGATCGAAATGGGCAAAAAAGTGTCGAAACCGCCCAAGATTTTCAACGTCAACTGGTTCAGAACAAACGAAAAGGGCGAATTTTTGTGGCCCGGATTCGGCGATAATATGCGCGTGCTCGACTGGATTTTAAAGCGTTGCGACGGCAAAGTGGAAGCGCGGGAGACCGCGATCGGCTACGTTCCTTACGCGAAAGACATCGACCTCGAAGGGTTGGACATGACGGAGAGCGAGCTTGAGAATATTCTCTATGTAGACAAAGCGCGTTGGAGCGCGGAAGCGGACGAGATTGCGGAATATTACAAACAATTTGGCGACAGACTTCCCGCGGAGCTCAGAGAAAGCTTGGCTTCTTTAAAGAAAAATTGCGAAGCGTAAACCATTGACCGAATGCCGTCCCGATAAAACGGGACGGTTGTATTTCACGGGAGAAAAAATGCAGGACGAAAAGATAGCGGAATATTTTCGCTTTTTAACCGAACGCGGCTTTGCGTTCGAGCGCGATTACAGCAAAGGAACGGACAAGACGTGCACGCAAATTTACCGCTTGAAAAAGGACGCGGGGAATTATTTGGAATTTCGCGTGCTCTCCGCCAAAGAACATTTGGTGTGCGTATGCTGCGGCGGCGAGTCGAAATTCCCCAATTTGGC
The DNA here is from genome assembly GCA_964481555.1 of uncultured Clostridia bacterium. Classification (GTDB taxonomy): domain Bacteria; phylum Bacillota; class Clostridia; order Christensenellales; family Borkfalkiaceae; genus Gallimonas. The sequence goes on along the minus strand of CAYZTP010000006.1, from coordinate 8,926 downwards.
GTACCGTTATAAAAAATTCATTCGCGGTTGGAAACGGAAACGTCTGTTTTCGCGCGATAAATCAAACGGATGGCTGCTTGCCGCCGATCTTTGCCGCTATGTTTTGGAAACGGA
>CAYZTP010000006.1:0-8712 GCA_964481555.1 uncultured Clostridia bacterium | reverse complement strand
GAAAGCGCACGGGCAGAAAAAAGCGTTAAAGGCGTTGACCGATTATTATAAGGCGGCGGCGGTCGACGAGAATTATCCCGTTTATTTTCTGCGCTCTACGGCGGAAGAACCGGCGCGCGAGGCGATGACGCTCGCGGGGCGGGACAACGCGCCGTTGCTTCAAATCTGCTGCGCGGTAGGCGCGCATATCGGACCGAACGCCGCGGGAATTGTTTTCGTGGAACGCAAATGACGAAAAATACCCGCCCGTCGGTTTCGACGGGCGGGTAAATAAAAATAAGGGGGTGCGCCGATTGCGCTACATAACGACGATATTATGATGTACGAACACTTCTTTGAGGTCGGCGGGGAAGTTGTCGTCGGTGATCAGCACGTCGATATCCTCCAACCGCGCGAACGTATAGGGCATCGTCTTGCCGATTTTCGAACTGTCGAGCATCATATACATGGCTTTTGCTTTCGCGCGCGCCTGTTTTAACAAATCGGCTTCGATTTGCGAGCCGCAGGAAAAACCGTTTTCGGGCGTAAACGCCGAAGAGGAGATAATCGCCAATTCGAAATTGGTGTTTTCGAAATAAATTTTAGCGACGGGCGAAGCGGTGGAAAGATTTTCTTTCATAACCTGTCCGCCGAACACGGTAACGTTTACGTTTTTTTTCTGCGCCAGCTCGCTTGCGACGGCAAGCCCGTTTGTAAACACGTGAATCGGGATATCGGGAAGCTCCTTGGCGAGATACAGCGCGGTGGTTCCGCCGTCCATAAAGAGGGAGACGCCCTCTTCGATGAGTCCCGCCGCTTTTTGGGCGATTTCGATTTTTGCGTCCGTGTTAATGGCGGATTTTTTGGCGTAAGGTTCGCCGGAAACCTTTTGCACTTCTTTTACGGACATTGCGCCGCCGCGCACGCGAATGATGCGCCCCGCCTGTTCCAACTGGAGCATATCCCGCCGCAAAGTCATTTGCGAAATATTGGGAAAATATTCGTGAAGCTGTTCCAAAGTGAGCTTTCCGCGCTTATCCAAAAGCTCGGCGATTTCTTCGATACGATCTTTTTTCATTTTCAATTCCTCCATAAATTTTCTTCTTGTAAAATTCTAACATACTTTTTAAAATTTTGCAAACAAATTCACAGTTGTTTTTTGATTTTTGAAAAAAATTTTGTAATAATTTTGTGAAATTCTATAAAATCGGCGCGGATCGGGAACCGAATGATCAAAATTATCATAATGATTGAGCGTTCGGGGGCGGGGATTGCGCTTCCCCTGCGTGCGGCGCGGCGGGCAAAGCGTTTTTCCCGCGAAAAAGAAAAGAAAGCGGAATTACTTTCCCTTTCTTAACGAAAGAGACGGAAAAAGTAAAATTGTCGCAAAATTCCGCGAAAAAGTATGAAATTTTCACAAAAAAAATTACCAAATAGCATTGACAAACCCCGAATCGTGTGTTAAACTAATGTAAAGTGTAAAAATGACGAAGGGGGGAAGTCATGATTCAGAGAAGCGTTCGTTAAATGGATTCTACTCTTTTTGCCGAAAAGCAAAAGGGAAGGTGTGTTTAACGAGCGCTCTTCTGTTTTATACAGACCGAAAATCGGACATTTCGCTTTGTACTTCGAACGGCTTTCGTTCGGGCGGCGTCGAATCCCAACGGCGCGAACCCGATCGAACGTCCGATCGAAAGAAAAGCGGGCACAAATTATTTCTAAATTTTATAAGAGGTAAAAAATGAAGAAGAAAAAGGTATTGAAAAGTGCTTCTCTCGTTGCCCTCTCCGCCGTTATCATGGCGGGCGGCGCGCTGTCTTTTACGGCGTGCGGCGGCTCCTCCGAGAACTATGAGATTAGCGTATACATTTTCTGCTCCGATAACGACTCGGTCACGAACGACGAGATCTGTCAGGAATGGGCGGAAGCGTATACGGAATCAGAACGTGCGGCGGGCAACATTCCCGAAGACGCGGTGGTAACGGCCAAGTTCGATTACCTGTCGGATACAGACGACTATAATAACCAACTTGACAGCGACTTCTCCGACGGCAACGCGGCGGACGTTATCTATCTGTCCCCCAGAAACGTGAAGGTGTGGAAAGCGCGCGGCCGCGTGCTCGACATTTCTTCGTATATCGACGAAGAGGACGCAGATCAAGTAAACGGTATTTGGGATGACTCTCTTGCGTTCTACGGCTATACGGATAAGGCGGGCTATACCCGCGGCGAACGCATTACCTACTATACCTCCGCAGAGGCGGCGAGCCTCGGTTATACCGACGGCGCGGGCTTTTATACCGCAAACGGCGTAAGCGTAGGTCTTTACGGGCTGCCGAAAGACTATTCGTCTTTCACGATGGCGTTCAACGGCAAATTCTATTCCGACGCGATGAAGTATTGGATGCAGACCAACGGTCCCTCTAAACAGCGCAGCGTACAGGGCAGAGCGAACGAAACCGCGAAGCTCACCTTTACCGGCGAGACAGCATCGGATACGTATTCCATCACCTACGCGGCAGACGGGAAAGCGTATAACACCGTTACGAAAGAATATACGGACGTAAAGGCGGGCGATCCTGCAAACTTCATTAACGTGGGCGTTCCCGTTTGCTACAAGCCCTTCAACTTCTATCAGTACACGTCTTACAACAACGCGCTTGCGGGCGGCGACCCCGTCGCTTGTTCGGTAGACTATTATACGGACGGCGAAGGCTACGTCGTTACGATTCCCGGATTCCCCGGCGAGACGTTCGACGCAACCAAAGTTGACGGCTATGCGTCCGATGAAAGCGCGCTTTACGATACGACCCTGGGTCACATCACCTTGACGTATGCGGAATTCGGCGCGCTTACTTGGGCGACGACGTACTTCTGCAATTCGTTCAACTATTGGGACGCTACGAATGAAAACTCCCGCACTTCTGTTGAAGACGCTAAGACTTACGCAAGCACGCTGCTGAAAGGAACCGGCGGTTTAATCAACGAATCCAGTATTGCGGCGAACATTTACGGCAACGGTCAGTACGAAGGCGAGCCGAACCCGACGCTCTACACCCTTCCTTGGTTGTACGGCAACGATTCCGACTTCATCAACATGACCGCGACCTATGCGACCAACCCCGACGTGACGACGGACGTAAGCGGTATGACCTCGACGACGGAGATGAAGAAAGCGGTTGCGAGCCAGACTTATGAAATGCGCGAAAAGATGAGCCTCGACGGAAATATGCGTAACGTAGAAGTGTACTACGGCACCAACAGCTACAACTTCTTGGAGTTCTACGGCGCATTCCTCGAATACAGCTCCACCTGGAACGGCCTTTCCGAAAACTGCGGCGATACGACCGTAACCTCGGAAGACAACTCTTGGGCGACGTTCCGCGCAGGCAACACCATCTACTACGGCGGCGGCACTTGGGACGCGCAGGCAAGAAACGACTCCGATATGGATAAGTACTGCGAATTCCACGTCATGCCTCAGGCGGTTGCGGAAAAATACGCGCTTTATTCCTTCGTGAAAGACGGATTCTACGAAACCCGCACTTATGCGCACGTTGCACAAGAGACGAAGGACGTCGACGGCACGACGGTTACCTATCAAACATTCTGGGATGGTAACAGTATTGTTTCCGATATCGATAATTCCCGTATCACCGCGAAGAATCCCGCCGGCGGCGATTATAAGACCGACGACTATTGCAAGTCTTTCACTTACGAAGAGATTCTTAAGAATCAGCTGATCCGTCAAGATAAATGGGGCGCGCGTATGGACTCCGTCGGTTACGCGGTAAACGGCACGATTCTTACCAATACCCACTATACCAACAACGAATGGCGCGCAAAGGCTGCGGCAAGCCTTGTGCAAGCGCTCTCCATCGACCAAGACGCGCAAGTTGCGCTCTGCCTCGGCGGCGCGCAGCTCCCCAACTTCAAGGAACAGGGCAAGGAATTCCTCTACTATCAAAACTCGGAATACGCGGAAAGCGGCTCGTTCAAAGACATGATTACGCCCGAGGGCTACGCCACGACGCAGTACTATAATTCCGACGGTACCGTGAACGCAGAAGGGAAAGCCGAAGCCGAAACAATTTGGAACTACTACTACGGCATCGTTCAGGCGTTGAATACCGCGGCGGGTCAAACGAGCGCATCGAGCATCACCGTGAAGCAGTTTATCGAAGATTACGTGAAATCGAATCCCGCGCCCGACGCCGTCGGTACGGTCACCTGGAATCACAACTACGACGATAAGACGCTTGCAGGCGCTTCGGATTCCGCGTTGACGAAAGACAATAGCTACCGCGCGTCGGCGATGAAGGTTCTCAATATGCAGACGTATACGAGAGCGGACCGTGATGTGAACATCAGAATGCAATACGGCTTGAACTCCGCGCGCGATTCCGCAATGTACACCTATCAGACAGCATGGCTCAGCCAGGTTGCAATCGGTTCCGCAGGACTTGCATACAGCAGACAGGTTTCCCTCGGCACGACGGCAATCCAAAAGGCAGTGCTCAATTACGCGTCCGGTTCGCTCGAAGGTTCTGTCATTTACATGACGCCTGCGGTTCACGCGTTGAAAGCGTCCGCAGCCGTGAAGAAGTATTTGACGGAATCTATCGATGCAGAGGAAGACGAGATCAATCTGTATAGCTAATTTGTAAAACAGGTTAACTTGTTTTGAAAGGGGCGGCATATCTCCCGTAAATCGGGAGATATGCGCAACTTTTCGAGATGTGAAAAATAAGGAGGAAATAAAATGGAGGATAATGTTACCACGAACGCGGGCGTCGTAGAAGAGGCGCAAGACGCGACGGTGGAAGAAGTCGTTCCCCAAAAGCCCAAACGCCATATCAATCAGCAAAAGCTGCAAGATAACCTTTGGGGTTGGGCGTTCTGTCTCCCGCTGATCGTAGGAACGATATGGTTCGTCTATATCGCGTTCGTAATGTCCGTGCTCCTGTCGTTTACAAAGTACACGATCGGGAATGCGGAACCGCTGTTCAGCGTGCTCGGCAATTTGAAGAAATGGATTATCGTTGAAACTACCAAAGCGGACGGAACGATCAACTCATCGACAATCGGCGGCGCATGGCACTGGTATCGGGAAATCTTTACCAAACAAATTACGACGGACGTTGCGGCGCAGGCGAACGATATTTGGGCGAACGAAGCGGGCATATACTTCTTTAACACGGTGTTCTATCTCATCGGCATTCCGATCGGCATGGTTCTCGCGGTGTTCTTCGCGGTTTGTATGTCCCGCGATATCAAGGGCGGCAACTTCTTCCGCGTGGTTTACTATATTCCCAGCGTTGCAAGCTCTATCGCAATCGTCTATACGTTCCGTACTCTGTTCAAGCAGGAAGGCGTGATCAACCAATTATTCGGAATGAATTTCGACTGGCTGCCTTATATGTCGGGAGGCACGTCGAGCAGCTGGGCGTCGCTAACGGGAACTGAGGCGACGGGTCCGTTCTTTACCACCTACTATTGGTGCCAAGGCTTGATTGCAAAATGCGTCGTCGTCATCATGTCCGTATGGAAGGGTCTCGGCGGTACGGTCATTCTTTACATAGCGGGTCTTTCGGGCGTAAACGCCGCAACCAAAGAGGCTGCCGAAATCGACGGCGCGAGCGGTTGGACGATTTTCTGGAAAATTACCATGCCCGACCTGTATCCCGTCATCTTCTATAACATGGTCACGGCGGTGATCGGCGGCTTGCAAATCTATGCGGAGCCGGAATTGTTGACAAACGGAATGAACGCGGCGACTTCGGGCTATGTATCGTTGATTTATTACTACGGTACGTCGAGCACGGGCGGTCTCGGCTATGCGGGGCAAGGTTCCGCATACGCGATCGTACTCATGCTGTTAATTCTCGTCATCACGCTGTTCCAGTTCTGGCTGGACAGCAGAAAGGAACAATAAGGAGGGGGATCTTATGGAAAACAACGAAGTTTATGAAACAAATCAAGCCCCCGCCCGGGAAGAGAAACACTATTCCGCTTTCCGTTACGGGCTTGGCGCGGTGCTTGCGTTCTTCGGTTTTTCAACCAAAACGCACTACGCCAGCAAAAAGCGCGCGAAGCTGGTGGGAGATATTTTCACTTATATCGTTCTGCTGTTCGGCGCGTTCCTGATGATCTATCCCTTCTGGTGGATGATAGCCGGTTCGTTTGCGTTCACCTCTTCCGCAGGTTCGCAAGACGTGTTCAACAAGATGGTTTGGTGGCCTATGGTCAGCACGCTGTCGGATACGTCTAAGAACAACGGTAACCAAATCGGTCTGTTCTACAACTACTGGTATGTTTTTAACCGCGCGTTCGATTCGAATGCGAATAAGTTCTGGCCGACAACCGGCGGTATCTTCAATCGGTATAACATCTGGGTCGCAATCGTAAACAACCTGCTCTATTCTATCGTTCCCGTTGTCGTCGGCGTGATCACTTCCGCTTCCGCGGCGTTCGCGTTCTCGAAAATCAACTGGATCGGCAGAAATCAAGTGTTCCTGTTCCTGCTTGCGGCAATCATGATTCCCGGTCCTGCCATTACCATTACGCAGTACTGTATGTATTCCAGCATGAACTGGTTGCGAAACGGTCTCATGATGATTATTCCCGGTATGTTCGGTTCGATTATGACGGCGTTCTTTATCCGTCAGTTCCTGTTCGGGCTGCCCACTTCGATTATCGAAGCGGCGAAAATCGACGGCGCGGGATATTTCAGAATTTTCGTCAGCTTCATTTTGCCGCTCGCAATGCCCGCGATCATGGCGCAAGGACTTCTCTCCTTCATGGGCTGCTGGAACAACTACATGGGGTCGTACATCTTTATCGGATCGAACTCCACGGCAATGAACCTGCCGCACGCGATCGCCGTTTTGCAGACGAAAAACTTAAACGATATGGCGATTGTCATTACGGCTTCGCTCCTGTCGATTTTGCCCGTCCTTGTTCTGTTTGCGATTTTCCAAAGACAGATCATCGGCTCGCTAATGCTGACCGGTTCGAAAGAGTAACGAAAATAAACCGATCGAAAACGGACGGGAAACCGTCCGTTTTTGAAATCGGCGTCGGAAAATAAGGAGAAATGTTATGAGAAAGAAAAATTTATTGGCTTTGGCGGGAGGAATCGTTTTAAGCGTTGCAATCGGCGCGTCTCTTGTCGGCTGCGACACGGGAAAAGCGGGAAGCAAGGCCGAGTTGCCTACCTCGGCTGCGGTTTTGCCCGAAAGCGGTTATGATTCCACCGCTTCCGTGCACGACCCTTCCGTTTTTTATGACGAAATTTCGAAAACGTATTATGTGTTCGGCACGCACTTCGCTTCCGCGTCGTCTACCGATTTGATTAACTGGAAACAGAAAACTGAGGACGATTCGGGCGTATCGAAGCTGTTCGGAGTAACCAAGAGTAAGCTGAAATCGGACGTGCTGAAAGAAACGTATACGCTGACGGGCGGAGATCAGAATATCTGGGCGCCCGACGTCATTTACCTGAACGATAAATATTATATGTATTATTCCGTAACGAGCGATTACGGTTCGAATAAATCCGTTATCGGCAGAGTGGAGGCGGACGAACCGCTCGGCCCTTACGAAAACGAGACGATTCTCATCGAAAGCGTAACGACGGGGGAATCGAGCCACCCGAATTGCATCGACCCCGAATTGTTCTACGATAAAGACGGGAAGCTTTGGATGGTTTACGGATCTTGGTCTTCCGGCATTTATGTGAAGGAGCTAGATTCGAACGGCTTGCCCGTTTCGGACGGTTGGGGAAAATGTATTTGGGTGAAGGGCTATTCCGCAGGCGTAGAGGGTCCGTTCATCTTTTATAACGAAAATACGGGTTATTACTATCTGATGGTAAGCGAGGGCGATTTGAGCACCGTTTACAATATGCGCGTCGCCCGCAGCAAGAATCCCGACGGCCCCTACGAGGATATTACGGGAGCGAACGTCGCTACCAGTAACGGCAAGGGCAACAAAATCGCGGGAAATTATCAGTTTGACGGCGATATCTACCGTTATGCGCTCGGACACAACTCCGTAACGGAAAAGGACGGCACGTTCTATGTGATTTGCCACGTTAGAACCAACGGCGGCGGACATCATGTGGAAGCGCATCAGCTTTATTTCAACGAGGACGGATGGCCGGTTATGAATCCCAACCGTTATACGGGCGAAGTCCGCGGACTTGTCACCATGGAACAAGCCGCAGGAACTTACGACGTGGTCGTGCACTCCGTGGAAACGGTAGAGACGAAGGTCGCTTCCGTGAAATATACTTTTGCGGCGGACGGCTCCATCACCGATGCGAGCGGCGCGCAAGCCGGCTCCTGGTCGGTAACGGACGATTATTATGTGACGATTACCTTGAAGAATATCGAATACAAGGGCGTTCTTGCCCCCGGTTGGCGTGATTACGGCGAAAAGCAAGGAATTTATTGCATGACGGCAACGTCTTCGTCGGGCAATCCTATTTGGGCAAATGCCGCCGAATAATCGAAATAACGAATGAAAAATCGCCGCGTTTTTACCGTGGTTTCCATAGGGAATTTTTTCACAGAAAAAGAATATCCGTATAGCGCACTATACCTTGCAAACAAGGCAAGTGCGCTTATTTATTTTACTTTTTAATTTGTTTTTTGTGTAATAACGGAAAGAGAAACAGTAATTTGGTAAATTGTCGTCCGTCATTGCGAGGAGCGAAGCGACGAAGCAATC
>CAYZTP010000005.1:22686-40847 GCA_964481555.1 uncultured Clostridia bacterium | reverse complement strand
ATGCGACGCTGATCCTCGGCGACTAAGCGTTAAAACAAAAAACCGCTCCCGCGGAAATCCACGGGAGCGGTTTTTTTATGCAGAATATTTGCATGGATACATTTGACGAAAAGGGGGATAATGTTTGTCCGATAAGATTGAATTTATGCGAATAAAATCTAAAATTAGGTTTTAAATTCAATTTTCTTTTATAAATTCGAAAAAAAAAGAGATTGGAAGTTAAAAAAATCAAAAAAAACCTGTATTTTTATAAAAAAGAGGCATAAAACATTTGCAATTTTAAAAAAAACGTTCTATAATGATAATATTATAAGCTTAGGAGGTAGACCAAATGAATAGCAAAACGTTACTGAAAAATTACACGAGGAAGATCAAGATAGAAGCGATCATGAAATCTTGCATCTTTGCTGCGATCATCGCTTTCTGCGGTTGCTTTCTTTCTGCGTTCGTCACCTGGTTTTTCGAAGGATTCCAAGGACTGTGGCTTTCGCTCGGAATTCTTGCGGGGTTGTTCGCAATCGTTTTTCCGATCGTATACTTTAAAAAATACCGTCCTACGGTAAAGGACGCCGCTCGTCGGCTCGACCGTCTCGGACTCTACGAGCAGATGATTACCATGACGGAGCTGGAAGGCGATACTTCGATTATGGCGGTTCATCAACGCGAAGCGGCGGTCAAATCGCTAGATTCCGTTACGGGAAAAATGCTGAAATTCGCCGTTTCCGGTTTGAGCATCGTCGCATTGGCGGTTTCCTGTGTGTTCGGCATCAGCATGATTACGGTCGAAGCTCTCAGCTATGAAGAAAAACTTCCTTCGGGAGGGAAAGTGATTTCCGTGGTCGATCCCGCGAACAATCCCGACGTGTATTATACGGTAAAATACGTCGTGAGATACTTCGATAAGTACGGCTTTGAAATCACAGACGCGTCCGGTTGCGCAATCGACGGCAACGAAGAACAACTCGTTCTTGCAGGCACGGACGCAGAGCCGGTTCTCGCCTATTGCGAAGAAGATATGGGCGACGAATGGTTCTGGTATTTCTACGGTTGGTACGACGTGATCGATTTCACCGTCGAACCCGATTCGCAGGACGCGTACCGCGAAGATCTTGCGGTTACGCTTGACAGCGGCGAAATCACCGTAGACGAGGACGGAAACTACGTCATCACGCATTACGCGGCATTTTTACAGGTTGAATATAACGAGGACGGCGACGGCGACGGCGGCGACGGCGACGCGCCCGGTGAAGATGGCGATGCTCCCAGCGACGCGCCCGGAGAAGACGGCGACGGCGACGGAGAGGACGGCGGCAGCGGCGAAGACGAAGGAGACGGCGTAGGCGGCGGTCCCGGCGACGAGAACGAAAATAAAATCATCGACGGAGACGAAGATTACCGTAGCCATATGGACGAATATACGAGCGACTACAACGACAATAGCGACTCCGTTCCCGATGATTACAAAGGAATTATCGACGCCTATTACGGTATTATCGAGTAATTGATATTTCGTTTCAAAAACAAATTTTTAGTATAAAAGTGAGGAACCAAAATTTTATGGTTACAGAGGAGAACATTAAACAGTTCAGTAAACAATGCGAAAATATTTTTACGCAGATCCGCCGCGACGTGATCGGGCAGGCGGAAGTCGTAGAGGGAACGGTTATCGCGATGATAGCCGGCGGGAACGTGCTTCTCGAAGGCGTTCCCGGCGTCGGCAAAACGCGTTTGGTAAGAACGCTCGGACGCGTGTTCGATCTTCCGTTCTCGCGCATTCAGTTTACGCCCGATCTGATGCCTGCGGACGTTACGGGTACCAACATTATCGTAAAAGACGATAACGGAAATTCTACATTCCAATTTCAGCCGGGTCCTATTTTCAGCAATATTATTCTTGCCGACGAAATTAACCGCGCGACCCCGAAAACGCAGTCTGCACTTCTCGAAGCCATGCAGGAACACACGGTAACGGTAATGGGCGTATCCAGAAAGATGAACGAACCGTTCTTCGTGCTTGCGACGCAGAACCCGATCGAACAAGACGGAACGTATCCTCTTCCCGAAGCTCAGATGGATCGTTTTATGTTCAAACTGATTGTGCCCAACCCCAGTCTTGACGAACTGTTGGAGATCGTCGATTTGACGCAGAAAACCATGGCGGAAGTGGCGGACGCGGCGTGCAACGGCGAACAGCTTTTGCAGATGCGCGAAACGGCGAATCAGATTCCCGTTGCCGAAGAAGTCATGAGATATGCGATGACGCTGTGCGCGGCTACCCATCCGGACGGAGAATGCGCTTCGGAAGCGGCTAAGAAATACGTTCGGCTGGGAGCCAGCCCGCGTGCGGGTCAAGCTTTGATTTCCGCGGCAAAAGTGAAGGCGTTGATGAAAGGACGGTTTAACGTCGCTTACAGCGATTTGAACGAGTTGGTGGCGCCTGTGCTCCGTCACCGCATGAAGATGAACTTCGAGGCCGTTGCGGAGAATATCTCTCCCGACGAAGTCGTGAAGTCGATTGTTGCGGAAGTCGGCAAAAGATTCGGTCTTTCTGCGGCGAAGACGGAAGAGCCCGCGACGGACGAAGGAAAGAAAAAACGCGGTATTTTAGGTAAAAAATAATGAAGGTCTCTTATTTGAACGATGAATTTTTCAGTCGTTTAGAGACGTTGGCTTTACATTTAAGAGCAAATTTAGCGGGATTTTTCGGCGGGAAACACCTTGTTCGCTCCTATGGGCAAACGGTGGAGTTCGCCGATTATCGCGAATATATGCTCGGCGATGATATTCGTCGTATAGACTGGAATCTTTACAGTCGTTTTGAAAAATACTTTTTAAAGTTATTTACGGACGAAAGACAGATGCATACCCAGATTTTTTTGGATTGTTCCGCGTCTATGGGGAAGGAAAATCCTGTAAAAGCCGCGTATGCGGTGGGGATTGCGGCTGCCTTTGGATTTTTGTCTGTTCATAACATGGATAAGCTGTCGTTCAGATTGATGAAAGGCGACCGTTCGGAGAACCCTTTCGGCACGATCGTTGGGAAGAATTCCTTTTTCAGATCGATAAAAGAACTTGAAAATATACAGTTTTTGGAAGAGACCGATCTTGAACGGGCGATCACTTCTTGCGTAGATGTAGGGTCGAACGACGGTTTAACGATTATTATTTCCGATTTCTTTACGGATAGCAACTGGAAAAAGGCTGTCGATTATTTGAATTACAAAAAAAGACAGGTATTTCTTGTGCAAATTATGTCACAGGACGAAATCGATCCTGCTTACAGCGGTAGAGTCAGTTTGATAGACGCGGAGTCTTACGATCTGGCGGATCCGAGAAACATGAAAATGAAGATTACGCGCAGTATGCAGCTTGCGTATGCGGACGCGCTGAACGATTTTAAAAACGATATTAGTTCGTTCTGTAACACTCGTGAAGCGGGTTACATTTCGATAAGCACAGACCAGCCCATAGAGAAAGTCATTTTCAGCGAATTACTTAAAGTAGGGATAATGGAATGAAATTACTGATTCCTTTGGGATTATTGGGTTTATTGGGACTGCTCGTTCTGATTTTGATCTATATTCTCAAACCCAATTTCCAACAAAAAATAGTTTCCAGTACTTATGTCTGGAAATTGAGTCTGAAATATAAAAAGAAGCGTGTTCCCATCAGTCGTTTGCGGAACATTCTCATATTAATATGTCAGATCTTGATTATTTGCGCTGCGGCGCTTATCCTTTCCTATCCCGCGATCGTTACGGATAATTCCGTTTCTTATCAGGAAAAGATTCTGATCATCGACGCTTCTGCCAATATGCTCGCCGAGCAGGACGGGACGCAGAGGTTCGAGCGGGCAGTCGGGCTTGCGAAGGATGAAATCGAGGATGTTTTTGCAGCGGACGGACTTGTCACCGTGATCGTGGCGGGGCGTCAGGCGTCTTATCTGTTTTCACAGCGCGTAAGCAAAACGGAAAGCAACGAGCTTTACTCTGCCCTTGAACAGCTCGAATGTACATACGGAACCGGGGACGTGGAAGGCGCGATGACGCTTGCGGAAGAAACGCTTTATTTCAATCCGGAAGCGGAGGTCGTTTTTTATACGGGGACGCATTACGATAATCCCGGCAAAAACTTGACCGTAACGTATGTGACGGAAGAGGAGGAATGGAACGCCGCAATTTTAGGCGCTACTGCAACCTTAGAGGACGGCTATTATACTTTTGAAGTTCAAATCGCTTGCTACGGCTCCGCAGACAGGGAGATCGAAGTGCTCTGCGAAGCGACGAACGTTAACGGCGGAGTGGGCGTGCATAGTCTTCCGGAAGCCTCGGTGAAAACGTATGACGAAGAAACGTTTACCATTATTTATTCCGTAGATGCAAACGCCGACGGCTATAATTCGGTTGCTGTTTCTTTGTCGAAAGATAAAATATATTCGTTTGACGAATTATATATTCGTCTTAACGTATCGGATAGTCTTTCAATCGACAACGAGTATTATATTTACGGCGCAAACCGTCCTACGATTAAGGTAGAGTATTATACCACGACTTCCAACCCGTTCTATCCCGCGATTCTTATGGCGATAGCGGAAGATAAAAACATGAAGGCGCGCTGGGACATCCAAATCAAAGAAGTCAGAAGCGGCGAACCGGAGATTGAAGGCTACGATTTCTATATATTTGAAGGAACCATGCCGAAATCGCTGCCTACGGACGGCGTCGTGTTTATGGCGGATCCGGACGCTTCCTTGAATGCAGGGTTTACGCTCGGCTCTAAAGTGACGGTTCCAAACTGGTCGGGCGACGGTGCGTCTCTTGCGCCCGGCGTCGAGCATCCGATTATGGATTATGTGAATATAGAGTCTTTTGCGCTGACGTCTTATACGAAGATAGAAGAGAACTCTCTCGACGGATACGAGGTACTCATGTATTACGAAGGAAATCCTGTGTTCTTCGTACGCAACGAAGCGAACTCTAAAATCGTAGTCGCAGCTTACAGCGTAAGAACTTCGACCCTTAATATCAACTATAACTTCATCATTATGATGGTGAATGTTTTTAACTATTATTTTCCCAGCACGTTTTCGGATTCTATCTATACCTGTTACGATACGGTTCAGCTTACGCCCCGCGGTTCGGAATTAACGGTAATACATAACGATAACGTTGTATTGGGCGGAAGCGATTCGGAAACAGAGATTGATTTCGCAGAATTACAGGTTAACGATTACGGAACGTATGTTGTCAGGCAGACGCTCATTTCCGGAGCAGTGGTTAACGAAAAATTTTATGTAACCATTCCTGCCGCCGAGAGTAATATCACCAAAACGGAAGCGGCGCTTACAAACCTATACAAAGCGGAAGTAGATGAATTTTCATATGAAGATCTTCTCGTTTATTTTGCGGCGACACTCGTCGGGTTGTTGTTCCTGGAACGGCTTTTACAGTCTCGGGAAGGGCTTTAAGGGGAGGAAGATATGTTCAATTTACACATAAATTTTTCTTATCCCTGGTTGTTATTGTTAATCGTTCCGGCAGTCGTTGCCGCGCTGATACCTTATTTCCGCATCTCCAAGCGATACAGACGTACGCGCAACCGTATTACGTCTCTTGTGCTTCATATCGTGGTTATGGTATTGTGTATCTGCGTATTGTCCGGTTTGAGTTTTTCTTACGAAATATATAATTCCGAAAACGAGATATTACTCGTTGTGGATGCATCGTACAGTACGGAAGAAGAGAAGCAGTTAAAAGACGATTACGTGAATACGTTTCTGAATACGGTCAACTATAACGCGTATAAAGTCGGTATCATCACTTTCGGGTTCGATCAACAGTATCCCGTACCGCTTTCCAACGATATTACGTCGGCATATCAGGATTATCTGGATTCAACTCAACCGGATACAAGCGCGACGGATATCGCAGCTGCGCTCACTTACGCCGACAGCTTATTTACCAATCCGGAGGCGGCGAAAATCGTTTTGATATCAGACGGAATCGAAACGGATGAAAGCGCTCTTTCCGTAATCAAGACGATCTCTGCAAAAGGGATTCGAATCGATACCGTTCGTTGTTCGACGTTGAAGCCCGATGAGGAAGTACAGATTGTCGGCGCCGAGTTGCCGGAATACAATATTTCGATTGGAGAAAAATTCGACATTGCGCTTTCGCTACAATGTAATTATTCCGAGCAAACGATGGCAACGATCAAGATTGTCGACAACGACGATTACGATAACGCCGTAACAACGGAAATGAGTTTGACATCCGGTCTATCAACGGTAAACGTCGAATATTCGTTCGAAGAGTCGGGTATGCATATTCTTAATTTTATTGTAGAAACGGAAACAGATCAAGTGCAAAATAATAATTCTTATTATTCTTATCTGTATCTTGTGCCGCACGATAAGATCTTAATTATAGAATATTTCGAGGGCGATTCTGAGATGTTATATGAATTGCTGAAAGAACAGGAATACGAACCCACCGTTATCAACGTGGCAGACGAGGATTTCCCCACAACGTTAGATGAACTGAGAGCATACGACGAGATCGTTTTAAATAATATCGCACAAAGCGATTTGACGTCGGAATTTACCAAACTCCTCAACGAATACGTTTATACGATAGGAGGCGGGTTATTTACGGTCGGAGGCAGCGAACCGGGTGATATTACGGATGCTCATGCATACGATCGCGAAGATATGGCGGGATCGCTATTACAACAGATGCTTCCCGTTCAGGCAATCAATTACACGCCTCCTTTGGGGCTTGCAATTGTTATCGACGTTTCCGGTTCGATGGGAGGAAGTAAGATTGATGCGGCGAAAAACTCTGCCGTTAGCATCGTTAAAGACGAAACGTGTCTTAGCGAACGGGACTACGTCGCCGTGCTTACGCTTGCCGATAGTTATACGGAGGAGAGTAAGCCTATCCCCATGACGAGACAGGATGACATTCTTGAGGCGATTTACGGAGTCGGCGGCAGCGGCGGTACGAAGTTCGCACCGGCAATCGTTCGTTCCAGTCAGGATCTTTTAGCGTTATACTATGCGGGTACTATCCAAAAAATGCACGTGGTCATTATTACCGACGGCGGTGCAAGCGACTACGAAAAGTATCTCGAACAGGTGAAATATTATTATTCGCTCGGCGTAACGTTCTCGTTTATTGCGATAGAGCCTAAAGAATCCGATATGGAAAATATGAAAAATGCGGCAAAAGAAGGCGGCGGTCAAGCGATCAAGAGTACGGCAGGCGATCTTACTATTCAGTTGAAGGATGATTTGCGTGTGCCGGAAATCAAAGAAGTTGTATACGGCGAATTTACGCCTGTACTCAATACAAATTCATCGTTCGGTACGGTGATCACGCAGGACGAAATCCCGAGTCTTTACGGATTCTATGGCGCTAAGGCGCGGTCGTCTGCAGAAGTGGTTTTAAGCGGTGAATACGGCGTTCCGATATATGCTCAATGGAAATATGGAAAAGGCATGGTAGGAAGTTTCATGTGCGATCTGAAAGGAGATTGGTCGGCGGACTTCATGACGGAAGACGCGGGAAAAAAATTTATCAGCGCGATTATCGATAAGCTGTTTCCCGTCGGCGATATTCGGACGCAGGATATAAGCGTTGTGTTGCGCGAGGAGAATTATATCACGCAGGTCAGTATCTACCCGGAAACCGAGCTTGAAGAAGATGAAACAATCACGATGCAAGTAAATAACCTTACGATACTCAATCCGGAATTGGAAGTCGTAGCTCCTTCCGAATCGGACGGATATACGCGCGCTACAATTGTCGCCAAAGACACCGGAGTTTACGCCATTACCCTTCAGAGAATGAAAGGAGATGTGGCGGTAGGAGATCCGGTTACTGTTTACAAAACGTTCTCTTATTCGGCGGAGTATAATATGTTCTACGACGGCGACGTCGAGGAGCTTATGCTGAACATAGCGGTTATCGGGAACGGGGAAGCTTGCACGATTGAGGACGCGGACGTTTTAAACGTATTTGAAGGCTTCGTTACAAGTTTGCAAAAGAATTTCGATCCGAGACTCATACTCATCATCACTGCGCTCGTCCTGTTCTTGTTGGATATTGCGGTTCGAAAATTCAAATTTAAATGGCCTCATGAGATCGTACGCGATTTCAAAGCGAAAAGAAACGGCAAATAACCGAGTGGATGGCGACTTCCGATGTGCGATTATGCGGTGTGTGCATAAGCCGAGAGTCGTCTATCCGAGGAGAATGAAATGAAGAATATAAAATGGCTGTTCGTTTCGGCCTTCGTAATTTGTTTCGCTGTGTTATTGGGCGGATGCGGAAGCAGGCTTTTCGCGCCTGAAAGCGTTGTAATCGAGGATAACATTCTGTCCTGGACAGAGGTGGAAAACGCGAATAACTACGTGATAGATATCAACGGGAAACAATATGCAACGACCAAAACGACTTATTCTCTTGCGAGATTAGAGGAAGGGGATTATGCGATCAAGGTAAAGGCTTCCGACACCAAGAAGGTTTACAAGGACTCCGAATGGTCGGAAGAGCTGTCTTTTACGAAAGAATATGAAAGCGGGCTTGTCTATACTTTAATCAACGGCAATACCGAATATGAGATCACCCGTTACGGTACGGCAAGAGGCGATGTCGTAATTGAAGATTATTACAAAGGGAAGCCTGTTACAAGCATTGCGGCGAAAGCGTTTTACAGCTACGGAAGCATTACGAGCATTGTGATCGGAAGCAATGTTAAGAATATCGGCAATTACGCCTTTGCAAACTGTTCTTATCTGACTTCCGTAACAATTCCGGATAGCGTTACTTCTATCGGAACCGGAGCGTTCCAGAGTTGTCGGAAGTTGCTCTCCGTCGAGATTCCGCAAAGTGTTACCGCAATCGAAGATTATACTTTCCGCTATTGTAAGGCATTGGAGTCGGTCGATCTCGGCAACGTAACTTCGATCGGAGCATCCGCATTCGAAGACTGCGACGCTTTGGCGTCTGTGACGTTTCCCGATACGTTGGTAACATTGGGCGATTCCGTATTCTCAAGTTGCGGGGAGCTGAAAACCGTCAATCTCGGGAAGGGCGTTCAAACGCTTGGCGATAACGCTTTTAGCGGGTGCTTTAATCTCGTCAGCGTTACTAAAGGCGATTCGGTCGCTTCTATCGGCGCAAGATGCTTCTATAATTGCACGGCTCTTACCGCTTTTAACTTTGCCGATGACGTAGTTACGATCGGGGCGAATGCATTCCGCAACTGTACTTCGCTTTCGGAAGTGTCGATCGGAGAGCGTCTCGCATCGTTAGGATCTTCGGCATTCTCCGATACGGCGCTTACGGATATTCAAGACGAAATATTCTATGCGGGGAACTGGGCGATCGGATATGGTTCGGAGCTTCCGAAAGAACCGACGTTTAAAGAAGGAACGGTGGGTATCGCCGATTACGCATTTTCGGGAAGCGGTATTGTCAATCTTATCATTCCCGCAGGCGTTAAGTATATTGGTTCGTATGCGTTTTATAACAACCAAGCTTTAATGTCGCTTACGATCGGCGACGACGTGCTGGAAATCGGACGGTATGCATTTGCCAAATGCAACGTTCTCGGTCGCGGAACAATTTCGTTGGGCGGAGACGAAAGCGTTTTACAGACGATTGGAAGTTATGCCTTTTACAAATGCTCCTCATTCGGCAACTCTTCCATTACAATTCCCAAGTCGGTAACCTATATTGGGACGTGGGCATTCTATGAAACTTATATCTGGTCGAACACCGCAAGCGGGAATCCCGTTTATGTCGGGAATTGGGTTGTCGGGTACATTGAAAACACCTCTGTGTCAAGCATTTCGATTGCAGACGGAACGGTAGGAATCGGCAATTATGTATTCTATCAATGCACGTCGCTCGGTAATATATCGATTGCGGACAGCGTTCTTTATATCGGATCCAATGCATTTAACGGTTGCACCGGTTTGATAAACGTGTATATTTCCAATATGAGCGATTTGGCGGAAATCGGTGATTACACTTTTTATAATTGTGAGAATCTGCGTCATATTGATATTCCGTCGTCGGTGGAAAGAATCGGGCGTTCAGCATTCTATAAATCGGGACTTATGACGCTCAATATTCCGAAATGGGTGACATCGATCGGAGCTTATGCGTTCTACGGTTGTTCGGATCTGCTGAAAGTTACCTTTGCGGACGGTTCTCTTTTGACGGAGATCGGCGATTATGCGTTCAGCGGATGTTCTTCTTTAACTTCGATCGAAATTCCGGACAATGTGACGACGATCGGAATGAAAGCGTTTAATAAATGCGCTTCACTTGAAACGGTCGATCTTAGCTCTTCTCTTACGACGCTCGGCAGTTACGCATTTAACGAATGTACCTCGTTGTCGGATATCGTTTTGCCCGACAGTTTGACTGCGTTGGATACGAAGATTTTCTATAAATGCAGTTCATTGGCGTCGGTAGTGTTCGGGAACAATTTACAGAGCATCGGCGCTTATGCGTTCTATAATTGCACTGCGCTGACAAGTTTAAATCTTCCCGCATCGTTGATTGACATCGGAGCGTATGCGTTTAAGAATTGTTCGGGACTCACCTCGATTATTCTGCGCGAAGAAATTGTCTCGATTGGCGATCATGCATTTAACGGGTGCAGTTATCTCACAATCTATTGTGAAGCGGAAGAACTTCCGTCGCAATGGAGCGCGCGTTGGAATACCGGTTTCCGCCCCGTTGTTTGGGGTTGCGCATTGTCCGCAGACGGAGCGTATGTGGTATCGTTCATGAAAACGGAAAATGCGATGATGAATACAACGGCGAAGAACGGTTTGAGTGATCCGATTCGCGAGGGTTACCAATTTGACGGTTGGTCGGCGGAGATCGACGATGAAGGCGTTGTCACAACGGTTACGTACACAACGCAAGAGCTGAGCGAAGCGCCGGAAGGAGTAACGTTGACGGCAATTTGGGAGAAAAAATCCGAGGGTTAATCGCCTCGGGGCTTTTCTTCGTATATCGGAAAACAGTAAGTAAATTAAAAAACGATTCCTGTTTGGAGGAGATAATAATGAAACTTTGGAAGAAAATCTTTTTGTGCGGAGTTACCGCCGTATTCGTTGTTGCGGCAGGAGTGTTTGCGGCTTGTTCTAACGATGTTACGGCAAGCTTTGTCACGTACGACGGTCAGACGCTTACCCTTTCCGGCGAATCCGGTTCTGCCATTGAATTTCCCGTGGTGGAAAGAGAGGGATACTTCTTTAAAGGCTGGTATACCAGCGAAGATTACAGTGGAGACGCCGTAACGGAAGCAACGTTCGAAAAGGGTGTTACCTATTATGCGAAATGGGCGCAAGGCTATGCGATAAATTTCGATCTTGACGGCGGAACCTTAACGCTCGGCAAGACTCTTTACGTTGAGCAAGGCGCCGTTATCGCAACGGCAGTTCGGGATTATGTTCCGACGAAGGGCGAGCTGCGTTTCGGAAGTTGGGATTATAACGGTTCCAAATTGAGCGACAGCGAAAAAATGCCTGCAAATGCTATTACGTTGACCGCCAAATATATGGCGGAATACACGGTTAACGTCTATCTGCAGAATCTTGACGATCAATCGACCTATACCGAGATCCCCGCATACGACGCAGGTTATTATTATGTGGGGGAAGAGTTTGCTCCTTCTCTTACCGTAACGGGATACGAGTTTGATTCCCTTCGAGACGACAAAACGGAACTTACGATTAGCGAAGATGCAGAGAAGAACGTTTATGAGCTGTATTTCAATCGCGAATCATACTTTTTGATATACAATATCGTATATCCGGACGGCTCGCGTGAAGTCAAAAATGAGACATACCTGTATGAACAGGAATATGTGCTTGACAATTGTACGACAGATGTTGAAGGATATCGTTTCTTCGGTTGGGCGACCAAGCAAGATGCGGATTATTCGGATGCGGTTATCGCAGGAACTCGACAGACGATGACCGATGATACGATCGTCTATGCTGTGTGGAACAAAGGTTACACCGATTTATTCGGCGGCTATGACTATATCTATCTGAATCACGATGAGGCAGGTTCTGCCGTTCTTAGCCGCGGCGGGGTAGATATTCTCGGAAGTTATAATGAAAGAAAGGAAGTTTACGTATTCGAAGGCGACGAGATTTCTCTTAACGCAAAAGTCAACGAAAACGGAACGTTCGTCTATTACTCTAACAGAAAAGGCTCGTATTATCTATATAGCAACGGTTATATTTATACTCAAATCATAATTTCCTTGACCGATACCGACGAATGCTCGTATTCCTCTAATGAGGATGATAATAAGTTCTATAAAAGCGGGACTTATACGATCGACGAGGACGGTATTTATTGTGCTACGTTCACAGACGAAGTTTCTGGTGAAGAAACGATACTTTATTTCACGATAGGAACGGTAAGCGCCACAAACGGAAACACTTATACGGTATATATGCTTCGCGGCGACGAATATAATTACGGCGCAATGCCCATGTATTCCGCGGGAAATTATTATTATCCGTTGATTACGTTAAACGGCTTTGGTGCGGCGTTATATCAAACCAGTTCTTCCTCCATATGGGTATACTATACCATTAAGAACAACGTTGTTACGCTTTCAACAACCGATGGGACCACGATTGGAACGATAAAAATTAAGCCGCTGGACAACTTTTACGTTTATGAAATTTACGTTTCTGCATTCGACGCGCAATTTACGGACGGCGCCGCCACTCTCACGCTCGACGGTTGTTCCACTGCAACATATACGAACGGCAGCGATCAGTTTTCCGGCACCTATACCTATGCGTCTTCTGCGCTCGGCGGATACAAGATAACGGTAAACACGGACAGCGATACTTATATATTCCTCGTTAAAACCGACTACACGTTTGAAAACAAGTCTGTCGGCTACTCGGAATATTACAGTTATAATCCCTCTTCGTCCTCAAAGGGTAGCGCCCCTTATCTTGTCCTTAACGGAGACGGTACGGCGACTCTTTACGAATTGCACGATTCGGCATTAAGTGTCGTTTCTACTGGAAAGGTTGAGGAATCGCAAGGCTACGGTTTTGTTTATACGGTGACGGGGACGGTTGCCGACTGGGCGGAGACGCAGGCGACGACGTTCACATTCATGTTGGATACGACATCGACCTCTTATGCGGTCTATTATTTACTCTCATCCGGTACGGACAATGATTCGGTCGATTATACAACCGTATACGCGTCTGAGTCCGGGGACGGTGCAAAACTTGTACTCACCGAATACTTTGCAATCTATCAAGATGCGGCGGGAAATATTGTTTCCGGTTTGTTTACGGATTATACAAACTATATTCGCGTAGCCGGTGGAAGCGGATATGGTTATTTCACCCTTTCGGAGACAACATTTAAGAAGCTCGATCAAGCTCCTATGGATCTCTATCGATACGGTGCGGAAAACGTCAAAATTACGGTTGACGGCACTAAGGTAGAGAGCGACGACGAGGATAGATACCATGCCGTTTATATTGTTACCGCAGAGGACGGTACGACTACTATAACCGAGGGTTATTATACCGCCAAGATTGTCGAAAGCATGGGCATGAGCGCGTACATATACACGTTTACGTCGGCTGACGGAAACACGACTTTCAAATTTACCTTTGCGGTTGGCTCTACCAAATACTACTTCTTCTATTATGAGACCACCGATCTGATTACGCTCGGATCGTATCAGGCTTGGGCTGACACCGACGACCAAAGCGAAGACGATACCATTACCGTGACCGACAGTCAGGATGAAAACGGGAACTACATTATCGTTTATACCAAAGACGGTGAGGACTATCAGGGCACTTATACGTCTGAGGACTATACGGCATTCGGGCTGTACGGTGCGGTAGTATATACGTTTACGTTGGACGACGGCAGCATGCCGGTGAAATTCACGATCATCGGTGATTATTTCCGGATTTGCGGAAGTGCAAACAAGACGTATACCGCGGAAGGCGCTCAGCTTGTGCTTGACGAAACAACGTCTATTGCAGAATACACTGTCGGCGAAGCCGTGGAATACGGGCGGTATGAATATGTTTCCAGCACGCTCGACGGGCAAACCGCCGTCTTCGTGTATATTTCGAGTACTTCTTATTACTACTTCGATCTTATCGACTTGGAGAACGCGTTCAAGCTTCGCGGCGCGGAAGCCGGCTCATATTTGATTGTCGATAACGATCTGGTGACGGGTTACATCGTTTTAAACGGATACGATGTCGCTGAGATTCATGAGGGTTCCTCTTCCGAGGTCTATACGGAAGCCACATACAGCATCAACGGCTATACCGTTACGGTTGCAGGCGCTACTTCCGAAGAAGACAAGACGATTGTCGGGGAGCTCAGCTATTACGTTGAATCGGAAACATACTATTATGCCTTTATCATCAAGAACGATACCATTGCGGGAACTTATTATAACAAAGACGATCTTACCGTAATCGTTCTTGACGGCGTTAACGGCGCGACTTACTACGGTTCCTACGGCAGTAAAGAGGTTGGTACTTATACTATCGTGTCCGATAGTCTGTTCTACTTTACCACCGGCGACAGAACGGGTATGGCGTTGTTCCGCTATGAGTACAATGCAAGCGGCGTAGGGGTTTTCTATACGGTAGGAGAAAGCGAAACATATTACGCGAACGATTTCTCTTCCATTATCTTTTCCGAAGGCGGAGTCGTGACAATCGATAACCAATATACCTATTTGTACGAAAAAACGGGCGATCAAGTGTGTTTGTACCGATACGGCGGAGAGAATGCGAATAAATACGGATTCAGTTGCACTACTCTTACGATTGCCGCGAACGGAACTTCTCGCACGATATCTTATTCCGCGACAGACGGAGAGGAAAAGACCTATCGTTATTTCGACGGCGGCGCGATCTATTTGACGGATACAGAAGGCAATGAGCTTTCCTTTACGCCTACGGGTGAGGCAACGTTCAGTGTTTCGGCTACATACACCGACGGCTCTACGGGACAAACAACAAGCTATTACGTAATTGTCGGTTATCAGAGCGGAGCAGTATATGCAATTCTTGCCGATAGCCGTTCCGTTTTCCTGAACAACAGCGCAAAACAGTATGCATTTACGTACAATTATGAAATCACATTCGACTTGATCGAGGAAAGCTTTGCAATAGACGAAGACGCAACGATATGCGGAATTACCGCTTATGACTATATGTGGTATACTTATATATCGTACTACGGTTCGTCGTATAGTTCCTATTTCGCAGGAATGTACGGTATTCTTTCCATCATGGGCGAATACAACGAAGAGGGCGAAATGGTCTATACGCTTTCCGGTGCGTTTAATTATTTAGTGGATGAAGAAGGCAACCTTATTACGCTCAGCAACGGTACGCTCAGCCGCGCCGGTTATCTTTACGGTAGTTACGGGAATTTGTTTACGGCGGAATTTACGGGAAGCGACGGTAACCTCTATCATATGTCTTTCTTCTTGTATCAGACCAGTTCCGGTATATCGACTTTTATCGTCTATTCGCTTACTCGCGCTACCGAAATTTGTATGATGAGCGACGGATCGGTCGTATATTCCGAAAAACTTCTTTATACATTGTTTTCCTTCCCGAAGAGTTACGACGAAGAAGGCAACGTCGTCTATTATCAGCCCGGCGAAGAATTCTACCCGACTTTAAAATATAAGGGAGAATTAATCTGTGCGTCAAGCTATACGGATTTAGGGAACAACGTATGGAGATTCGTTTCTTATGCTTACACCGTGAACGGACAATATTATACCTACGAAGTGCAATACTACGACTTTGAGTATGATAAAAACGATTTGACGGGTGAAATTTCGTCCGGAGCGGTCACGTTACGCTTAGAAACCTCGTACACCACTGCCGATTCCGTATATAAGGTATACGTTTTGTATAACGCAGAAGACGGAAAAATCGTTGAAGTGTTAGGATTTGTGGTTGACGGTACGACCGAGGTCGCAACCGATTGCACGAATAATTCCGACGAATCGTTCACAGTGACGACTGTAAACGGAACGTATACGGTTTCCTTCTCTACGACGGAGGGCGACAACGAAAGCGAGTCTATCACCGTTACGGTAACGCCGATAACGTCCGATGACGGCAGCGAACAAGACGGCGGTAGCGATGGTAGTTTGAATTAAGACGAAAGTTACGCAACGGTATAATTAAAAACTGAATATAAAGAAAGCCTCGCCGTAAGGGTGTGTTCGATAGAGAATCCACAAAACTGATTGTATATCGGAATACACTCTTTGGGTGAGTCAAGAAAACAGCGAAGAATAATCCCCCGATAGAACCGGGGGATTATTCCGTCTAAAGCGTCCATCAAAAGGATTTTCTATGGGTATAGGAGACTCGGGAAAGAATTTTGTTACAGTGTGCTTCATGACGGGTATTTGCTTTCAATATCGACGTCTAACCCATAAATAGGAAAGCAATAGTTCCGTCATATAGACTAAGGTTTCTTCCGCCGTAAAACGTTTCATGATTTTGCCGCTTTTACGCCTTATTTGCCGTTAAATTTTTTTCTTTTTGTGCGTTAGCTCTTGCCAAATTGCGCAAACTATGGTAGAATATCGTCGTGAATTTTTTTAGGAGCGTATATGCACAATATTACTTTTATTAAAAACGATCTCGTTTATGTGGGCGGAAGCGATAGAACGTTATCCTTGTTCGAAAGCGTTTATCCCGTGCCGCGCGGAACTTCGTACAACTCCTATTTGTTGCTCGACGAAAAAACCGTGCTATTCGACACGACGGATCGCTCGGTTGCCGATTTGTACCTTGAAAACGTGGCGGCTGCGTTAAACGGCAGACCGCTCGATTATCTCGTCGTTCACCATATGGAACCCGACCATTCGGCTGCATTTTTGCGTGTGATTGAAACGTATCCGCAGGTAACAGTCGTCTGCAACCAAAAAATTGCGCGAATGCTGGCGAACTTTTTCCCGTTTGAAGGCAAAAATTTGCATCTTGTACAAGAGGGCGACCTTCTTCGCACGGGCAGCCATACGCTGCGATTCGTATTTGCGCCCATGGTTCATTGGCCGGAAGTCATGTTCAGTTACGACGTAACGACGGGCACGCTGTTTTCCGCCGACGCATTCGGCGCTTGGGGCGCGCTGGGCGGCAGTATTTTTGCCGACGAAGTGTATTTTGAACGCGATTTTCTCTCCGACGCCCGCCGTTACTATTTTAATATTGTGGGAAAATACGGCGTACAGGTACAGAATGCGTTAAAAAAAGCCGCGGGGTTAACGATCAATATGATTTGTCCGCTTCACGGTCCCGTTTGGCGGGAAAATATCGGTTGGTATCTTGATAAATATCTCACATGGAGCGCATACGAACCCGAAGAAAAGGGCGTGGCGGTATTTTACGCGTCGATATACGGAGATACGGCGAACGCTGCGGAAATTTTGGCTTCGGAAATTGTAAAAGCGGGCGAAAAGAACGTGCGCGTTTACGACGTTTCCCACACCGAACTTTCGCAATTAGTGGCGGAGGCGTTTCGTTATTCGCACCTTGTGTTTGCTTCCGCTACTTATAACAACGGTATTTTTATCAACATGGAAAACTTTTTAAACGATTTGCAGGCGCACGCGTTCCAAAACCGCAAATATGCGATTGTGGAAAACGGCTCCTGGTCGCCGCAGGCGGGCGGATTAATGCAGGAAAAAATTTCCGCTTGGAAAAATATGACGCAAATCGGAGAAAAAGTGACGATGGTCTCGTCGGTAAAAGAGGGGACGGCGGTTCGTTTAAGGGCTTTGGCGCAGGAGATTGCGCTTGATATCCGAAAAAATTAATAGAAGGAGTAAAACTTATGGCTAAATTTATTTGTAACGTTTGCGGCTACGAATACGACGAGGAAACGGGCGATCCGGATAACGGAATCGCGCCCGGAACCAAATGGGAAGACATTCCCGACGATTTCGTATGTCCTCTCTGCGGCGTTGGGAAAGAAGATTTCTCCGCCGAATAATCAGCGTTGAAAAAAGCGGGCGGTTCGCCCGCTTTTTTTATGGAAATAAGAATCGTACCTTACGGTTTTTTCTTCGTTATAGTTTTG